>DATESB010000132.1:0-79849 GCA_035271065.1 Lachnospiraceae bacterium | reverse complement strand
GGAGAAACTTGGTGCCATGGTCATTCCGATGGGACCGGGTAATACAGATAAGCAGCTTCGTATGATGATGGATATGAAGTCTACGGTACTTTGTGCAACATCTTCTTATGCATTGTTATTGGCAGAGGAAATTGCAAAGCGCGGTATTGGTGAGCACATTCATTTGAAGAAGGGTGTCATCGGTTCTGAGCGTTGGGGCGATAAGATGCGTGCGCGTATTGCAAAGGAGCTTGGCGTTTCTCTGTATGATATCTATGGATTGACAGAGATATACGGACCGGGTATTGCCATTAACTGTGACCACAGCAAGGCAATGCATTATTGGGATGATTATGTATACATAGAGATATTGGATCCAAAGACAGGGGAACCGGTGGAAGACGGTGAGATTGGAGAAATCGTTATTACAACACTGGTAAAAGAGGGCGCACCGCTCATCAGATACCGTACACATGACTTGTCCAGATTTGTACTTGGCGACTGTCCGTGTGGCAGCAAACATCCAAGAATTGATACACTGATTGGAAGAACCGATGATATGGTTAAGGTAAAGGGATGCAATATCTTCCCAAGTCAGATAGAAGATGTCATTCGCGATGTCAAGGGCGCATCCAGTGAGTATCAGGTTATGATTGACCACTTAGGTGGCAAAGATATCCTGACAATCTTTATTGAGGCAAAACCGGATGCAAACAAGACAGATGTAGCCCTTGAACTTGCCAATCTGTTCAAGATTAAAATCGGTATGACACCACTTGTAAAACCGGTAGAAATTGGAGAGCTGCCGAGAAGCGAGAAGAAGTCACGCAGAATCTTTGATAACCGCTACTAAAACGACACAACATCATACTTTAGTCGCAAGATGAAAAAGCCTATCCATTGCCGGATAGGTTTTTTCTTTCAAACTCCGCAAAATAATCTTGCAAACAAAATGCGACTATGTTATGATTGTATCGTAAATTAGTCGCATTTTTGAAAGGTGGAGATATTTTGTATATAAAAAGAGCAATTGAATCAACCATATTGAAAACCGAAAGAGGATTTAAAGCAGTACTTGTTACAGGGCCAAGGCAGGTCGGAAAATCGACAGTGTTACGACATCTGTATGAAAACAGAAAGTATATTACGTTTGATGACCCTGTCCTATTATCAGAAACAAAAAATGAACCAGGCCTCTTTTTTAGAAATAACAAACCACCTATCATATTAGATGAAGTTCAATACATTTCAGAATTATTTCCGTATATCAAGATGGAATGTGATAAGACAGAGGAAAAGGGAGGATTTTGTCTGACAGGTTCACAACAATATCATTTAATGAGAAATGTATCAGAAACATTGGCAGGACGTGTGGGTATATTGGAATTATCCGGACTATCTATGCGAGAGATGAGCGGATGTGAATTTTTGAAACCATTTATCCCCTCACAGACATATATTGAAGCAAGAGAAAAGGAAGTACATCATTGCGATAATATATGGAACATCATACATCGGGGAGGATACCCGGCGCTTATTGATGAGAATGTTGATTGGCAAACATTTTATAGTTCCTATGTACAGACTTATATTGATCGAGATATTAATGAACTTGGCAATGTAAAAGATAAACTGAAGTTTACGCAGTTTCTGACGGCTATGGCAGCACGAACAGGGCAAATGTTGAATTACTCTAATGTGGCAGAACAAATTGAGGTGGCGGTCAGCACTGTAAAGGAGTGGACATCTTTATTGGAAGCATCGGGCATTATATATGTCATGCAACCATATTCCAATTCAGCATTGAATCGGGCAATTAAAACACCTAAAATCTATTTCAGAGATACAGGACTGGTATGCTTTTTGACCAAATATCAAACAGCGGAAACGGCTATGAACGGAGCAATGGCAGGAGAATTGTTCGAAACATTTGCGGTATCTGAAATATTAAAATCTTTTTCAAATGCAGGCATGGATTATAGGATGAATGTGTCATATTACAGAGGGAAAGATAAGAGGCGGCGCATAGAAGATGGGAAAAAGACAGAACGTGAAGTGGAAATAGATTTATTGATTGAACAAGATGATGTCATTTATCCCATTGAGATTAAAATGTCAGCCAATCCGAAACTTGGAATGACAAATGCATTTGATATTCTTGATAAAATTCATAGCAAGAAAAGAGGAATAGGTGTTATACTATGTATGTATGATACACCGTTATGGTTGAAAGAGAATATTGTTGCATTACCGATAGAATATATATAGCGGATTAAGGCGGAACAAATGAAGAAAATCAATGAAAACAGGTTAGTTGAGAGAGAACGTATCTATAAGATGATACAGAAGGATATGAAGCATCGTCGTATCCTATATTGGTGTGCGAATACAGGCTGGGGTAAGACTACCACGATGAAGCAGTATTTTGAGTATGCCAATATTCCCTATATCAGCATTGATGTAACCGATGACGAGTTTGCTGAGAAGGTGGAACGGGCAGCTGAAAGCAAAAATGCTCATATTTTAATTGACGATTTACAAAATCTTGAAACCGAGCAGATGCTTGGTTTCAATGAATATTTGGAGACAATATCAGGAAATTCAAAGTTCTATTTATTAAGCAGAGCATGGATTCCCTCGTATCTGAAAAAGTATGAGGTTACAAACGAACTGGTTTATTATGCAAATGACCAACTTGCATTTAACAATCAGGAAGCGCAGGCATTGTTTGAATTATATGATATCACCTGCAATCCTACCTATCTGCAACAGGTTGTAAAGCAGACGCATGGATGGATTGTGTATCTGATATTAATGGCACACAGAGGGAAGGACAGTGAAAAACTGACTGAGCAGATCATTGAACTCTCCAGATTGGATTTATTTGATTATTTGGATCATAATGTGTGGGTGAATTGGAACCGTGAAATCAGAAATTTCCTTTTGAATATGGGACATTTGGTGTCATTTACGGAACGGGAAGCCTGCATTGTGTGTGGCAAACCGGATGTAAGCAGTGCCTTGAATTGGCTGATGAGTCATACCAGCTTTTTAATACAGGAGGATGACACCACCTATCATTTCAGAAGACCGATGGAATTTTATCTGGCGCGGAAACAGAAGCAACTATATGATGAGGCAACCATTAAGCAGAGATATGAAAATACGGCGCTTTATTTTGCAATGGAAAATGATATGCCGAATGCATTAAAGTATTATAGCTTGGCAGGGGATAAGCAGAAGATTACGGAGATGTTGATTGAAAATTTCAATATGCTGTCGGGAGATGCTTATTATTATGAGTTGGAAAAGTATTATCTGGAAATGGATGAGGAAACCATTCGTAATTCTCCGGAAATGATGTATTCCATGGCAATGATGCATTCTATTTCCATGCGGATAGAGGAAAGTGATTACTATATCAAAATGCTGCAGGAATTTGAAAAGAATGTGTCACCAAAGGATGCAAGAAAGAAGACAGCAAGAGAAAAATTGGCCTTTTTACAACTTGCACTTCCGCATCAGGGCAGTGGAACCATCATTGAGAAATTTATGAATTTGTCAAAGATGAAACTGAATTTGCAGGAGGCCAGTATCACAGGAGATATGCCGGGTATTATGAACGGAGGGTTGGACTTTTGTGAGTGGAGCAAGCGGGACAGAGCATTATATCATATGATGAAGGTTCCTATGAGTGTTGTATTCGGAAAGTATGCAGACGGTCTGGCTGAAATTGCATTGGGAGAGAGCTTGTTTGAAAAGAACAGTGACGGAAATTATACAGAATGTCTGATGCTATTGAACAGTGGAAAGACCTCGAGTGAAATCTCTGCTAATCTACAGCTACAGTTTGCAGCAAACGGATTGATTGCCAGGATGTTTGTTTCAGAGGACAGGCTGTCTACGGCATGTGACATTATGGAGCGATTTTATGAAAAGGTGTCAACGACAAAGAAGCGACAATTGCCTTTGAACATAGAAGTATTTTTAGTTTGGTTGCATATGTTAATCGGTGAATATGAACCGGCTGAAGCATGGATTTCAGAGCAAGCGCCAAATGAAAATGAACATTTTTACATTTTGGAGCGTTATCGGTATTTGCTGAAAGTGAAGCTGTATATTGTGAAGGAAATGTATCTGGAAGCACTTTCATTGTTGGACAGGGTAGAGCAGTATTTTGTTATGTACGGGCGTCATTATAATCTGGCAGAGTCGAAACTGCTTCGTGCAATTATCCTGTATCGCAGTGCGCAACCTACGTGGAAAGAGGAACTTGAAAAAGCATTGGATATTACATATGAATATCGCCTGATTCGTATTGTGGCGGATTTAGGGATTGCAATTCAACCGTTGCTTACGCGTTATCAAACAGAATATGCGGTACGAAAAAAGAGAGAAACGGAGTATCAGGCATACTTGGAACTTCTGCTTACGAATGTAAAACGACAGGCAGGATATTATCCAAAGTATCTGGAAACTACAAAACATGGTCATACCGACCTGACCGATGCGGAAAACCGTGTATTGTTATGTATGGCAACCGGAATGTCCAATCAGGAAATTGCGGATGCGCTGCAGGTCAGCCTTGCAACAGTGAAGTCGCATGCAGGGAAAATATATGTGAAGTTAAATGTGAAAAATCGAACAGCTGCGGTGCAGTTGGCAAAAGAGGTGGAATTAATATGAAAAAATCATCCTTTAGTATGATGACAGAATAAAATTATAACTTTATAATATATAAGGTTATGATTAAAATACAGGAGGATGAAAGAAATGAAAAAGATTATGATGTTATTATGTGTAGGTGTATTGAGCTGCGGATTGGTGGCTTGCGGAGACGAGGATGATTCTAGGATGGCAGCACAGTCAGACGGAGATTATATCGATGAAGAGGCATCTGAGGAATATGCGGACGAAGAATACGCGGACGAGGAATACACAGATGATGGCACAGACGCAGAATTAGAAGCGGAAATTGAAAAGTTTGATGAGGTTTATGCAGGCGAATATGGACCGGATTATCAAATCGTACTTGCATTTGATTGGAGTGAAGAAGCACAGAATGGTCTGGTTATGATTATTCCGAATGGTTCTAACCAAATGGATTATTTCAATGTAGGCGAAATGACAGGTGAAGTCGGAGAAGAGCAGACCATATCAGGATTGGCAGATTATCCGTTTTCATTTACAGTTGCAGATTATGAGGATGAAGGACAAACCTTATTGTTGAAGTTTGAAAGTGTTGAGGACGATCATGGCACAAACGATGGAGAATGTACAGTTACGATGCAGGATCCGAGTTATCTGAGAGAGATCTGCGAAAGCATGGGAATGCTGTAAGAAATAGAATAAGGAGTTTGTGCGATGAAGAAATTAATAAAATGGATATTGATTATTCTCGCAGTATTAATTGCCAGCTTTCTTTTGCTGGCAATTTTGCTGCCCGATGATGAAGAAACTAGTTCTGAAACTGATACAGAGTATACAGAAGAGGATGAAACAGGTTTTGGCGATGTGTTTGATGACATAGATGAAGAGGGTAGCGCAGAGCATGAGGCACTGGCGGGAAGCGGTTATAGTCCGGATGATACATGGGCGGTTTATTTGTATCTGTGCGGCAGTGATTTGGAGAGCGAAGATGGTGCGGCAACCTCTGATATCATGGAAATGTTGGAGGTTGAACTTCCAGAAAACGTACAAGTTGTAATTGAAACCGGTGGCGCATATGGATGGCAGAATGATTGGGTTGACCCTAATTATCTGGAGCGTTATGTATATTCAAGCAACGGAATGGAACTGATTGAGCAGCAGTCTTTGGCAAACATGGGAGATCCTGATACACTGCATGATTTTCTGACTTTTTGCAAAGAAAATTATCCGGCAGACCATCAGGCAGTTTTGTTCTGGAATCATGGAGGCGGCAGCGTTGCAGGCGTTGCATTTGATGAAAATTATAACTATGATTCCTTGACGCTTGATGAAATGTATGATGCATTTTCAGATGTCTATGAAGTATCAATCAATGACCAACCGTTTGAATTAGTTGGATTTGATGCATGTCTGATGGCAACGATTGATACTGCCTTTACATTTATGGATGTTGCAAAGTTTATGGTGGCATCAGAAGAGACAGAGCCGGGAAACGGCTGGTATTATACAGGCTGGCTACAGGAACTGGCAGATCATCCTGAAATGAATGGCGCACAACTTGGCAAGGCTATCTGTGACAGCTATGTAGAGGGTTGTGAGATGGAATGGACAGAAGACTCTGTTACACTTTCTGTGACGGATTTGAGTGCAGTTGAGCCATTGATTGTGGCATATGACAATGTCGGAAAAGAAGCACTGCGCTCTGCAAGTGAAGACGATACATTTATAACAGAATTTGCACGTTCTGCACGCTCGGCGGAAAACTATGGTGGTAATTCCAAAGAAGAGGGATATACCAACATGGTGGATTTGGGCGATTTGGTCAAATATTCAGAGGAATTGCTGCCGGAAACAAGTGCGGATTTATTGAATTGTCTGGAACAAAGTATTGTTTATAAAGTAAATGGTCCTTATCGTTCGCAATCCACAGGATTATCCTGTTATCATTCTTATAATGCAGATGAAGATGATTATTACGGATATACGAAAATCGGTGCAAGCGAGCCCTTCAAATATCTGTATGGATATGAAATCAGTGGCGCTCTGACAGCAGAAGGTCAGAAGTTTATAGAAGAAATGGGTTATGAAAGTCTGCCGGAGATTGCAACATTTGCATCGAGTGGTTTGGAAGACTATCCGATTATCCTCAATGAAGAAGGATATGCAACACTTGATATCGGAGCAGAGACAGCGAATATGTTACAGGCTGTTTATTTCCAACTATCGTATGTAGAAGAGGAAAATGATATTTCGATGCTGCTTGGACGCGACAATAATCTGGAAGCTGATTGGGACAATGGCGTATTTTCGGATAATTTTGATGGCTATTGGGGTGCCATTGATGGGCATTTCGTTTATATGGAACTTGTGGATGAGAAGGAAGACTATAATCTGTATACGGTACCAATCCTGCTAAATGGTGAGGAGTACAATCTTCAGGTGGCATACAATTTTACGGATGAGGCATATAAGATTCTGGGTGCCAGAGGCGGGGTTGAGGACTCGGGTATGTCAGACAAGGAACTGATAAAACTCAAAGCAGGGGACGAAATCACGACGCTTCTCTATGGAGCATCTTATTCCGGAGATGATGATTATGTGCTGACAGAGAGTGAGACATTCACAGTGACTGATGACACGAAATTTGAAGATCAGTATATGGGAGATGGCGAATTTCTCATGATGTTTGAAATGGTTGACATGCAGAACCAATCCGCTTATTATGATGTTATCACGTTCTATGTTGAGGGAGATGAAATCATAACGGAGGTATATGAGTAATGAAGAAGGTAAGTTTCAGGGAACGGTTACGGTATGCGTTTGATAATTTCATGGGAAAGGGAACAGTTGCATTAATCGGAATGCTATTCTTGATTACGGCAATTGTGGTTGTGATTACAGGTGTTCTGAGCTGTATCGGAAACAGTGATGCTTCCACAGGAAATCAGATATGGATGAGTTTGATGCATGCATTGGATGCCGGAACGCTGGCAGGTGATGAGACTTCTGATATCGGCTTTGTGATTTTGATGACCATTGTAACGATTTGCGGTATTTTTGTAACCAGTATTTTGATTGGTATTATCAGCAGTGCGTTTGAAGAAAAACTGAATAGTCTGCGTAAAGGTTTTTCAAGAGTAATCGAAGAAAACCATACGGTGATTATTGGCTTTAATGATAGTATCTACACAGTTATGACAGAACTGATTGAGGCAAATTCCAACCATAAGAATGCCTGTATTTTAGTCATTGGACAGGAAGAAAAAGAAGTCATGGATGAGGAGATACAAAATCACATTGAAGACTTTAAGACAACACGTGTGATTTGCCGTAGCGGAAAGCCTACAAATACTGCGTTATTGGAAATGGCTTCTATCGAGACAGCACGTTCCATTATTGTCAATGAAGAAGAGGATTTTGCGGCAATTAAAGCGGTTTTATCAGTGGTTGCCTATATGAAACAAAAGAATGTATTTGACAATGATACCTATATTACGGCGTTGATACATAACAAAGAAAACCTTGAAGCAGCAAGAATTGCAGGTGAGGGCAAGGCAGAGATTATCTTCTTTGAAGATATGATTACAAGAGTCATCGCCAATACATGCAGACAGCCGGGACTTTCATCGGTATTGACAGATATGTTTGATTTTGGCGGAAGCGAGTTCTATTTTGAGGAGTTTCCGGAACTTACGGGTAAGAAGTTTGGTGATGTACTAAATATGTTTGATTTCTCGATTGTAGTTGGCTTGTGCAAGGGTGAGACGCCTTTGCTCAATCCGCCAATGGATACCGTGATAGAGGCGGGAGACAGGATGATACATCTGGCGGAAGACGATGGTGTTTCAAAGCCGAAGGCAGTGGCTTCACAGGTGGATATTAAGGCATATATGGCAGAACGTCAGACTACCGAACAGGAACCGTTTCATATGTTGATTCTTGGTTATAACAAAGCCTTGAAACAACTTTTGGCAGAATTAGAAGAATTTCTGACTGAGGATTCGAGGATTACGATTGCGGGTGAAGCATTTCCGGCTGATGAGGTCAGTGAGTGGAAAAATGTAAAGTATCAGGTTTCGGTGATGGAAAAGAATATTTTTGAACTATCCGGTTTGCAGGAACTGATACAGGAAGACACCGGGAACATTTTATTGCTTGCAGATGATGAATGTGACTCCGAAGAAGCCGATGAGAAGATTTTGATTTTGTTATTGCAAATCAGAGCGATTTTAGCCAAAAACAATTGGAAAATTAATATTACAAGTGAAATGAATTCTGTTGAAAACCAGAAGCTGATGCAGGTAGCAAATGTGAATGATTTTGTAGTCGGCAGTTCTATTACAAGCCTGATGATTGCACAGATTGCAGAGAACAGACATCTGCTGTCATTCTTTACAACGATGCTTACTTCAGATGGTTCAGAACTTTATATGAAACCGGCAAAGAATTATGTTAAAATGAACAAGAAAATCAATTTCTATGAACTGACCGAAATTGTAAAACAGAAGAATGAGATTCTACTGGGTTATAAAAAGATGGTGAATGGACAGATGCAGTTGACAGTGGGTCCTGTGAAGACAGATAAGGTTATGTTTACGGAAGAGGATTATCTAATTGTGATTGCAGAAGACTAAGGTCGCTAAATAAGGAGGAGAAAGATGGCTATTTTGATTGTATTGATTGTTGTGGTTGTTATCGTTGCAGCAATTGCAATTTCGACACAGAGAAATTTGGTGAACACCGACGAACTCTGTGGGAATGCGTTGTCTCAGATTGGAGTACAGCAGACATCCCGTTGGGATGCACTTGTAAATCTTTCGAAAATGACACAGAAGTATTCGGATTATGAATATCAAACCTTGATGTCTATTGTTGGTGAAAGGAAGAATATTTCACCAAAGAGCAGTGCTTCTGAAGTAGAGGAGCAGGAGAAGTTATTGCAGCAGGTTTCAGGTAAATTATTTGCCCTTGCAGAAGCTTATCCGGATTTGAAAGCAGATCAGGTTTACATTACGACGATGGACAGTGTCAATGATTATGAGAACAAGGTGCGAATGAGCCGTATGACTTATAATGATACGGTAACGAAGTTCAATCGTTTGGTCAGACAGTTTCCGTCTATGATCTTTGCCGGAATGTTTGGGTTCAGTGTAAGAGATTACTTACAGACAGATGAAGCAAAGACAGAAGTACCGCAGATGTAAGAGATTTTTAGAATAAAGGGGAGATACAATGAGTTACATGAAGAAATTGTTGGCTTTTGTTGGCGTATGCCTTGTATCTATACTATTTGTTGCACCGGAATCTGTGTATGCTTATACTCCGGAGATTTACAGTGTTGATATTTACATTGAATTGAATCAGGATGGCAGTGCCGATGTAACGGAGACATGGGATGTGCAGGTGGCTGACGGTACAGAATGGTATCTGGCTCAGGGCAACCTTGGGAAAATAGAAATTCAGGATTTCTCGGTTATGGATGAAACAGGAACTGTTTACGAGAATGAAGGATACTGGGATGTTGACCGCTCCATTGAAGAAAAAGCAGGAAAGTGCGGAATTGTCGATAAAGGAAATGGTAGTTATGAACTCTGTTGGGGTGTCGGAAGTTACGGCGATCATGTGTTTACCGTGAATTATCATATGACTGATTTTGTAAAGGGCTTTGATGATTATTGCGGGTTTAATCAACGTGTGATTAATGATGAATTGTCAAGTCCGCCGCAGCGTATCTTAGTTACGGTGACAAAACCGGGTACGGAATTTACAACAGATGATGTCGGTGTATGGGCATTTGGTTTTGAGGGTTTTATTTATATAGAAAATGGATTGGTATCTGCAACGAGCAACAGCAGTCTCGGCAGCAACGATTATGTAACAGTTATGTGTCGTTTTCCGCGAGAGATGTTTGATACAACCAATATCGTAGGCGGTTCTTTTGATGAAATGCTTGATCGAGCGCTTGAAGGAAGTGATTATGATCAGGAAAACCGTGATACGGGAGATATTTTTGTGATTGGAATGGTTGTACTTTTCATTGTTGTTTTTATAGTGTTATTGGTGTATATGAGTCGTGTTGCCAAGAAGAACAGTAGGGTGACTACATTTGAAGAGGCAAGGGAATATTTGAGTCATCAAAAACATGTGAAATTTTATGCCAAACCTGCATTCTGGGTGGTGCTGATTCTTTCAACTTTTTTGAATCCTTTGTTTCCCGTTATTATTTTTATTTGGACACTCTTTAGCAGTAGAAAAGATGGGGATGAGGTATCTGAAAGCCTGATGGGAAAAGCCTATCCAACTGCATATGTGATGAATGAAAAGAAAACAATCACAGATTATTCGCGTGAAGTGCCGTTTCAGTGCCATATATCAGCAGTATCGGCAGCAAGCAGCATGATGTGCCTAAATGAAGGAAAGAATCATGTCATTGGGGCATATCTTTTGAAATGGCTGCAATCGGGAGATGTGGAAATCAGACAGGAAAGAAAAGAAGGACTCGGTGGAGCACTTGGGGCAGAAGCACCTTCTGTGGTTTTGCGCAATATACCTGAGAATTTGGAAAATCATACAGAGAGACGATTGTTTAATTTACTGGTTGAGGCAAGCGGAGGAGACAATATCCTGCAGGAAAAAGAAATGTATCGATGGGCGCGCAGCAATCATGCCGAAGTGAACAGTATGATGCAGGAAATAGAGGCGGCCGGGAAACTATACATGACAGATCATTTATATCTTGGAAAGATACCGTCCTCCGGAATGCTTGGATTTTCACTTGTTTCTCAGGAAGCATTTACAGAGAGCGGAAGAGCAGAAATTATCAATTTGTATCAGTTTAAGAACTTTTTGAAGGACTTTACATTAATCAATGAACGTCAGCCTGAAGAGGTGACGCTTTGGGATCAATATTTGATTGTTGCACAGATTTTCGGAATGGCAGATGCGATAGCAGAACAATTCAGAGCAATTTATCCGGACTATTTTACAAATCATGCTGTTTATTATAGTGATTATGCCGGCTCATATGCGGTGATTAATGCAATATCCAATGCAGGAATCAGTGGTGCCAGTGCAGGAAGCGGCGGAAGTTCATCAAGCGGTGGCGGCGGTGGCTCGTCAGGTGGCGGAAGCGGTGGCGGAAGCCGATAAAGAGCAATTTTTCGTAAATGCAATATTACAATTCCGCATAAATGCTATCTTACAGTTCCGTGTAAACAGTTGTCTTAAAGTTCTGTGTACTTGATGATGCGATTTTTACCAAGGCGTTTTGCCTGATAGAGGGCCTGATCGGCAAGTGATATGAAATCCCCTGCGGTTTCATGTTCCAACAAAGTGGCTAGACCACCGCTGAAAGTGACAATCTCATTCGGAGCAAAATCAAATCGTAAGGAAGAGAATGCCAAACGTAGTTTTTCCGAAAGCTCATAGGCACTTTCAAAAGAAAAGTGCTGCATAATTAATATAATTTCTTCACCACCATAACGATAAGCGGTGACGTTGCGTCCTGTGAATTGTCGAATTGTATCGGACAATTTAATCAGTACCTCGTCACCGTTTAAATGTCCGTATGTATCATTGATTTTCTTGAAATTATCTACATCCAGAAGCAGCATATGGCAATTATCATCTGTCAGACCGAGGTTAATACATTCCTCGGTTTTTTCATTTAAGGCCATGCGGTTAAAGATACCCATGAGGGGATCCAGATGTAATTCTTCTATTAATTTTTTCTCACGCATATTACTTTTGGCGATATTATCAAATTGTTCATTGACATAGGATATCATGAGAGAAGCACCAATTTGTGCAACAATGATGACAAGTCCGGCAAGCGCAGAATCAATGAGCAGCTGCGGATCGCCTTTACGTAATTCTTGTGAACTGACAATAGATGCAGCAGTTAGTGAAATCAGCGATGCAATTGTAATTCCGCGCGTCAACTTTCGATTACCAAACATAATTGAAACAAAGATTGATATAATCGGTAGCATCAAAAGCGGACCATATACATAATGTATGAATTGCGTGTTGGCACACAGAAAATAAATTAGAACACAGGACCATATATTCTTGGCTGTATCTGATAATTTTGGCGCTTTGATATAGTGATAGGTGAGCAGTATGACGATCAGATTCATGAAGGAAGGAATATAGATGAATCTGAATTGATACAGCAGGTTAGGCAGAAACAGAGTTTTGGTATTGGAATCAATCAAATAGATGACAACTTCGGCAATACTGCAGATTGCGGCTAATACAACGCAGATTTTGAACAGATTCAAACGCCAGCGTTCATTGATTTTCTCTTTTAATTTGGTCACTCTGTCGTTATCGGCATCAATTGTTTTTTCGTTATCATCCTTCATGAAATGTCCTCCAACCGTGTGCTATGGTAAAATTTTCATTACAGCAGAGCAGTTTTTTTTAGTATATCATATACATAACTTTGCGACTACACTTTTTGAGTGATATATATATGTGAAAATATAAAATGTTAAAGGTTGTACAATCTTTCGCGAAAGCATATAATATAACTATAATCAGTTATGAAGTCATTGAGATACTAAACAATTAATTGAATAGAAGTTTTTATTCGCTATTCCCGTTTGCTTGGATAATCTATTCGTACAAATGGGAAAGCGAGGCACACAAATGAAAATTGGGAATGAAATACCAAATGTTAAATACAAGGACAGGCTATTTAGGTTTGTATTTGGTGAAAACAAGGAGTGGTTATTAAGTCTTTATAATGCAGTTAATGAGACGCAATACGATAATCCTAATGATATTACCATAACGACATTGGATGATGTAATTTATGTTAAGATGAAAAATGATGTTTCATTATTACTTGACTCAGAATTGAGTCTGTATGAGCATCAGAGCACATATAATCTCAATATGCCACTAAGAGGATTTCTCTATTTTGCATCATTATACAAGGCATTACTTACAGAGCGAGGTATTGATTTATATGGTAAGAGGATGGTGAAAATACCGAGACCGCAATATATCGTTTTTTATAATGGTAATGATTATGCTGAGGATATGATTAAACTTAAATTATCAGAAGCATACGAAAAGAAGTCAGACTCAAATGAATTTGAATGGACAGCTACCATGTATAATATAAATCAAGGGCATAATGAAGATATTATGAGCCAATGCAAGGCGCTTTCCGATTATGCGAAATACGTTGATAAGGTAAAATCAAAGTTGAGACAGGGGATGAAAATAAGTATTGCAGTCAAGGAAGCAGTGAATGAAGCGGTTGAGGAAGAACTTCTTGAGGGTTTCTTTCAAAAGCATGAGAAGGGAGTGTTGGAAATGAGTTTAACAGAATTTAATGAAGAGGAATTTGTTGCCAACAGACGTGCCGAAGGACGAGAAGAAGGACGGACAGAACTTATTGAAAACGCTCTTCTCAAACTGAAGTCCGTTAAGGATGTTGCAGAACTTTTGGGCGTTTCTGTTGAGGAAGTCAAAAAAGTTGAGGGAGCAATGATGTCGAAGGTATAGAATATATTCAACATGTTATTCAGAGAGGTGTGGCAATCGTCACATCTCTTTTTATTTTTACATAATTGATTTTACAATTGGAATACCTTATACTGTATTAAGGTATCTGCATGTCACAGAAGGAGCAACAGATGGAAGCATCTTATCAAATTGATGTGGGACACAGTAGTCTGGGCGTTTTGAACAAGTATTACAAAGACGGATATTGGTACAAGCAGAATGTCGGCGGATATGAAGGCAAAGCCGAGGCAATATGTTCGATGATTCTATCACATTCCAACATCACGAATTATGTGAAATATGAAGAGTGCCTCATTAACGGAGTTCCTGGTTGTCGTAGTCAGAATTTCTTACAACAGGGAGAAAGTCTTGTGACATTTCAAAGAATGTATAGTATTGCATATGGTGGTGATTTGTCACGCAAGATACACGAATTTGCTTTGGTGAAAGAACGAATTGAATATGTGATTTCTTTCATTAGAGACTATTCGGGTTTTGACTGTACACATTACTTGCAAACGATACTAAATTTTGATAGGTTAACCTTAAATGTAGACCGTCATTTTCATAATTTAGCAATCATAGAAACTCCGAACGGATATCGCGAAGCACCTATTTTTGATTGCGGAGTCAGTTTCTTTAGTTTGCAGAACATCTTCAAACCGGAATTCACTTTGGAACAAAAGTTTAAGGTGATGACACCAAAGCCTTTTTCGGGTAACTTTGACGAGCAGGCGGATGTTCTTGGTCGAAACATCGAGTTAGATTATAATGAAATTGTGAAAGAACTGGAACAAGAAGACGATGACATCAAAGAAATCGTTATATATCAATTGAAGGAAATGAAACATGGAAAAAATAGTGGAACAGGGGTTACTGTTTGATTTCTACGGTGAACTCTTGACAGAGCATCAAAAGAAAATATATGAAGAAGCAATCAGCGAGGATTTATCATTGGGTGAATTGGCAGAAGAACACGGCATCAGTCGCCAAGGAATACACGATATTATCAAACGCTGTGATAAAACGTTGCAGGAATACGAAGAGAAACTGCATTTGATTGCGAAGTTCCAGAAGACAAGAGAACTTGCCAACGAAATTCACGGAATAGCATCGAGAATCGGAAATCAAGAGATTATAGATTTATCTCAGAAAATAATGAACGAATTATAAGAGGGGCGTCCCCAAATTGAAGGAGTATATGGAATATGGCTTTTGAAAGTTTAACTGAGAAATTACAGAATGTATTTAAGAACCTGCGCAGCAAGGGACGCCTAACTGAAGGAGATGTGAAGGCGGCTCTCAAGGAAGTTAAGATGGCGTTATTGGAAGCTGATGTTAACTTTAAGGTTGTGAAGCAATTTATTAAGGCTGTTGAGGAACGTGCTGTTGGTCAAGACGTGATGAATGGGCTCAATCCGGGGCAAATGGTCATCAAGATTGTAAATGAAGAAATGATTGCATTGATGGGTTCTGAGACAACGGAAATCCAGTTGCAGCCGGGACAGGCAAAGACAGTGATTATGATGTGTGGTTTGCAGGGTGCAGGTAAGACAACCACAACAGCAAAGATTGCCGGTAAACTTAAGTTAAAAGGTAAGAAGTGTCTGTTGGTGGCGTGTGATGTATATAGACCGGCGGCAATTAAACAGTTGCAGATTAATGGTGAGAAGCAGGAAGTGGATGTGTTCTCAATGGGAGACAATCAGAAGCCTGTGGATATAGCAAAAGCAGCACTTGCACATGCAGAGAAGAATGGACATAATGTTATTATACTGGATACCGCGGGACGTTTGCAGATTGATGAAGAAATGATGGCAGAATTGCAGGATATCAAGGCAAATGTTGATGTACATCAGACATTGCTGGTTGTGGATGCCATGACCGGACAGGATGCCGTGAATGTGGCGAAGGATTTTGATGTAAAGGTTGGCGTTGACGGTGTTGTATTATCCAAAATGGATGGTGATGCCAGAGGTGGTGCCGCTTTGTCGGTTAAGGCGGTTACCGGAAAGCCGATTTTATATATTGGTATGGGTGAAAAACTGTCTGATTTGGAGCAGTTTTACCCAGACAGAATGGCAAACCGTATCTTAGGTATGGGCGATGTTCTGACGCTTATTGAAAAGGTGCAGGAGAATATCGGCGAGATTGATGAAGATAAAGAAAAGCAAATGGCGCAGAAGCTCAAAAAAGGTAAGTTTGATTTTGAGGACTATTTGGAGAGCATGACGCAAATGAAGAAGATGGGCGGTATGTCCAGCGTGCTTGGTATGATGGGCAGCATGGGCGGTCTTGGCGGTTTAGGAAAAGGCGTGAATACCGCAGAACTTGAGTCTATGGTTGATGATAAGAAAATGGCGCGTACAGAAGCAATTATCCTTTCTATGACAAAGAAAGAGCGACAGAATCCTGATATTCTGAACCCAAGCCGTAAACACCGTATTGCCAAAGGGGCAGGCGTTGACATTGCGGAAGTGAATCGACTTGTCAAACAGTTTGAGCAGTCAAAGAAGATGATGAAACAACTTCCCGGTATGATGGGTGGCATGGGCAAGAGAGGTAAATTTAAGAGTATTTTCTGATAGCGAAAGCATAAGGTTTGATAAAATAAAATAATGATTGACAATCTCCTTGGTATGGATTATTGTATTAGTGAAGTAATACAAATGAAATCAATATCAGGGAGGTTTTTATGTTAGAGGTATCGAAGTTAACTAAAAAATACGGGAAAGTACTTGCCAATGAAGATTTGAACTTTACGTTGCCGGATAGTTCCATTACGGTGTTACTTGGACCGAACGGAGCAGGTAAGAGTACTGCAATTAAGTCTATTATTGGTTTTCTGAAATATAAAGGGCAGATTACGGTAGAAGGAATTGATAATAAGAGTGTTCCGGCAAAGAAACTCATAGGTTATGTACCGGAGATGCCGGCGCTTTATCCCAATTTGACCGTTATGGAGCATTTGGATTTTATAGCAAGGGCATATAAACTGAATGATTATAAAGATTATGCCAATGAATTGCTTAGACGTATGGAGTTGGATGATAAAAAGAAAAAATTCGGTGATGAACTTTCCAAGGGAATGCAGCAAAAACTTAGTATCTGCTGTGGATTGCTGCCAAGACCAAAGATGATTTTGTTTGATGAGCCAATGATTGGATTAGACCCTCATGCCATCAAAGAGCTGAAAGAAATGATGAAGGAACTTCGCGCAGACGGATGTTCTCTGCTGGTCAGCACGCATATGATTGAAAGTATAGATATGCTCTGGGATCAGACATTGATTATGAAATCAGGAAAAATACTTGCGCAGGTGCAGCGAGAAGAATTGGAAGCGGCAGGTCAAAGTCTGGAGGAACTCTTTTTTGAATTGACAGAGAGCGAGGAAGAAGACGCATGAGACTGTTTTTATTTTACGTGTCACATACCTTTGTAAATGCGATTAAGAAACTGTTTAAGACATGGGTTGCAGTTATGATAGGGGCATGTTTTCTGTTTGGTATTGTATTTGGTTTGGGTGCAGCGGTTGTTTCGAATATCGTTGAGGAAGAAACAGAGCAGACGCAGGAGATTGAGGAAGATGTTTCTGAGGAGGAAACGATTCGGACCCCGGAAGACGTGGAAAAAATGAACCAGGTGGTGCTCGCCGTTGTTTCTGCTGTCACAATCGCAACATTCTTGTTTAATTTGTATTGTGGCGATAAAAGTGGGTCATCCATATTTACAATGCCGGACGTGAATTTCCTGTTCCCGTCGCCGCGAAAACCGCAGTATGTATTACTCTTTAAGACAATGTTGCAAATGGGTGCCATTTTTATTGGTACACTGTATCTTGGCTTTCAGATTCCTAATCTGGTTTTTAATCTGGGATTGAGTATTTGGATGGCATTGGCACTTTTGGCTGCTTGGATGCTGATACTTGCACTTGGCAAACTTACCTGTATTTTGGTTTATACGTTGGTTGCCACAAAGGAATCATTGCGTAAATTTGTAAAACCATTTGTATTGCTTGTTGCTGCTGTTATTATGTTTATTCTGTTTTATATGGTTGTTATAAATGGCGAGAATGTGTTTGATGCAGGCATTCACATGTTTACCAATGAATGGTTTATGCTTGTTCCCATGGTAGGATGGATACCGGCAATTATCGCGGCAGCATTTGCGGGGAATATGACGAAACTGATCATTTTTACTACATTGACAATGCTTGGCTATGTGATCTATACATACGTTATTTTCCGTATCAAAGCAGATTTCTATGAAGATGCGATTTCAAGCACTGTGAAACGCCAGGAAATTATGGAGGCCAGCAAGGCAGGTTTGAATATTACCAAAAAGTATGCCGACAGACAGCGAGGAGAAGAGCTATCAAAAGGCAAGGGCGCAAACGTATTCTTTTGGAAGGAAGTACATAATCGGAAACGGTATGCCATACTTGGTTTCTTCTCAAAGACCTCTATCACTTATATCTTTATTTTGGGTGCACTTGGTGCTCTTTGCAGGTTTGCTGTGGAGACAGAGGATATCTTGATTGTTGGTGCTATTATGTTAGGCATTATATTCTTTAGAAGCTATGTCAATCCAAGCGCAAATGAGACAAGATGTAATTTTTTGTATATGGTTCCGTGTAAGCCGTTTGACAAAATAGCATACTCGGTGTTGGCAGGCAGTTATATTACTTTTTTGGATTTGTTGCCGGGTTATGTGATTGCTTGTGTTCTGATTGGAGCAGAGGTGATTAGCTGCATTGGATGGCTGTTGTTGATTATAGCGGTTGACTATGTATTTTCAAATGCAGACCTGTTCATTGAAATGTTGCTTCCGACTTCCCTACATGAGGCTCTGAAAGTGATATTTGCCATGTCTATCAAAATGTTTGCAGTAATACCGATGTTAATTGTGCTGATAATGAGTTATGCGTTTGAACTTGAAGCAATTGGTCTATTTCTCAATGTGGCAGCAAATGCGATATTCGGAACGCTGCTCTTGTTTATTACTTCAAATTTAATACATTTGGGCAGAAAATAATTGACACGTGTATGGATGAGAATGTAATATAATTAGGTGTCAAGAAAAAAGACTTGACACCTATGCTTTTATCATGTATGATGAACAAGGTTTTTAATAAAAATACTCAAATATTTCGGAGGTGAAAGACATGGCAGTTAAAATCAGATTAAGAAGAATGGGACAGAAGAAGGCTCCTTTTTATAGAATCGTAGTTGCAGATTCTCGTTCTCCCAGAGACGGAAGATGTATCGAGGAAATCGGAACATATGATCCCAGTACAGAGCCCAGCACATTTAAGATTGATGAAGAGAAGGCTAAAAAGTGGTTGGCAACAGGCGCACAGCCTACAGAAGTAGTCGGAAAGCTTTTCAAGATTGCAGGCATCGAAAAATAATCAGGACGATCGATAGACCTTTGGAGGTAGATGTATGAAAGAGCTAGTTGAAGTAATTGCAAAATCTCTTGTTGATAATCCTGATGAGGTTGTTGTGACTCAAACCGAAAAAGACAGAACCATCGTGCTTGAATTGCGCGTGGCACAGTCTGACATGGGTAAGGTCATCGGCAAACAGGGACGTATCGCCAAGGCAATCCGCTCCGTGGTCAAGGCAGCATCCGCGAAGGAAAACAAGAAAGTGGTAGTAGATATCGTGCAGTAATGATGTGATATGCTATTATTTACAGTAAATGAAGACGACTCAGGGACATCATGGTTTCTGAGTCGTTATTATAGGGAGAAGTTATGGAAGATATGTTACAAGTGGGCATCATTTCATCAACACACGGAGTGAAAGGTGAAGTCAAAGTGTTTCCGACCACAGATGATGTCAACCGTTTTAAGAAGTTAAAAGAAGTGATATTGGATACAGACAAGGAACTGTTGACGCTTGAAATAGAGGGTGTGAAGTTTTTTAAGCAGTTTGCAATCCTAAAGTTCAAAGGGTTTGATAATATCAATGACATTGAAAAATATAAAGGCAAAAACCTGTATGTGACACGTCAAAATGCCGTAAAACTGCAAAAGGATGAGTATTTTGTTGCAGATTTAATCGGAATAACGGTTGTTGATGAAGACGGTCAGGAAATCGGTACGATGACCGATTATCTGGAGACAGGTGCCAATGATGTATATACGATTACGATGAAGGACGGGAAAGAATTATTACTGCCCGCCATTAAGCAGTGTATTCTGAATATTGATATCGAGCAGAAAGTGATGACAGTACATATTATGGATGGACTAGTGTAAGAACAACGATGATAGAATGGACTGTTATAGAATGGGAGAATGCAGATGAATTTTCATATCTTAACTCTATTTCCGGATATGGTGATGGACGGTTTGAATACCAGTATCATCGGGCGGGCTATGGACAAAGGACTTCTTTCGATAGAAGCCGTGAATATCAGAGATTATGCAGATAATAAACATATGCGCGTAGATGATTACACCTATGGTGGCGGTGCGGGAATGCTTATGCAGGCGGAGCCTGTTTACGGTGCTTATCGGGCAGTTGTTGAACGAATTAACGGAAACTCATCGGAGGAATGTATGCCCAATCCATGCGAAACATCAGACAGAAAGCCGCGGGTAGTGTACTTAACACCACAAGGCCCAACCTTTACACAGCGTATGGCGGAAGAATATGCAAAAGAGGAAGATTTAATTCTTTTATGTGGTCACTATGAGGGGATTGATGAACGTGTGCTGGAGGAAGTCGTAACGGATTATGTTTCTATCGGTGATTACGTCCTAACGGGTGGCGAACTTCCGGCTATGGTCATGGTAGATGCAATTTCACGTTTGGTTCCCGGAGTGCTCAGTAATGAAACATCAGCGGAATTTGAATCATTTCAGGATGATTTACTAGAGTATCCGCAGTATTCCCGCCCGGAAGAGTGGCACGGAAAGCGTGTACCGAAGGTTTTATTATCAGGTCATCATGCAAATATTGAGAAATGGCGCAAGGAGCAATCCATTATACGAACCAAGGAACGTAGACCTGATTTATTGAAACAGACAGCAGAGAACAACTCAAAATGAAAAAATGGTAGAAAAATAGTCCAAAATGCTTGCAATCATGCAATAAATATGTTAATCTTAAATGCGTTGTGAGAAAAAAGAGATGGTCCTCTGGTACATTTGTGCGCAAGAACATCCATACATGAACGGCAAGGTGCCGTGAATGCCACAGAAGGAGGTCACTAAATGAGTGATATTATTAAGAATATTGAAGCAGCAGAGATGAAAGAGAACGTTTCTGACTTCAATGTAGGAGATACCGTTAAGGTATATGGTAAGATTAAGGAAGGTAACAGAGAAAGAATTCAGATTTTTGAAGGAACTGTTTTGAAGAAACAGGGCGGAAGCAACAGAGCAACCTTCACAGTCAGAAAGAGTTCAAACGGTGTTGGTGTTGAAAAGACATGGCCGTTACATTCACCAAATGTTGAAAAAGTTGAAGTAATCAGAAAAGGTAAAGTAAGAAGAGCAAAATTATTCTACTTAAGAGACAGAGTCGGCAAACGTGCTAAGGTAAAAGAATTAGTGAAATAATACAGTTGCAGATGACAAAGAGACAAGTACAAATATGTATATTGTCTCTTTTTTCATTCCTAAAAATATGCTATACTTTATTAGGTAATATTATGTAAGAAACAAGGCGGTAGGTATGAATAATAAGGGTTTAACGTTTCGTCGCAGACAGATTAAGATGAACAGAGCTTTTTTATATGAATTGATTACATGGGAATTTGGTATTGTGGTTGCAATACTGGCTGCTTTTGTATTAGTGTCTTCGTTTGGTATCCGTACAGCAGTTGTTGGTTCGTCCATGGAGCCAACGCTTTATAATGGTCAGGAGATACTGATTAACAGGATTGCTTATCAATACGGTTCACCGGAACGCAATGATGTCATTGTATTTCGTCCGAACGGCAATGAAAATTCACACTACTATGTGAAGCGTGTGATTGGGTTGCCGGGAGAAACCATTCAGATTAAGCAGGGTGCTGTCTACATAGACGGACTACCTTATCAGAATGATGTAGTTGAGGTGACAAATGATCCCGGTATTGCAGAGGCAGAGATTGAACTGGGCGTGGATGAGTATTTTGTGCTGGGTGATAATCGTGAGAACAGTGAGGACAGCCGTTCCGGTAATATCGGCAATGTGTCTGTTGAAACAATTGACGGCAAGGCGTGGTACCACATGGCGAGCGGTAAAATCGGAATGGGCTTGATAGAATAGAGGGGGATGAATATGAATTATCAATGGTATCCGGGACATATGATGAAGGCAAAACGAATGATGGAGGAGAACATCAAGTTAATCGATATTATTATCGAGTTGGTGGATGCCCGTATTCCGTTAAGCAGTCGTAATCCCGATATTGACGAATTGGGCAAGAATAAGTCGAGATTGATTTTACTGAATAAATCTGATTTGGCGGATGACCAGTGGAATGAGGAGTGGATTACTTATTTCAAGGGCCTTGGCTATGCGGTTGTAAAAATTAATTCAAAGACCGGAGCCGGCATGAAAGCAATTCAAGGTGCCGTTCAGGAAGCATGTAAGGATAAGATAGAGAGAGACCGTAAGAGAGGAATTCTTAACAGACCGGTACGTGCAATGGTAGTCGGCATTCCAAATGTCGGAAAGTCCACATTTATTAATTCATTTGCAGGAAAAGCATGCACCAAGACAGGTAATAAACCGGGCGTTACCAAGGGCAAACAGTGGATACGTCTGAACAGAAATATTGAACTCTTGGATACACCGGGTATTTTGTGGCCGAAGTTTTCAGACCAGGATGTCGGTCTGAGACTTGCGATGATTGGTTCTATTAATGATGAGATATTGAATACGGAAGAACTTGCATTGGAGTTGATTAAATTCTTTGTGGAATTCAAGCCGACAGTATTGGCAAGCCGTTATGAACTCTCTGATTTAAAGAAGGAACCAATGGAACTGTTATGTGACATTGCAATTAACAGACACTGTTTGCAGAAGGGCAATCTGCCGAATACAGATAAAGCAGCAGGGATGCTGATTGATGATTTCAGAAGGGGAAAATTTGGACGTATCACTTTGGAACGCCCACCTAAGGGAGAGTAATGTAAAATGGCTACCGGAAGACGCAGACGTAAGGAATCGGTTTGGATTAAAATTCTTAAGAAGGTCTTGAGTTTTGGTTTGTTTGTACTCATTGTATTAGGAGTGACTTTTTTTATCGTAACCTATGTGACGCATCGTTCACGTGTTCATACTTCATCGATGGAAGCAACACTCTATGACGGTGATAATATCATGATGGATACGATATCCTATCGTTTTCATGAGCCTGAACGGTTTGATATTGTTTCATTTCCGTATGAAGCAGATCCGAATGAATATTTGATTAAGCGTATTATCGGATTACCGGGTGAGAAGGTACAGATTAAAGAAGGCAAGATATTTATAAATGATGAAGAACTTGCGGAGTCCTATGGCTTGGAAGTGATTCAATCGGGCGGTCGTGCTGATATACCGGTGCAGTTGGGAACTGATGAATATTTTGTTATGGGCGACAATCGAAATGATAGTCTGGACAGCCGTATGGAAGAGGTCGGCAATATTAAACGAGAGGATATTGGGGGTAAGGCATGGCTGCGTATCTGGCCGCTTAAAAGTTTTGGCCTGCTCACATCAAAATAGGAGTTACACATGGAAAAGAAGATAGGTGAAATAAGGAATGAATTTCAGGCAGCAAATGTTTCAATGCTGCCTGAATTAATAGCAACATATGCAAGTGATGAGCGAAGTGGTGTGACAGCACTCATTAAAAAGGCGCAAAAACAACTGGATATGCTTCAGGCTGAACGAGAGCGTACCTATGCGTTACAAGAGTTCGAACGCCAATACGATGCTGAGGGATATGAGTTTATCTGTGGAATTGATGAAGTCGGAAGAGGCCCTTTGGCAGGCCCTGTGGTAGCAGGGGCGGTTATCTTACCAAAGGACTGTGATATTCTATATCTGAATGATTCCAAACAGTTGTCAGAGAAGAAGCGCGAGGAATTATATGATGTTATCATGGAGAAGGCAGTTGCAACAGGTTTAGGACTTGTTTCTCCTGCACGGATTGATGAGATTAATATCCTACAGGCAACTTACGAAGCAATGAGGCAGGCCATTCAGAATTTATCTGTGCAACCCGATATATTATTAAATGATGCAGTGACCATTCCACTTGTTTCTATTAAGCAAATACCGATTATTAAGGGCGATGCAAAGAGCGTGTCTATTGCAGCTGCAAGCATCATTGCTAAGGTGACGCGAGACAGATTAATGGTGGAATATGATAAGGAATATCCGGCATATGGATTTGCAGGGAATAAGGGCTACGGAGCAGTGACACATATAGAAGCGTTGAAGCAAATCGGTCCTTCGCCAATTCACAGAAAGAGTTTTATTACTCACTTTTGTTGAACAGAATTTAATGGATAGTAATGGATAGCAAACGGAGAATGTGATGAATCTGAATTTATCGGGAAGCACACAATCGAATACAGCGGCAGCACAGAATACAGCAGCAACATCTGCGGCAAATGCAGCAGGTTCTGTTCATGTGCAGGGAAATCACAGTGCCAATCTGAATTCCGGGAATTATAATGCTGGACAGGTTTTTTCAGGTGAAGTTGCGGAAATTAACGGGAAAGATATTCTGATTTTACTTGGCAATCATCAGACGATTTCAGCCAGAATGGAAGGCGATATCTCCTTGACGCTGGGGCAGAGCGTTTACTTTGAGGTGCAATCCAATAAGAATAATCAAATGTTTCTCAGACCGTTGTATACCAATCTGACTTCAGCAGATCCGGCAGTTTTGAAGGCGTTGGATGCTGCAGGACTTCCTGTGAATGAAAAGACAATCGGTATGACTTCTGCCATGATGGAAGAAGGAATGCCGGTAAATAAGCATGCTTTACAGGAGATGTTTCGCCAGGTGAATTCATTTCAGAATGTTGATACAAAAACTTTGGTGCAAATGACTAAACTGCAACTTCCGATTACAGAGAGTAATGTTGCACAGTTTGAAAAATATCAGAATCTGGAACATCAGATTTTGAAAGATGTGAATAACCTAACTGATGGTATACCGAAGTTGATCGGTGAATTGACGGCACAGGGAAATACAGTAGAATCTTATGATTTGAATCGTCAATTACTTGATATACTGACAGCAGGAAGAGAACAATTGACGGAAGCAGCAAGCAGTCAGGCAGATGTAACAGCAGGTGGTCAGGCAGTTGATGCATTAGCGGGAAGTCTGGCAGAGCAGGCAGCAACCGGAGCGCAGGTGACGGATCAGGTGGTAACCGGAGCACAGACAACAGCACAGGCGGGGATTTCTGATACTGCTTTACAAGAATTAACACCGGAGCAGAGACAGTCACTTGCAGAACATTTAGAGAACCTTGGGTTGTCACAAGAGGGAAAAGCACAACTGCTGAATGGGCAGATGACAACACAGCAGGTTTATGATTTCTTAAAAGAAGCACTTGCACAGCCGGAAGCACATCACAATGAACATCTTAAGACGTTACTGCAAAGTGATGCATATCAGAATTTATTAAAGAGTGATTTGACGCAACAATGGCTGTTAAAACCGGAGGATGTTGCAAAAGAGGGCAGAGTAGAGGAACTATACCGCCGCATCTCCGAGCAGTCCCAGAAGATACTGCAGGCATTGCAAAATACTGCAAAGCCGGATGCTACACTGGTAAAGAGTGCCGGAAATATGCAGGACAATGTTAATTTCATGAACCAACTCAATCAGATGTTGTCATATGTGCAGCTGCCGCTGAAGATGAGTCAGGAAAATGCACATGGTGATTTGTATGTGTACACGAATAAGAAGAATCTGGCAGCAAAGGACGGCAATGTCAGCGCCTTGCTCCATTTAGAGATGGAAACGCTTGGGACGATGGATATTCATGTTGCAATGCAGCAAAATAAGGTCAGCACTCATTTCTATTTGCAAAAAGAAGAAATGCTTGATTTTATAGAAGCCAATATTCATTTGTTGAATGAACGGTTGACCAAGAAGGGTTATCAAATGAAGACTAGTGTATCCGTGAAAGAAACAGAGGAAACCAATGTTGTAGAGGAATTTTTGCATGGTAATGGGGCAGCAATACCGCCGGGAGCAGCAGGTGTGGCGAAGTATTCATTTGATGTGAGAGCATAGAAGCGTATGTGGGAGAATAGAAATGCCGGAAGAAAAGAACGAACGTGAAAAACGCAAACAGGCGATTGCCTTACAATATGATCCGGGCGATGAAGCACCTCATGTCATTGCAACAGGTGTTGGACACATTGCGGAGCGCATCATTGAGAAGGCGCAGGAAGCAAATGTACCCATTCATCAGGACAGCAAACTTGCCAATACCTTATCAAAACTTGAAATCGGTGATATGATACCGCCGGAATTGTATGAGGTTGTAGCGGAAATCCTCGTTTTTGTGGATGATATGGAGAAGATTAGAAGCAAACTGAAACAGTAGGGTTCTGGTAACGAAACAGGGGTGAACCGGTGGAAATCAATAAAAGAGAACTTGGGGCGCAGTACGAGGACAAGGCGGCACGATATCTGGAAAATAAGGGTATCAGGATTTTGGAACGCAACTTTCGGAATCGTTTCGGCGAGATTGATATCATCGGATTTGACAGGAATACGTACCTTTTTGTTGAGGTGAAGTACCGAAAGGATAATCGATTTGGTGAACCTGCTTGTGCAGTTAATCTAAAGAAGCAGAGAACCATATGCAAGATTGCGGATTATTATCGGGTATGTCATCATATTGGTGATAATAGGGCATGTCGATTTGATGTGATTGCAATCTGTGGTGAAGAAATAGAATGGTATGAGAATGCATTTTTATATATTGGGAAGTAGGAGATTATACTTGATATGAAGATAAACAGAACCGGCAATCAGGATGTTTTGACCATAAATGAGAAGAATGGTGTTACTTATCTGACTTTTCCGATGTTGACGGCTTGCGCCGGAATAAAACATGGGTTTTCAACAAGACTTGGTGGTGTGAGTAAAGGTATTTATGAGTCGATGAATTTGGGGCTGTCGCGTGGTGACGAGGAAGCTGATGTGCTTACAAACTTTCATCGCATTGCGGATGCACTTGGGGTATCATGTGAAGATATGGTGTTTTCTGACCAGACACATACAACCAATGTGCGGATTGTGACACAGGCAGACCGTGGAAATGGTATCACAAGGAAAAAGAACTTCTTTGATACAGACGGATTGGTGACCAATGTGCCGGGGCTGGTCTTGGTCACATTTTATGCGGATTGTGTACCGCTTTATTTTGTGGATCCGGTTCATAAGGCAATCGGATTGACACATTCCGGCTGGCGTGGAACAGTAGGGCGTATCGGTGCAAAAACCATAGAAACGATGCAGCGCGAATATGGTACAAAACCTGCAGATATTATTGCAGCAATCGGACCGAGTATCTGTGTGGATTGCTATGAAGTAAGCCGCGATGTGGCGGAAGAATTTGAACAAGAATTTTCAAATGATGAGATCAAGCAGATCCTGTATCCAAAAGAAAACGAAAAGTATCAATTGGATTTATGGAAAGCCAATCAATTGATTATGTTGGATGCAGGCGTGAAAGAAGAACACATTTCTGTTTCGGATATTTGTACTTGCTGCAATCCGGAGTTTTTATTTTCACATCGTGCAAGTCACGGACGCAGGGGAAACCTTGCGGCATTTTTAAGCCTGAATGCATGAAAATAGATTTTGGATGCCAATATGACAGCAAATATGATGGCACACACAATGAGGATTTATAATGAATGATGAAGCGATTAGACTGAATAAGTTCATAGCGGAAGCTGGTATCTGCTCACGCAGAGAAGCGGACCGATTGATAGAGGCAGGAAAAGTTACAATAGACGGACACAGGGCAGAACAGGGCACCAAGGTGGAACCGGGGCAGACTGTTATGATTGACGGAAAACCTATTCGGAAGCAAGAGGAGAAAGTGTATCTTGCATTCAATAAACCGCGTGGGATTGTTTGTACATCGGAGAAACGTGAAAAAAATAATATCATAGAATATATTCATTATCCAATCAGAATTACTTATTGCGGGCGACTTGATAAGGAGTCTGAGGGTCTGGTCATTATGACAAATGACGGTGAACTGCTCAACCAGATGATGCGTTCAGCAAATGACCATGAAAAAGAATACATTGTGTCACTTGATAAGGTGATTAACGAAGAATTCCTGCTGGGAATGCAAAATGGAGTTTATCTGGAAGAATTAGAAGTAACAACGAAGAAGTGTAAGGTTGAAAAACTAAGTGATACTTCCTGCAGAATTATTCTGACACAGGGACTGAACAGGCAAATCAGACGAATGTGCGAGAATTTTGGCTATCGTGTCATGAAACTCACCAGAGTACGCATTGTCAACGTGGAACTCGGCAATTTAAAGGTTGGAACATATCGTGATTTAACCACAAAGGAATTAGAGTTATTGAAACAGAAAGTCTATCAGTGAGAGGTTTAGTATATGAGTGCAGAAATAACGAATCAACTTGAAATGAAACGAATGAAAGAGTTAACCGAAATACTGCAAAATGCTTCAAAGGCATACTATCAAGAAGATGCTGAAATTATGAGCAATTTTGATTATGATAAACTCTATGATGAACTTGTTGCGCTGGAAGAAAAGACAGGCATGGTTTTTGCGGATTCTCCAACGGTAAAAGTCGGTTACGAGGCACTTGATGAACTGCCGAAGGAATTACATGAAAAGCCGATGCTGTCACTAGATAAGACAAAAGACAGGGAAGCATTACGAGATTGGCTACAAGGACAGAGAGCAATTCTTTCTTGGAAATTAGATGGATTGACGATTGTTCTGACTTATCTAAACGGCACCCTTCAAAAAGCAGTAACAAGGGGCAACGGCGAGGTTGGAGAGGTCATTACAAACAATGCAAAGGTATTTAAGAATGTTCCGCTCAGCATTCCGTATAAAGGAGAATTAATTCTGCGTGGTGAAGCAGTCATTACGTATGCAGATTTTGAGAAAATCAATGATGAAATAGAAGATGTGGATGCAAAATATAAAAATCCACGTAATCTATGCAGTGGGTCGGTGCGTCAGTTGAACAATGAGATTACGGCAAGAAGGAATGTACGTTTTTATGCGTTTACATTGGTGAAGGCAGACGAAGTTGATTTTCATAATGCCAGAAGTGAGCAACTGGATTTTCTGAAATCACAGGGCTTTGATGTTGTAGAACACAGAATGGTTACAGAGGAAACGATTTTAGATGACATTCAGTATTTTGCAGATACGATAGTGAAAAATGAAGTTCCGTCAGACGGATTGGTATTGGTTTATGATGACATTGCATATGGACAGTCACTTGGAGCAACTTCCAAGTTTCCGCGTGACTCGATTGCCTTTAAGTGGGCAGATGAACTACGTGAGACAACACTACGGGAGATAGAATGGTCACCCAGCCGAACGGGATTAATCAATCCGGTTGCAATATTTGATCCGGTGGAACTGGAGGGAACAACGGTCAGCCGTGCATCTGTTCATAATATCAGTATTATGCAGGCCTTGAAACTTGGTATCGGAGACACCATTACTGTATATAAGGCCAATATGATTATCCCGCAAATTGCAGAAAATCTGACGCAAAGCAGCCATTTGGATATTCCGGATACATGTCCGGTGTGTAGCGGAAAGACGAAGATACATCATGTGAATGACGTGCAGACGTTATACTGTACAAACGAAGACTGCCCGGCAAAGAAAATCAAGGCATTTTCTCTGTTTGTCAGCAGAAATGCTTTGAATATTGAAGGACTTTCCGAGCAGACGTTAGAGAAGTTTATCGCGGAAGGTTTTATCCATGAATTTGCTGATATTTTCAAACTAACACAATATAAAGAACAGATTACACAAATGGAAGGTTTCGGAGAGAAATCCTATGAAAATCTGATGAGCAGCATTGAACAGGCGCGCAATACAACAATTCCCAGAGTGATTTACGGACTGGGTATCTTGAATGTTGGGTTGGCAAATGCTAAAATGATAGCCAGAGAGTTCTCGTATGATATGGAACGCATAGAGCATGCAACCATGGAAGAACTGAGTAGCATTGACGGAGTCGGAGAGGTGATAGCCGGTACGTTTACTCAATATTTTGAAAAGGCGGACAATCGAGAAGCACTGGAGAGATTGCTTTCAGAATTGAATTTGGAGCAACCACAAGTTGAAGAAGGCACACAGAGCCTAAATGGTTTAACCTTTGTCATCACCGGCAGTGTGAATCGTTTTGCCAATCGAGACGAATTGAAAGAAGCCATTGAGAGAAAAGGCGGCAAGGCAACCGGCAGCGTGACTGCAAAGACCAGTTATTTGATTAATAACGATGTGACATCCAATTCCTCAAAGAACAAAAAAGCCAAGGAACTTGGTGTACCGATTATATCGGAAGAAGAAATCATAGAAATGATGGGAGAATAGTAATGCCAATTAAAATTCAAAGCGATTTACCAGCAAAGGGAATACTGGAAGACGAGAATATATTTGTTATGGACGAAAGTCGTTCCATGCATCAGGATATTCGTCCGTTACAGATTGCAATCCTTAATTTAATGCCTATTAAGCAGGAGACAGAACTGCAATTATTACGTGCATTATCGAATACACCGCTACAGGTGGATGTTACTTTTATGAATGTATCATCGCATATATCCTTAAATACATCCGCAAGTCATTTGAATAAATTCTATACAACATTTGATGAAATCAAAGCAAGGAAATTTGATGGATTGATTATTACAGGTGCACCTGTTGAGCAGATGGAATATACAGAAGTGGACTACTGGGATGAACTGTGCGAAATCATGGCATGGTCAAAGAAGAATGTAACGTCAACGCTTCATATATGCTGGGCAGCGCAGGCAGGATTGTATTATCATTTTGGGCTTCAGAAAGAGTTGTTACCTGAAAAGTTGTTTGGCATTTACCCTCACAGAGTATCCAACAGGAAAAATCCGTTGGTGCGTGGGTTTGATGATGTCTTTATGGCACCACACAGCAGACATACAACCGTATCTGCAGAGGCGATTCACAACTGTAAGGAGTTGACGGTACTTGCTGAGTCTGAGGAGGCAGGAGTCTTTTTGGCACTCGCCAATGAAGGTCAACAGATATTTGTTATGGGACATCCCGAATATGGCAGAAGAACGCTTGAACAGGAGTACTTAAGGGATGTGGAGAAAGGATTACCAATCAGCAAGCCGAAAAATTACTTTACAAATGATGATGCAAGCATTCGCCCGGATTTACAGTGGCGAGCACATGCCAATAACCTATATACCAATTGGTTGAATTATTTTGTATACCAGACCACACCTTATGACCTGAACGAAATATAGATTTATGGATTGTTGAATAGAGTAGAATAGTGTATAATTACCGTATTATCCCATTTGTGAGGAGACACCTATGATTCCGATGATTTTCGCAGGAATACTGACATGTACAAGCGTTATGATGATATCGCAGGGAGTAGAAGTCTATTCGTATGAGAAGTCGGACAAATCCAATGCGCTGTATTTTGTGTACTTGTGTATTTCGGGAGCAATTAATAATATCAGTTATGCATGTATGAGTTTGATTACAAATTCAGTAGCACTTGAAATTGTTTGGGCGATTACGTGGTTTTCCATGATGCTTTTTATGGCAGCGGCAATTCATGTATATGCTGAATATACAGGTGTTTCTGAGAAGGGTTCTTCCTTATGCGGCTCTATTATTTTATACGCAGGAGTCATCCTTTATCTGGTAGATATTTTTACGGGTAATATCTTTGTGTTAGACACTGCGTGGGGATATTGTATGAAGATTAGCAGTATTTTTACGCAAATTGTATATGAGATTATTTGTGTGATTTTTATTGCGTCTGTTATTTGTATGTTATTTGTCTATTCCAAGACATGTAATAGGAAGAGAACACGTGCATTGCTGAAATATTTGGCAGCTTCTGCAATATTGGTATTACTTAGTGGAGTTGTGGAATTATTTATGATGATAAGTGATATGCCGGTATTTCCATGTCATACTTTTTCTTATTTTGCTATGATTCTACTTCTTGGCAAGGCATATCTAAAGCATGATGCGTTGAAGATAAGAATTGAGGATTACAGAGAATTCCTACAGGCAACAAAAACAGATCCGGCAGCCATTTGTGACGATGAAGGGAAAGTAGTTTTCATTAATAAATGTGCTGAAATTATCATGATTGAGGAAAAAGAGTTGCCAATCGGAAAGGAATTGACCGATTACTTTGAAATGAGAGATGCGGATGAAGAAGAATTGCATCGGGCGCACCAAGGAGCGTTTATCATACCGGCAATATACAAATTGTCGGGGAAAAGATGTAATCTGTCAATACAAAATGTTTTTGATACATATGGAGAAGTATTTACGAGTATTGTGACCATATATCGTTTGGAATACAAACAGCCGTTATTGGGTGAAGCAGTTGAAGCTGTGACCGATGTAACTGTTGATGCAGACTCGGAGGATGTGCTTGTAGCATTGGGCGCAAAGATTCTGCTTGTGGATGACAGTTTGTCAGGAATTGCACTTTTAGAAAGCGCTATGAAACCATATCAGATGCATTGTACCAAAACTGCAAGTGGAGCTGAAGCATTGAATCTGGTACAGGCGAATGCATATGATATGATATTTGTAAATCATGTGATGACAGATATGGACGGCATTGAGACAACGAGAAGAATTCGTGAATTGGATGGTGAGTATTATAGGAAGGTGCCGATTGTTCTTTGTACGTCTAACAAGATAGAAGATTCACTGGATGATTTTCTGCATGCTCGGTTCAGCGATTATATATACAAACCGATTTCCGGCAAACAACTTTCAGATGTGCTTACGAGGTGGCTTTGGACCAGAACTGCTGAGTTAAAGGACAAGAAACCCGAACGTGGTTCACTATTCGATATAGAGGAGATCAGCAGTACAAAGGTTGCGGATTATATCGGTGAGAATATGACACTTTATCAGAAAATGCTTTCAACGTTCCTGACAGACATGGAAGAGACTTTGAAAGATTTAAATCAGGTATATCAGAATTCTGAGATGCGAAAGGTTGAGATTTATATGCATGCTGTTCGCAATGCTTGTAACAGCATCGGTGCAATAGACCTTTCAGATATGGCAGGTGGTATGGAACAAGCCTGCAAAGCAGCAAACCATGAATATGTGGCTGCTAACATTGAGCAATTTTTAAGAGATATGAATCAGTTATTATGTCATATAGAAGAATACCTAAAGAAAAGGAGTAATAAGGCATGACACAAGAGAAGAAAGTATTGTTAGAGAAGGTAGGAATTGCTTGTGATGAAGCGATTTACCGCTTTTCCGGAAATGAAGAGATGTTTGAGCGCTTTTTGGGGAAATTTCTTGAGGATCCAAATTATGAAAAACTCAAAGAAGCATTAGAAAAGAAAGATTATGAAGAGGCTTTTTCTGCGGGACATACACTGAAGGGTGTAACCGGCAATCTGGCAATTAAGAGTGTCTATGATGCGTTAATTCCGTTGGTAGAGGCACTTCGTCATAAAGAAGATGCAGATTATGAGGCAATGATGACGCTAGTTACAGCACGTTATATGGAAGTGAGTGCAGCTATTAAAGAGTAAAGTACAGATATGAAAAAAACGGCGAATACATTAATGTGTATCCGCCGTTTTTTTCATATTCTTATGTGCTGTTGAGAGCATCAGTTTGATACGATTTAATTGGTTTACTTCGCTTGCACCGGGGTCATAATCAATTGCCACAACATTGGAAAGTGGATATCTGTGGCGGAGTTCTTTGATGACACCTTTTCCGACAACGTGGTTAGGCAGACATGCAAAGGGTTGCGTACACACAATATTATTGACACCGGAGTGGATGAGTTCTAACATCTCACCTGTAAGGAACCAACCCTCACCGGTCTGATTACCGAGGGATACAATGTCGGAAGCATATTCAGCAAGTTGGAAGATAGGAGCAGGAGCGTGGAAATGTTTGCTCCTATTTAATGCCTTTTTAGCGCTGCCTCTGAATGTTTCCAAAGCCCAGATGAAGATGCGGGCATTGCGAGCATCTTTTTTGCTTGTTCCTAATTTGTCGGCTTTATAGAGTTGGTTATAGAAGCAGTATAATAGGAAATCCAGCAAATCGGGAACAACTGCTTCAGCACCTTCTGACTCCAATAACTCAACAAGATAGTTATTGGCAGTTGGTGAGAACTTAACCAAAATTTCACCGACAACACCAACACGTGGCTTTTGAATATCTGTAATCGGAAGTTCATCAAATTCTTTTACGATCTGCTTGCACATCTTTGCATAGGTGAGCAGATTAAAGTGTTTACTGCTGACAAAGTCACGGCATTTTGCTTCCCATTTTTTATGTAATGCATTGGCAGAACCGGGAACAGCTTCATACGGACGCATACGATACAGGCAACGCATAAAGATATCACCAAATACCACGGAAGAAATTGCGCGTAACAGCAGATTAGCATCAATCACAAAGCCGGGATTTTTTTCAATACCGGAAAAACTCAACGAGATAACAGGAATCTGTGGGCAGCCTGCCTTCTCGAAGGCACGTCTAATAAATGCAATATAGTTGGTTGCACGACAACCACCGCCGGTTTGTGACATCATGACAGCTGTTTTGTTCAAATCATATTCACCGGACAAAATGGCTTCCATAATCTGTCCGACTACAAGAAGAGAAGGGAAGCATGCATCGTTATTAACATATTTTAGTCCCACATTAACTGCATCGCGGGTGGTATTTTGCAGAAGTACGAAATTATAGCCACTTGCAACAAATGCTGCCTGCATGACATCAAAGTGGATGGGTGACATCTGAGGGCAGAGTATTGTATATTTTTCACGCATTTCAGCCGTAAATACAGTGCGGTGATATGCAGAAGATTTAATTTCCCGCTTAGGTGCCATAGTACCTTCTGCCTGACATTTTAATTCACGCACACGAATTGCGGAAATCAGAGAACGAATACGGATACGTGCAGCACCGAGGTTATTGACTTCGTCAATTTTTAAGCAGGTGTAAATCTTGCCTGAGTCGGTCAGAATATCACTTACCTGATCGGTCGTTACGGCGTCAAGTCCACAGCCAAAGGAATTGAGCTGTACCAGTTCAAGGTTTTCTTGTGTTTTGACATAATTAGCTGCTGCATATAATCTGGAATGATACATCCACTGGTCTGAAACACGTAAAGGACGCTCAACAGGTGCCAGATGTGAGATGGAGTCTTCTGTCAGTACGGCAATATCATAGGAATTAATCAATTCCGGAATACCATGATGAATTTCGGGATCAATGTGGTAAGGTCTGCCTGCAAGAACAATGCCGCGTTTTCCGGTTTCTTTCAGATAAGCAATGACTTCTTCGCCTTTTTTCTGTACATCTTTGTGTGCAGCTTCTTGCTCAGCCCAGCCAAGGCGTGCTGCCTCGGCAATTTCGAAAGACGCAATATCAGGAAAAGCTTCAATCAAGCGTTCAATGACAATGTCAACATCTTTGAAAGACATAAACGGATTAACAAATTTAACGTCACCGCGTTGTATTTCATCTACATTATTTTTAATGTTTTCCGGATAAGAAGTTACAATTGGACAATTATAATGGTTGTTGGAATCCGGCATCTCGTTTCTTTCATAAAATAATGAAGGATAGAAGATAAACGGTACATTTTGTTTGATTAACCACATGATATGCCCGTGTACCAACTTGGCAGGATAGCACTCTGATTCACTCGGAATAGATTCGATGCCGAGTTCGTAGATTTTATGGGTTGAACTTGGAGAGAGAACAACCTGATAACCCAGTTTGGTAAAGAACGTAAACCAAAACGGATAGTTTTCGTACATGTTCAGAACACGCGGAATACCTACTTTGCCACGCTTTGCTTCATCAGCAGGGAGTGCTTCATAGGAGAAAATGCGTTGCTCTTTATATTCAAATAAATTCGGTATGTTATGTTCATTTTTAGTTTTACCGATACCGCGTTCACAACGATTGCCGGAGATGTATTGGCGTCCACCTGTAAATTTATTAATGGTCAGACGGCAGTTGTTGGTACAACCCTTACATTTTGCCATGCTGGTTGTGAATTCCAATGCATTGATTTTATCAATGGACAGCATTGTGCTTTCGTAATCGGCACTATGGCGCTCACGGGCAATCAAAGCAGCACCGAACGCTCCCATAATACCTGCAATGTCGGGACGAATGGCTTCGCAGTTTGCAATTTTTTCAAAACTTCTGAGAACGGCATCGTTATAGAAAGTACCACCTTGTACAACAATTTTTTGCCCGAGTTCAGCTGCATCGGATACTTTGATGACTTTAAATAAAGCATTTTTAATGACAGAATAAGCAAGACCGGCAGAAATATCATCCACACCGGCACCTTCTTTCTGTGCTTGTTTTACTTTGGAATTCATAAATACGGTACAACGTGTACCTAAATCAATCGGATGCTTTGCAAATAGTGCTGCCTTTGAAAAGTCCTGTACACTATAGTTCAATGATTTTGCAAACGTTTCAATAAAAGAACCGCAACCGGAAGAACATGCTTCATTTAACTGCACGCTGTCAACGGTGTGGTTTTTAATTTTGATACATTTCATATCCTGACCGCCGATATCCAAGATACAATCAACTTCAGGCTCAAAGAAAGCAGCAGCATAATAATGTGCCACAGTCTCAACTTCGCCCTCGTCTAGCATAAGAGCCGCCTTAATCAATGCCTCACCATAACCGGTGGAGCAGGAGTGTACAATTGATGCACTTGGAGGAAGCAGGTGATAGATTTCCTTAATAGAACGTATGGTAGTTGCAAGCGGGCTACCGTTATTATTACTGTAAAATGAATAGAGCAGAGCGCCGTTTTCAGCAACCAACGCAACCTTAGTTGTTGTGGAGCCGGCATCAATTCCCAAAAAACAATTTCCTTCATAATCTTTTAACTCGGCTGTAACAACACAGTGTGTATTATGACGATTTTCAAATTCGGTATAATCTTTCTTTGTGGCAAAGAGCGGTTCCATACGCTCTACCTCAAATTCCATTTTGATATCACCGGATAGACGTTCTACCATATTGGATAGAGAGGTTATGGTATCAGGATGATAATTCAGAGCTGAACCAATAGCAGCGAATAAATGTGACTGCTCAGGTGCAATAATATGTTCATCATCCAACTTTAAGGTACGGATGAAGGCTTCCTTTAATTCTGATAAGAAATGAAGCGGACCACCCAAAAATGCAACATGCCCGCGAATTGGCTTACCACAAGCAAGTCCACTGATGGTCTGGTTGACAACTGCCTGAAAGATAGAAGCTGATAAATCTTCTTTGGTGGCACCCTCATTAATGAGAGGCTGGATATCAGATTTGGCAAAAACACCACATCTTGCAGCAATGGTATATAAAGATTGATAACCTTTGGCATATTCATTTAATCCGGTTGCATCTGTCTGCAGAAGTGAAGCCATCTGGTCGATAAAAGAACCTGTACCACCGGCACAGATACCGTTCATTCTCTGTTCGACATTGCCACCTTCAAAGTAAATGATCTTGGCATCCTCGCCACCAAGTTCAATTGCTACATCAGTCTGTGGTGCATAGTCAGAAAGTGCTGTGGATACTGCGATGACTTCCTGTACAAATGGAACATTTAAGTGGTTGGCAAGCGTCAGACCGCCGGAACCGGTAATCATCGGAGATAACTCAAGTTCGCCTAATTCTTTATATGCTTTTTCAAGCAAAGAAGCCAATGTCTCGCGGATATTGGCAAAATGTCTTTCATAATCGAAAAAGAGCAAAGTGTTTTGCTCGTCAAGAATTGCTATTTTAACAGTGGTGGAACCAATATCGATTCCAAGTTTGTGTAATGCCATGCAGATTTCCTTCCTATTTCCAAAATCAAATTACATTATACGACAAGGTTTTTGAAAGTGCAATCTCAAGTTCTTGGATAATGGCTGGAATTATAAAAATAATCTATTATAATCATAAATTTTTGGAAGTCCGGTTTACTTTTAATACCGGCAATGATAAAATCAAATATAGTGTTATTAAAAAGAAGTTGAGGTGTATTGTATGGAAAAATGGTTAAATAAGGCGGAGAGAAAATTTGGCAGATATGCCATAAACAATTTGTCTCTATATATAGTGGGCGGTTATGCACTTGGGTATGTTCTGATGATGATTGCACCGGCTTTCGTCTTGTGGATTAATTTGGACCCGTATAAAATATTACACGGTCAGGTATGGCGTATCATTACTTGGATGATTGTTCCGCCAAGTGGATATAATATACTATTTCTTGTTATCATGTTGATGTTTTATTATTCTATCGGAACAAACCTAGAACGGACATGGGGCGCATTCCGTTATAATGTTTATATCTTTTCAGGTGTTATCTTTTCGGTGATTGGTGCTATTTTATTGTTGCTGTTCAGAACAGGTTTCGATCTCAGTTCAGTGGATGCAGCGGCTTACGGTCAGATTATTAGTATTATATTCACTACTTATTACGTCAATATGTCAATTTTTCTGGCATTTGCGGCAAATTATCCGGAGATGCGGGTCATGCTTTACTTTATTATTCCGATTAAGATTAAGTGGATGGCATATTTATATGCAGCAACTTTATTATACAGTTTCTTTAAAGGTGGGTTAGAGGTTAAGGTTGCCATAGCAGCATCACTTTTGAACTTTATTCTGTTTTTCTTATCAACACGAAATATGAAGCGGATTACACCAAAGGAGATACACAGAAAGCAGGTGTATCGCACTGAAGTACGAAAGGCAACAGGGATTACAAAGCACAAATGTGCAATCTGTGGCAGAACAGAAGAGGATGAAGGTGCATTGGAATTCCGATTCTGTACCAAGTGTGACGGTAATTATGAATACTGCCAGGAACATTTATTTACGCATGAACATATCAAAAATTCTTAGAGGGGGACATTATGAGCATTACTAATATGAAAGAATACGAAGTGATAGAGGAACGCAGGGTATCGGATCTGACGTCAGATGGCTTTTTATTACGCCACAGGAAGACGGGAGCACGTATCCTGCTTCTTTCAAATGATGACAACAATAAAGTCTTTTCCATCGGGTTTCGCACACCGCCTGCCGACAGTACGGGATTACCGCATATACTGGAGCATTCCGTATTGTGCGGTTCCAAACATTTTCCGGCAAAAGATCCGTTTGTGGAACTGGTGAAGGGTTCTTTGAATACATTTTTGAATGCCATGACTTATCCGGATAAGACAGTATATCCGGTGGCAAGTTGTAATGACAAGGATTTTCAGAATTTAATGCATGTTTATTTAGATGCTGTATTCTATCCGAATATCTATGAGCGAGAGGAGATATTCAGACAGGAAGGCTGGCATTATGAATTGGAAGATAAAGATGCGCCGATTACCATTAACGGTGTTGTCTATAATGAAATGAAGGGGGCTTTTTCCTCGCCTGATGATATGTTAGACAGGGAAGTGTTTAATACGCTGTTTCCGGATACGGCTTATTCTTATGAATCGGGTGGTGATCCGGCTGATATCCCGACGCTTTCTTATGAGCAATTTCTGGACTTCCACAGGAGATATTATCATCCGTCCAACAGTTATATATATCTATATGGTGATATGGATATGGAAGAGAAGCTTACGTGGCTTGATCAGGAATACCTCAGTAAGTTCGATGCATTGCTGATTGACTCTTCAATAGACATGCAGAAAGGTTTTTCCGAAGTTGTAACAAAGACCAAAAAATATTCGATTACCAATGAAGAACCGCTGGAGGATAATACCTATTTATCCTACAATCTGGTCATTGATACAAGTTTGAATAAAGAATTATATCTGGCATTTCAGATTATTGAGTATGCATTGTTGTTGGCGCCGGGTGCACCGCTGAAACAGGCACTTTTGGACAAGAAGATTGGTAAGGATATTATGAGTACTTATGAAAATGGAGTGCTGCAGCCTTATTTTTCAGTGATTGCCAAAAATGCCAACAAGTCTGACTTGGATGAATTCATGAATACAATCCGTGAGGTCCTTTCCGGTATTGTGAAGAACGGAATGGATAGGAAAGCACTGCTTGCGGGAATTAATTTCTATGAATTCAAATACAGAGAAGCAGATTTTGGCTCTTATCCGAAAGGGCTGACGTATGGATTGCAGGCATATGACAGTTGGCTGTATGATGAGAAGAGACCATTTATGCATATTGAAGCCAATGATACATTTGCTTTCATTAAGAGCAAGGTGGATGAGGGATATTTTGAACAGTTGATACAGAAGTATTTATTGGATAATACGCATGCGGCTATTGTGATTGTGGAGCCGAAGAGGGGATTAACTGCTGAATTGGATGCAAAGGAAGCAGCACGTCTCAGTTCATTCAAAGAGACATTGAGCAATGAACAAATCGAAGAAATGGTTCAAAAGACGGAAGCGCTTATTGCTTATCAGGAGGAACCCAGCACAAAGGAGGAATTGGAATCCATTCCATTGTTACAGCGTGAGGATATTAAGAAAGAAGCTGAACCGTTTAAGACAGAGATTGAGACGATTGCGGATACGACAGTGCTACATCATAATTTCTTTACCAATGGTATCGGATATCTGAACATTTTATTCAATATTGAACAGGTTCCGAATGAACTTGTGCCGTATCTGGGAATTCTGAAAAATGTACTTGGTTTTGTCAGTACTGAACATTATTCGTACGGCGACTTATTTAATGAAATCAATATGAATTCGGGTGGCATCTATACCGGAGTGACTTCCTATGCAGATGCCAAGGTGCAAAACCGATTTGTTGTAAAGTTTGAAATACGTGCAAAAGTATTGTACGAAAAACTGCATTTTGTATTTGAAATGATTGATGAAATTTTGTTTGCCTCGAATTTTGATGACGATAAGAGGCTGTATGAGATTATTGCCATGCTGAAATCAAGATTGCAAATGAGTATGAGTTCTTCAGGACATTCAACAGCAGCTCTTAGGGCGTTGTCCTATTGCTCCGAGACAGCAGGTGTCTCAGATATGATTGGCGGGCTTACCTTTTATCGACTGATTGACAAAATTGAGTCAAACTTTGAAGAAGAAAAGGATGATATGATTGCAAAGTTGAAGAAACTGATGCATATCATTTTCCGTGCAGACGGTATGTTGGTAGACTATACTGCAGATGAAAAAGGATATTCATTGCTTCCGGGAGAAATAGAAACGTTTCGGAATAAGCTTTATACGGATATTCCGGATACAGATGGCTTCAAGATTGTACCGCAAAAGAAAAACGAAGGTTTTAAGACGGCTTCCAAGGTACAATATGTAGCAGTTGCCGGCAACTATAAGCAGGCAGGGCTCTCATATACGGGTGTATTGAAAGTGATGAAGGTCATCCTTGGATATGACTATCTATGGAATCATGTGCGTGTGAAGGGTGGAGCCTACGGATGTATGAGTTCTTTTTCAAAGGTGGGGGATTCCTATATGGTATCCTACAGAGATCCTAATTTAGAAAAGACAATAGAGGTATATCATAAAGCGGTTGATTATCTGAAGAATTTTAATGCCGATGAGCGTGAAATGACCAAATATATCATCGGAGCAATCAGCGATATGGATATTCCGTTGAATCCGTCAGCAAAGGGAGCTCGTTCATTGATTGCTTATCTGACACATGAAACTTATGAGGATATACAGCGTGAAAGAGACGAAGTCTTGCATGCAGGCGAAGAAAATATCCGAGATATGGCGCGTTATGTAGAGGCAGTTCTGAAACAGAATTTGTTCTGTGTACTTGGCGGTGAAGAAAAAGTTGAGGAACAAAAGGCATTATTTGACCAAATAGAAAATTTATTTTAATAATTTCATAAAAGTACCATAAATAATGAGGGTGGCATACGTATTGATTATAACAACAAATACGATGCCGAATACGGCAGTTAATATGTGCTTGATCGCAGGGCGGTCGAAAGGGAGGAAATGAGATGAAGAAGAAACTAATAGTTGGATTGATGAGTGCTTTGTTGGTAGTGAGTGTCATTGCAGGATGTGGAAGTTCCAAGGCTACGTCAATGGATTATGCGTCAGCAGAAGCAATGCCGGTTGCGGAGGAAGCATATGCAACGGATGATATTTACATGAATGAAGCGGCAATGGCGACAGAGGGGTCTTATGATACCGGAACAGCAGAGACACCGGAAGAGGAGGCGACAACTGTTGAAGGTTCTGAAACACAGTCCGTTGCTGCAAACCGTAAGTTAATCAAGACGGTTAATATGGACGTTGAGACAGAGGAATTTGATACACTGATGCAGAAAATCAATCAGAGAATTGAAGACCTTGGCGGATACGCTGAATCGACGAGTGTCAGCGGAAGAACTTATTATGATGATTCTTCAAACAGATATGCAAGTATGACCATCCGTGTACCAAGTGCAAAGTTAGATGCATTTGTTTCAGAGGTTTCAGAGATTTCGAATGTCACCAATAAGAGCGAGAGTGCAGAGGATATTACATTACAATATGTGGATACAAAGTCACGCAGAGATTCACTGAAGGTAGAGCAGGAGAGATTGCAGGAACTGCTAGAAGAGGCAGAAGATTTAGAAACGATTATCGCACTGGAAAGCAGAATGACTGAGGTTAGATATCAGTTAGAGTCGTATGAATCACAACTGCGTACCTATGATAATTTGGTTGATTTCAGTACTGTATACTTATACATAAATGAAGTGAAGAGACTGACACCGCAGGTGGAAGAAAGCAGATGGGATAAGATTAGAGTCGGTTTTGCAGAGAGTATTTATGATGTGGCAGAAGGGCTTTTGGACTTTGGCGTCGGCTTCATTATTGCAATTCCTTACTTGATTATATGGGCGATTGTCATTACAGCAATTGTTCTGATTATCAGATTGATTGTGAAGCGTAATAAGAAGAAAAAAGCGCAGCAAATTGCGGAACAGCAGGCAAGAACGCAGGCTCAGCAGGTAGCAGCGGCACAGTTAAAGACAGAATTACAACAGCAATCTGCACAGGCACAGGCGCAACAGGCCGCACAGCAGAATGATACAACACAGAAATAGGAGCATACTATGAATGCACAATACAAATCAGGCTTTGCAACACTGATTGGCAGACCGAATGTAGGGAAATCTACGCTGATGAATCATTTAATCGGTCAGAAGATTGCGATTACTTCCAATAAGCCACAGACAACAAGAAACAGAATACAAACGGTTTATACAAGTGATGTAGGGCAGATTGTATTTGTCGATACACCGGGAATACACAAGGCAAAGAACCGACTTGGGGACTATATGGTATCCACGGCAACGAGAACTTTTTCGGAAGTAGATGTAGTACTATGGTTAGTAGAACCGTCTACCTTTATCGGGGCGGGTGAGAGAAGTATTGCTGAAAAACTCGGAAAAGTAAAGACGCCGATTATTCTTGTCATTAATAAGATTGATACGGTAAAGCATGAGGAAATTCTTCGCTTTATAGATGCCTATAAGGATATCTGCGATTTTGCGGAAATTATTCCGGTATCGGCACTGAAGGGTGAGAATACAGACAAACTGATTGAGTTGATTATGAAATATCTTCCTTACGGAGAACCGTTTTACGATGAAGATACCATAACAGACCAGCCGGAACGTCAAATTGTGGCAGAGTTTATTCGTGAAAAGGCATTACAGTGCTTGGACGAAGAGATACCGCACGGGATTGCAGTTTCTATTGAAAGTATGAAGTATCGACCAAAGATTGTAGATATTGAGGCAACTATCATCTGTGAGCGTGATTCACATAAGGGTATTATCATAGGAAAAGGCGGAGCCATGTTAAAGAAAATCGGCTCGGCGGCGCGATATCAGATTGAAGAGATGTTAGAAAGTAAGGTAAACCTGCAACTTTGGGTTAAAGTCAAGAAAGATTGGCGTGACAGCGATTTTCTGTTAAAGAATTTTGGTTATAACCAAAAAGATACAGTGTAATTATTCGAAAAAGGTACACCCTATATTGTGAAGCAAACGAAAAACATGTAGTAGAGGGAGTACCGTATGAAAGCAGAAAAAGATTGGATGCAATTTGAAAGTTCAGGCAGTATTAATGATTATTTGCAATATAGAAGCAGGGTGGAAGAAGAAGCCATGCTTGCACGGACAGAGGTGCAGAATACAAGGGAACAGGAGCCGGACGGAGGCATAACAACAAGTGAGAGATTACATTTTACTGACGGGAATGGTGCTGCAGGCGGGTCCTATCGGTGAATATGACAAAAGAGTGGTCATACTTACAAAAGAAAGAGGAAAGATAACTGCTTTTGCGAAAGGCGCAAGACGGCAGAACAGCCGCCTGATGGCAGGGACCAATCCTTTTTCTTTTGGTACGTTTAAACTTTATGAAGGAAAATCATATAATATCATTGAGGCTGATATCAGCCACTATTTTGAAGAACTACGCACGGATTTTGAAGCGGCTTATATCGGCATGTATTTTATGGAGTATGCGGATTATTATACACGAGAAAACAATGATGAGAAGGAAATGCTGAAACTGTTGTTTCAATCTCTGCGTGCTATCTCATCCAAATCACTTAGCCATGAACTGGTTCGTTACATATACGAGATAAAGTCGATGGTTGTAAATGGTGAGTTTCCCGGAATACCGAGTGATACGAAATTGAGCGAAAGTGCCGTGTATGCAATAGAATTCATAGTGGATGCACCGATTGAAAAGTTATATACCTTTACAGTTTCTGATGATGTATTATCTGAAATCAAGTTGTTAGCGGACAGATATCGAAAGAACTATATTGATAAAAACTTCAAAAGTCTTAGTATTATGGAAAATTGTATGTTGAAAAACTAAGGCAACTTGGTTATAATAACGTATGGTGTGCTTCTTAAAAACCAAAATTCGGGAGGTGAGCAATATATGAAGAGAATAAAGGGTATGATATTGCTTATCGCATGTGCAGTGATTTTTTGTCTCGGCGGATGTGCAGAGAAGGAACCTGACATTGAGACAACAACTGTATTTGTACAGAAGAATGGGAAGGTTACGGATGCCATTGTGGAAAGTTTTGAGCAAGGCTACTACAGTGCCTTGGAGCTGCAATCAATGTTAGATGAAGAAGTTGCAGCATATAATGCAGAAGTTGGGCAAGAAGATGCAGCAGTTGTTTCCAGATTTGATGTGAGTTCCGGAGTGGCTAAGGTGTTTGTCGACTTTAAGACAGGTCAGGATTATGCTGATTTTAATCAGGCGCAGTTTTTTCTGGGGAGCATCAATGAAGCATATGAAGCTGGAATTGATTTGGATGTTGTTATGAAGAGCACAGAGGGAGAAGAGACACTCTCTAAAGAAGATCTTTTGGAAAAGGGAAAGTATAAGATTCTCATTATAGATAATCCTGTGAATGTTGTGTTATATAAGAAGATATTATACACCAGTGCCAATGTGGAAATCATCAGTGACAAAGAAGCAAGGATTTCTGATGAAGCAGCGGGACCGGCGTATCTTGTATTTAGATAATAAAAACGAATAGAGGAATGAAAAATGGAAAAGACAATGGAAAAAATCGTAGCGTTAGCCAAATCAAGGGGCTTTGTATATCCCGGCTCAGAGATTTACGGTGGATTAGCCAATACATGGGATTTCGGTAATCTCGGTGTAGAACTCAAGAATAATATCAAGAAGGCATGGTGGCAGAAATTTGTTATGGAAAGCCCCTATAATGTCGGCGTTGATTGTGCAATATTGATGAACCCGCAGACATGGGTTGCATCAGGACATCTGGGTAGTTTTTCAGATCCTTTAATGGATTGTAAAGAATGCCACGAGAGATTCCGTGCAGATAAGATTATTGAAGATTATGCAGCTGAAAAGGGATTGACACTTGACGGCTCCGTAGACGGCTGGACACAGGAGCAAATGATGGAATATATTCGTGAAAACAATATTCCGTGTCCGACTTGCGGCAAGCATAACTTTACAGATATTCGTCAATTCAATTTGATGTTTAAGACATTCCAGGGTGTTACCGAGGATGCCAAGAATACAGTATACTTAAGACCTGAGACAGCACAGGGTATTTTTGTTAACTTTAAGAACGTACAGCGTACTTCCAGAAAGAAAATTCCGTTTGGTATCTGTCAGGTGGGTAAGTCTTTCCGTAATGAGATTACACCGGGTAACTTTATCTTCCGTGTACGTGAATTCGAGCAAATGGAGATGGAATTCTTCTGCGAACCGGATACCGACCTTGAATGGTTTGCATATTGGAAGAAATATTGTATTGATTTCTTACAATCACTTGGCATGAAAGAAGAAGAAATGCGTGTGAGAGATCATGATGCTGAGGAATTATCTTTCTATTCCAAAGCAACATCTGATATTGAGTTCTTGTTCCCGTTTGGATGGGGAGAACTTTGGGGTATTGCAGACAGAACAGATTATGACTTAACACAGCACCAGACTGTATCAGGTGAAGACTTAACGTACTTTGATGATGAGAAACGTGAGAAGTACATACCGTATGTCATTGAGCCGTCACTTGGTGTAGAGCGAATGTTCCTTGCATTCTTGTGTGGTGCATATGATGAAGAAGAAATCGGAGAGGGAGATGTCAGAACAGTTCTTCATTTCCATCCGGCATTGGCACCGATTAAGATAGGTGTGCTTCCGTTATCAAAGAAACTAAATGAAGGTGCTGAGAAGATATTTGCAGAACTCTCCAAGACTTATAACTGTGAGTTTGATGACAGAGGAAATATCGGAAAACGTTACAGAAGACAGGACGAAATCGGAACACCTTTCTGTGTTACTTATGACTTTGAGTCAGAAGAAGACGGCATGGTAACCGTACGTGAGCGTGATACTATGGCGCAGGAAAGAATTAAGATAGAAGATTTGAAGAGATATTTTGAAGACAAATTTACGTTCTAGCATTATTTTAATCGTAAATTACCAATTTGAATCAAAAGTGCAAAAAAATGCTAGACATGTAGAGGTCCATATGATATAATTTTGTTCGTGAGACGAGGACAGTTTAACCGTTATAGTTTGTCTCATAAATACATTGAAAAGGATTTTTATATGATTCGATTGGATATTCGATTGCGCGCAATGGAGCGGACAGTGAATACTTATATTGGAAAAAAGCCAAATTAGCCCAAGGGGGGAAATTTGGCTTTTTTATATATCGGAATCATCCATTGGATTGATAAAACTTTAAGGGAGGAAGATAAGAATGGCAAAATGGGTTTATTTATTCAAGGAAGGAAGCGCACAAATGCGCAATCTGTTAGGAGGTAAAGGCTGCAATCTGGCTGAGATGACCAATCTCGGATTGCCGATACCGCAGGGCTTTACGGTTACAACAGAGGCGTGTACAGACTATTATAATAGCGGCAAAACTGTAAATGACGAGATTAAGAGTCAGATATTTGAAGCATTGGCTAAATTAGAGGAACAGCAGGGCAAAAAATTCGGTGATACCGAGAATCCGTTGCTTGTTTCAGTTCGTTCAGGTGCTCGCGCATCTATGCCGGGTATGATGGATACCATATTGAACCTGGGACTGAATGATATTGCAGTGGAAGGATTTGCAAAGAAGACAGGTAATCCGAGATTTGCATATGATTCTTACAGAAGATTTATCCAGATGTTCTCGGATGTTGTTATGGAAATGAGCAAGACATTCTTTGAAGGTATTTTGGATGAAATCAAAGAAGCCAAAGGTGCAAAATTCGATACTGATTTGACAGCAGATGATTTGAAAGAAGTGATTGCAAAGTATAAAGCAATTTATAAAGAGAAAATGGGCGAAGAGTTCCCGCAGGATCCGAAAGTACAGTTGATGGAAGCTGTAAAAGCAGTATTCCGTTCATGGGATAATCCAAGAGCAATCGTATACAGAAGAATGAATGATATTCCGGGCGACTGGGGTACGGCAGTCAGCGTTCAGGCAATGGTATTCGGTAATACAGGTAACAAATCCGGTACAGGTGTTGCATTTACCAGAAATCCGTCCACAGGCGCCAAGGGTATCTTCGGCGAGTACTTAATCAATGCACAGGGAGAAGATGTTGTTGCAGGTATCAGAACTCCTCAGCCGATTACAAAGCTGGAAGAGGATATGCCGAATGTGTACAAGCAATTCATGGAGATTGCAAACAGACTTGAAAATCACTATTGCGATATGCAGGATATGGAATTTACGATTGAAGATGAGAAGTTATTCTTCTTACAGACACGTAACGGTAAGAGAACTGCTCCGGCAGCATTACAGATTGCATGTGACCTTGTAGATGAGGGCAAGATTACACCGGAAGAAGCAGTTATGAGAATTGAAGCAAAATCTCTTGACCAGTTGTTACATCCGACGTTTGTACCACAGGCATTAAAAGACGGTAAGTTACTGGGACAGGCACTTCCGGCTTCACCGGGTGCGGCTGCAGGACGTGTTTACTTTACAGCAGATGAAGCAAAGGCACATCATGAAGCAGGCGAGAGAGTTGTCCTTGTCAGACTTGAAACTTCTCCGGAAGATATTGAAGGTATGCACGCAGCAGAAGGTATCTTAACAGTACGTGGCGGTATGACATCTCATGCAGCAGTTGTGGCGCGTGGCATGGGAACAGCATGTGTATCAGGATGTGGTGAAATTCAGATTGATGAAGCAGCCAAAGTATTCAAACTGGGCGGCGAGACGATTGTAGAAGGTGATTACATTTCACTGGACGGTTCCACAGGTAAGATTTATCTGGGAGATATCCAGACAGAAGAAGCACAGATAGGCGGTAATTTCGGACGTATCATGGGCTGGGCTGATAAATACAGAAAGTTACAGGTCAGAACCAATGCAGACACACCGGCAGATGCAAGAAATGCTGTAAAACTTGGAGCAGAGGGTATCGGACTTTGCCGTACAGAGCATATGTTCTTTGAACCTGAAAGAATTCCGAAGATTCGTCAGATGATTTTGTCTACCACGGTAGAAGAGCGTACAGAGGCGTTGATTGGATTGACTCCTTATCAGAAGGATGACTTTAAGGGCATCTACGAGGCAATGGAGGGCAGACCGGTTACCATTCGTTTCTTAGATCCACCTCTTCATGAGTTTGTGCCGACTGATGAGAAAGATATCGAGGAATTGGCAAAACGCATGAACTTAACGGTTCAGCAGGTAAAGGAAACTTGTGATGCATTACATGAGTTTAACCCGATGATGGGACACCGTGGATGCCGTCTTGCAGTTACTTATCCTGAAATCGCCAAGATGCAGACACGTGCGGTTATGGAAGCAGCAATTGAAGTGAAGAATGAAAAGGGTTATGATATTGAACCTGAAATTATGATTCCGCTTGTTGGAGATAAGAAGGAACTGAAGTTTGTCAAGGATGCAGTTGTTGAGGTTGCAGAACTTGTAAAGAAGGAAATGAATTCTGATATCGTTTACCATGTAGGTACCATGATTGAAATTCCGAGAGCAGCATTACTTGCAAATGAGATTGCAGAAGAGGCTGAGTTCTTTTCATTCGGAACAAACGATTTGACACAGATGACATTTGGATTCTCTCGTGATGATGCAGGTAAGTTCTTGGATGCTTATTATAAATCAAAAATATATGAGTCAGATCCGTTTGCAAAACTGGATCAGAACGGTGTTGGACAGCTTGTGGAAATGGCGGCTAAGAAGGGCCGTGCTACAAGACCTGATATTCATCTTGGTATCTGTGGTGAGCATGGTGGTGATCCGGCGTCTATCGAGTTCTGTCATAAGGTTGGACTTGATTATGTATCCTGTTCACCGTTTAGAGTTCCGATTGCAAGACTTGCAGCAGCACAGGCATCATTGGCGGAACAATAGAGGTGTGATGTTTCTAATATAATAGAGTAAAGAGAATGCCGGCCTTTGGCCGGCATTTTCTTGTGCACCGTAATGCACTTTTTCTTTCAAGTGATTTTCACTATCCACACAATGCAACCGCCGATTGATGAAACAAAAATATGATACAGAAAAATCACTATTGACATGGAAATATGCAGTTGTTAAGATGATGATTAAGGATTAAATCATACAGGGTGGAGGAATAAAAGTGAGAAAGAACACAGGGAAGAAAATCGTAAGTTATTTTTTAACAATGGCAATGGTTGTAGGCGGACTTAGCTTGTCACCGATTGGAACGGTGGGGGAACAGGCGGCCACAGCGGGAACTAAGAATGTGAATTTGAGACTTGATGATAATAGCATTGCAGGAATTAGCAATCCGACATCGGGAACAGGCAATGCGTTATCATGGGAAGGAACTACTGTTTATTACGGAGATAAAGCATACTATGTGTTGGATAAAGACGGTAGTGCACTGAATAAAGATAACACTGTTCAAGCACACTCATCCAAGGAACACCATATGTTGTTACTGTCAAAAGACGCCCTGGAAGTAAATGGAAGAGCATTTAATAGAACTAGATCATCAGATTGGTCAGCAAGTACTATTAGGGGAAATTTGAATGGCGCTGACTTCTTTGACAATCTTTCAACCACTGAGCAAAAAGCAATTAGTACAACAGAAATCAAGGACAGTAACACATCAGATTATTATGATTATAATGGAGGCAACAGACCATATAGCAACTATCCATCAGGTTCAAATGACAAAATATTTCTATTGGATTTAGATGATGTACAGAATACAAATTATGGATTTAATAATAATGACGGAACAAGAAAAGCAGACCCGAATTTATTGTATTGGTGGTGGCTTCGTTCCCCCGGTCGTAATAACTACTACGCCGCATACGTACTCGATTCTGGCTACGTCCATTCGGGAGGAGGCAACCAAGTAGACAATGTCTACGGTTCTGCTCGACACGCTTTTAATTTGAATCTTTCCTCCGTTCTCTTCTCATCTGCGAGCGGATATAACAAGTCTGCTTTTGCAGGAGTTGAAGCGGACGAGGTGAATGCCAATACATGGAAACTGACTTTAAAGGATGAAAGCGGAACTTTTCTGTATAACAGGATAGATTCCAATGCGTTGACCCCAGAGGCAGAAATTTCTAGAAGTCTTCCGGTTGATAGAACCGGAGGGCTTTTCTTTTTTTTATTAAAGTCAAAAACGTGTAAAATATGAATTGCAAGAAAGGTCGAAAAGGTGTAATATGTAAACATACAGAAAGGTCAAAAACGTGCATATATGGATAAAAGTGTACAGATGGGCGATAATATAGATGATACAAGTGGAGGTATCCTATGGAATTGAGGAGAAAGATATATCAAAAAATGAAAGACTGGAAGGAATCTGATGCCGGAAAAACAGCGTTGCTGATAGAGGGGGCGCGTCGAGTCGGCAAGAGTTTTATTGTTGAACAATTTGGAGCGCGTGAGTATCAGTCCTGTTTGATGATTGATTTTGCTAATGTAGAAAAGGAAGTCATTGATTTGTTTGAATATGAGTTTTCTGACTTGGATTTATTTTTCACTAAACTGGCTGTATTAAAAGGCAAGAAATTGTATAAGAGAGAGAGTCTGATTGTTTTCGATGAAATTCAAATGTATCCAAAAGCACGACAGTTAATCAAATACCTTGTTGCAGACGGAAGATATGATTATATTGAGACGGGTTCTTTGATTTCTCTGAAAAGAAATATTCGCAATATTGTGCTGCCGTCCGAAGAAAGGCATATCATGATGCAACCATTGGATTTTGAAGAATTTCTATGGGCAATGGGTGATGAAATAACTGCCGGATATATTGCGAACTGTTTTGAAAGGAGAGAACCTCTGGGAGAGGCCATTCATCGTAAGACAATGAATGTGTTTAGACAATATATGCTTGTTGGCGGAATGCCACAAGCGGTACTGGAATATATAGAGACAAAGGATTTTGAACGAACAGACAGGGTGAAACGAAACATTTTGTCCCTATATCGAAATGATGTCTCTAAGTTTGCGGGTGGGTATGAGAGTAAAGTACTTGCGATTTTTGACGGAATTCCGGCACAACTATCGCGACATGAAAAGAAATATAAATTGGCATCCATAGAAAAAGAGGCAAGGTTTCGAGATTATGAGGATGCATTCATGTGGTTGGATGAGGCAGAGGTCATCAACACTTGTTTTAATAACATGGATCCTAATGTAGGACTTGGACTCAATGCAGACCGCCTGACTCTCAAATGTTATATGGCAGATACCGGTCTGTTGTTCAGCCATGCATTTTCGGATCAAGAACTTACGGAGGAAGAGGTGTACAAGGCGATTCTCTTCGACAGATTAGAATTAAATGAAGGGATGTTCTTTGAGAATGTGGTTGCACAAATGTTACGGGCTAATGGCAATAAACTGTTTTTTTATTCCAGAAGCGATAATCAGGATGCCATGAATCGCATGGAAATAGATTTCCTGATACGAAGAAATCGCAAAATCTGCCCCATTGAAGTGAAATCTTCCCTCTATAAGAAACATGCTTCTTTAGACAAGTTCATTACAAGGTATTCTTCTAAGATAGGTGATAAATTCATTATATACACGAAAGACTTTAAGAATGAGGACGGAATCTTGCATATACCGGTTTATATGACTATGTGTTTATAAAAGATAACACAACCGCCGATTGATAAAAAAGAAAATGGCTTAATAAAAGTCATCACAGGTATTAGGAGATGTGGGAAAAGTTATCTGTTGTTTCGTTTATATTATGATTATTTAATCGAAAATGGTGTTAAAGAAGAGCAAATCATTTCCATAGCACTTGATGATGATACTTATGTGAAGTATCGGAATCCAGAGGAACTTTCTAAATATATTCGTTCCCAAATAGTAAATAATGAAATGTACTATATTTTAATTGATGAAGTACAGTATACGATTCAAACTGTTAAAGGCATTAAGGTTTCCGGTAATACGATTGCCAATTATCTAAATTATTTATCGGAATCTTTTTTATTCTCTAATGCCAAACGCTATGACGTAAAAGGGAAAAAGTATTTTGAATATCCTTCAAAGTATTATTGCACGGATATAGGACTTCGAAATGCAAGACTTAATTTTAGACAATTAGAAGAGACTCATATTATGGAAAACATTATTTATAATGAACTCTTGTGCCGCGAGTGTTCGGTTGATGTGGGTGTAGTGGAAATTGTCGACGCCATAGAAGGAACCAAGAGAAAAAAACAATGTGAGATTGACTTCGTTGTAAACAAAGGTCCCAAAAAATATTATATTCAGTCAGCACTTAATGTCAGTGATGCTTCTAAGATGGAAATAGAACTCAGACCATTGAAAAGTACAAAAGATTTTTTAAAGAAAATAATTATTGTGAAAACAATGATGAAATCATGGATAGATGAATATGGTATTGTTCATTTGGGATTGTATGAATTTTTATTAAATAAGGATTCTTTGGAAATATAGTACTGATTAATGAGAACACTGATAAGGAAGGGTATGGCCATGACAGGAACTTACAAAGACACAGAAAAAATCACCATAGATGCAGTGACACAATATTATATGGGAGATGCAACGCTACTGCATACGTATATTCATCCGCAGACAGTTTTGCTATCGGTCGGAAAAGGACAGATTATTGTGGGTGCAGATGCGATACGTCAAAATTTGGCCAATAGAAACAACTCGGGGATTCGTTATGATATAGAGAGTATTATGTGCAAATCATATCTGTTAGCGACAGGTTGCTGTTACACAATGCTGGATAGCGCACTCCTGGTTTGCTATCCGAATCAAATGCTGGAGCGTGTGAATCAGAGGATTACAGTCATCTGGAAATACATCAAGGAAAAAGACCTGCAAAAAGAAGGCGTTGCGAAGGAAGGCTGGTACGGTCTTCATTTACATATTTCAATTGGTTTGGAGACGAAAGAGGCACCAATTGATGCGTCTCATTTGAGCATTAATAAACTGGAAGAATTAATGAATTATGCGCAGACGGCAGAGAGAGTGGCACTGCGTGATATTAAGCAGTCCGTACATTACATATCTCGTTCTAAGATTGTTCGCTTTGAAGCAGTGGCACACCAGACGGTTGCTTATCTGAGTGACGGACAGACGATTACAATGTTCAGAAGACTCAAACATTTAGAACAGGATTTGGGAGAAGGATTTGTTCGTACACACAGACATCATCTGGTCAATGCAAGGTATGTAGAGGTAGCAAGAAATTATAAACTATTCTTAACGGATGGTACCATTCTGCCAATCCCGAGGGAAAGTTTCAGAAAGATTAAACAATTATTGATACAGCAGGCAGTGAAAATAGATTTAGAGTAAACGTTAAAGGAGCCGGCGACTCCGGCTCCCTGAAGGAGAAAAATCTATATGAAGGGAAATAATTGTTTGTCGAAGCTAACGGGGCAAATACGCCTTATGTAAGTCATGCGCATCCTGTTCGTGCGTACTCGCGGTTAACTTCATTTGATAGTTAAAAGTATAAAAGATAAATGTGACGAAATCGTGTACGGAATCTAAAACAAAAATAAATTATCAATGAAAAATCGGCTAAGACCCTGTTAAGAAATTGAAAAAGACAAAATTTTCATCTTATGTTATGATAGAATACGTGAGGGCGAAGCCCCTATATGTATTTGGTTGAAGGAGAACAAGGATGAAGAAAACAAAGATTGTATGTACGCTTGGACCGGCGAGTCAAAAGGAAGAAGTTTTACGACAGATGATAGAGAAGGGTATGAATGTTGCCCGTCTGAATTTTTCACATGGTACACATGAGTATCATAAGGAAAATATAGATTTGATTAAGCGGTTAAGAGATGAGATGAATGTCTCACTTGCAATTTTGCTGGATACAAAAGGACCGGAAATCAGAACCAAAGATTTTGCAGAAGGTAAAGTAGTATTGGAAGAAGGCAGTGAATTCACTTTGACTACAAGAGAGGTTGAGGGAACCAATCAGATTGTTTCCATTACCTATCAGGAATTACCGAAAGAAGTGGAAGCAGGCAACACAATATTGATTGATGACGGAAGTATCAATCTGCTTGTTAAGAGTACAACTGATACGGATATAGTCTGTGAAGTAATTGTTGGTGGTGATGTTAGCAACCACAAGGGAATTAATGTTCCGTGTGTACATTTGAATATGCCCTATATGTCTGAGGCAGATAAAGCAGATGTGAAGTTTGGTGTAGAACAGGGCGTTGAATTTATTGCAGCATCATTTGTACGCTGCAAAGAGGATATTATGGAACTCCGCAAATTTGTAGACTATTACGGAGGTCAAGATATTCGTTTGATTTCTAAAATTGAAAATGTAGAAGGCATTGATAACTTTGATGAAATCTTGAAGCATTCAGACGGTATTATGGTAGCACGTGGTGATATGGGTGTTGAAGTAGAATTTGAACGGTTACCGGGCTTGCAGAAGCGTTTTATTAAGAAGTGTTATCAATCAGGTAAAATGGTGATTACGGCAACACAGATGTTAGAGTCTATGATTCAGCATCCGCACCCGACCAGAGCGGAGATTACCGATGTTGCCAATGCTGTATTTGACGGAACAAGTGCGGTGATGCTCTCCGGTGAGACGGCAATGGGACAGTATCCGGTGCTTGCGGTGGAAGTTATGGCGAAGGTTGCACGTCAGGCGGAACATGACTATTTTGACATTCTGAAGAATAAGAATTTCCATTATGAAATGGATATGGACGATACAACAAATGCAGTATGTGATGCGGCATGTACGACAGCAAGAGACATCGGGGCAAAGGCAATTATAGCAGTAACGAAGTCAGGACAGACGGCTCGACGTATGTCGAAGTTTCGTCCGCAGGTACCTATTGTAGCAGCAACTCCCGAGGACAGAACATTCCACCAGTTGGCATTGTCATGGGGCGTGTATCCGGTGCGCGCCTTATATCAGCAGACACAAAACGAATTGTTTCAGCATGCCATCGCATGTGCCAGACAAATTGATGTGGTGGAAAAGGGCGATGTAGTTGTCATTGTTGCAGGTGTACCGCTGGATACATCAGGAAACACCAATCTATTGAAGGTAGAGAGCGTATAGGTTTTATGAGTATTTTGAGAGGCGTGACAAGCAGTTGCGTCTCTTTTTTTATGTATTTCGAAATTATATGTTGACAGACGACATATAGTATGATAATCTCTATTCATAAAATATGTCGAGCGACGACACAGCGTACGGCGATATACCGAAGAGCGATATAACGAGCGCCGACAGACGAAAAAGAGGAGAATAGAAATGGAAGACAATATGCAAATGCAGGAGACACCCGTCGTAAAAAAAGAAAGTAAAGCAGGCAAGTGGGCGAAGACAATACTGTCCGGGATTGGTATGGTTTTGTTATATCTTGCCATTCAAGGTTTAGTTGGATTAGTAGCAGGTATCATTAAAATGGTTTCAATCATGGCACAGGGAACGATGGAAATGGCAGATTTAATGACGAAGTATCAAGAAGAGGCCATGTCCGCCGAATTCCTGACACCTGTTGCAACAATCGCTACATTGATTTGTGCGATCATTTTTGTATTATGGTATAAACTGAAGTATGCAAAAAAGTATTCAATGGAGAAGTTAAAAGGAACGATTAAGAATGTATTCTGTGCAAATAATACAGTGATGTTTATACTTGCAGCCATTACCTGCTATCTGATTGCACTGGATGTGGTTACTGTTATTTCGATTGTGAACCCTGCGAAAGTAGAAAAATATTCGAATACTATGAACATGGTACTGGGTGGAAACGGAGTCCTTGCTTTCATTACGGCAGTGATATTGGCGCCAATTAGTGAAGAATGTTTTTTAAGAGGACTTGTTTTGAGAAAAGCATTGAACAATATTCCGGCAGTAGCTGCTGTAATCATGTCTGCGGTTTTGTTTGGCATTCTCCATACAAATATTGTACAGGGATTATATGTATTACCGTTAGGACTTGCGACAGGATATGCAGTTTACAAGACCAATTCTGTACTGCCGGCAATTTTTTTTCACTTTGTTTATAACCTTACACCCAGACTGCTTTCCCTGCTCCCGAAAGAGGTACTGAATATGGACTGGATTTGGGTGTTTGCACCGATTGTTCCGCTAGTTGCACTGATTATATTATGGAGACGTAATAAGGGGGTGGCTGCGAATGATGATGAATCATGAGCCGTTGACAGAAAGTTATTTCTACATTTTATTATGCTTGTACCATGAGCCTTTGCATGGATACGGTATTATGCAGGAAACCCTCCGCTTGTCGGCAAATCGAGTGAAAATCGGTTCCGGCACCATGTACGGTGCAGTCAGTAATATGATGAAAAAAGGCTGGCTCAATGAAACAATGACATTGGGCCCGGAAGAGAAAAACAAGCGGATGTATGAAATGACAGCAGACGGAAGACAAGTGCTGGAGGCTGAAATAAAGCGTCTGCATGAACTAGTTGATAATGCCGACAAAGTGACGAATGCTACCAAATGATACAATTGATAGAGAATTAGTCTTTATTGGATTATAACGGAGGATATCATATCATGGAGAAACAAATCAAAAAATCATATGCTGTATATGCAGCATGGAATGTTGATAAAGAAGAAATGGCACTGGATCAACAGTCAAGAAACGGTTGGCAACTCATAAAAGGCGGATGCTTTCATACGGCCTATCAGAAGGATACTACATGCCAGTACAGACATAAAATCGACTATAATCCGGATGCGATTGGTTCGAAAACGGAAAAGGAAAGATACGTTGGTTTTTTTGAAAGTCAGGGCTGGGAGTATATAAATTCAACTTACAACGGCTGGAATTATTTCAAAAAGAAATATGACCCGACACTACCCGCCGGCGAATATGAGATTTATTCCGACCAAGCATCCTATAACGAAATGGTAACCAGATGGCTCAGACTTGGAAGGGCACTGCAGTTTATGGAAGGAATCCTTGGGCTTGTATGTCTGTATGATGTCATTTTTGCACGCCAATACAGTGATATACTGCCTGTTATTCTGGCGGCTGCCATTGTTGTGTGGCTGCAATGCGGAATGCAGAAAATGAAAGAAAGAATGAATAAGACATAAAATTACCGAAAGTACTGGAAAAGAGTGCAATGAAGTGATAAAATATCTCAGTGTGCAGTAGTATAACATACTGAGATATTTTTATGAGAGAAAGGCGGGAGCAATTATGACGAATATCATAATACCGGAAGGATATAAAAGTACAGGAACAATCAAGGAAACAGAAATAGCAATCAAAGACGTAAAAGACTATTTTGAGAGGGCACTTGCCAAAGAGTTGAATTTGACCAGAGTATCTGCCCCCTTATTTGTAAAGCCTGAGTCAGGCTTGAATGACAATCTGAATGGCGTAGAGCGTCCTGTCACCTTTGGTATCAAAGAGCAGAATGATGCCGAAGCAGAAATCGTACATTCCCTTGCAAAATGGAAACGTATGGCACTTCAGAAATACGGCTTTGTAAAAGGCGAAGGCTTATATACAGATATGAGTGCGATCAGACGTGATGAGGATACTGACAATCTGCATTCCCTTTACGTGGACCAATGGGACTGGGAGAAGATTATCAGCAAATCAGAACGCAATACTAAGACGCTTAAATCAGTTGTTGAGCGCGTGTATGAAGCACTTAAGAATACAGAAGTATTTATCAATGCAAGATACCCTGAAATCAAAAAGATATTACCCGATAAGATTAAGTTCATCACAACACAGGAATTGGAAGATAAATATCCGGATTGTACACCAAAGGAGCGTGAAAATAAAGCAGCAAAGCAGTATGGCGCAATTTTCTTAATGCAGATTGGCGATAAATTGGCTTCCGGAGAAAGACATGACGGAAGAGCACCGGACTATGATGATTGGAGCCTGAATGGTGATATTATTGTTTATTATCCGGTACTTGATTTGGCGCTTGAATTATCCTCAATGGGAATCCGTGTAGATGAAACAGCCCTTAAAGAACAGCTTAAAAAAGCAGGCTGCCCGGAACGTGCCAAACTACCGTTCCAAAAAGCATTATTAAATCAAGAACTTCCTTATACCATTGGCGGTGGTATCGGACAATCCAGAATATGCATGTTCTTCTTACGCAAAGCGCATATCGGTGAAGTGCAGAGTTCCATCTGGACAGATGAAGCAACTGCATATGCAGAGAGCAGAGGAGTTCATCTACTATAATGAAATTTAACGACAGACATACATTATATGCATGCTATATAGGGTACATAACACAGGCGATTATCAACAATTTATCGCCTTTGTTATTTTTAACATTCCATAAGCAGTTTGGTATTTCACTGGCAGCAATCAGTATCTTGATATCGATTAATTTCTGCACGCAGATTGCGGTGGATTTGATATCAGTCAAATTTGTTGACAAAATCGGTTATCGTGCCAGTGGCATATTGTCATTTGTGATATCAGCTATTGGATTGGTTTCACTTGGACTGTTGCCGAATGTTATGCCGAATGCTTACGTTGGATTAATCATTGCAACGATGCTCAATGCCATTGGCGGCGGTCTGCTGGAGGTATTGGTCAGTCCTGTTGTGGAGGCGATACCTTTACCACAGAAACAGAAGGCATCTGCAATGAGTTTATTACATTCTTTCTATTGCTGGGGACATGTTGGAGTTGTTATTTTATCAACCCTGTATTTTAGTACTGCAGGAATACAAAATTGGATGTATCTGCCTATGATATGGGCGTTGGTTCCATTATTTGATGTGTTCCTGTTTGCAAAGATACCACTTTATAAGTTGGTAGAGGAAGAGGAGCGTGTACCGCTTCGCAAAACGCTAAAGACCGGTATTTTCTGGCTCTTATTTCTGCTGATGATTTGTGCAGGAGCATCAGAACAGGCAATGTCGCAATGGTCTTCTATCTTTGCAGAGTTAGGCTTGGGTGTCAGCAAAACAGTTGGTGATTTACTTGGTCCATGTGCGTTTGCAATCTGTATGGGGCTATCCAGATTGATTTATGGGAAAATGGGGCAGCGCATCAATTTAAAGAAATTTATCATCGGAAGCAGTTTGTTATGTGTGGTTAGTTATTTGATTGCAGTATTTTCACCATTCCCGCTATTGGCGCTGATTGGTTGTGCAATGTGCGGCTTCTCAGTCGGTATCATGTGGCCCGGCATCTTCTCCATTGCGGGAGAGCGTTGCAGAAGTGGTGGTACAGCAGTGTTTGCACTCTTTGCAGTAGCAGGAGATATCGGTTGTGCATCAGGACCTGCCTTAGTTGGTGTTATATCCAATGCGACCGGCGGTGATAACGGACTTAAAACCGGATTGTTATGTGCGATTATGTTTCCTATAGTAATGTGCATCGGAGTGTCAGTGTTGAGAAGCAGAACGAAAAAGAAGTCTGAGGCTTGAAAGAAAGCAGTCGGAATGATTGACAAGGGAATAAATAAAAACTATAATATGAAATACTGATATTTTGTAAAATCGGAGGATGAGCTCGTGAAAAAATACGGCGTAAATGAATTAAGAAAAATGTTTTTGGACTTCTTTGAAAGTAAAGGTCATTTGGTAAGGGGCAGTTATTCGCTGGTACCTCATAATGATAACAGTTTACTTCTGATTAATGCGGGCATGGCGCCTTTGAAGCCTTATTTTACAGGACAGGAGATACCGCCTTGTAAGCGTATGGCAACCTGCCAGAAGTGCATCAGAACCGGTGATATTGAGAATATCGGTAAAACTGCACGTCACGGAACATTTTTTGAAATGCTCGGTAATTTCTCATTCGGCGATTATTTTAAGCATGAAGCAATTGCATGGACTTGGGAGTTCTTAACGGAAGTGGTTGGGTTAGAGCCGGACAGATTGTATCCTTCTGTTTATTTAGAGGACGATGAGGCATTTGATATATGGAATAAAGAAATCGGAATTGCACCGGAGCGAATCTTTAGATTTGGTAAGGAAGATAATTTCTGGGAGCATGGTTCAGGCCCTTGCGGTCCTTGTTCAGAGGTCTATTATGACCGCGGTGAGCAGTATGGCTGTGGCAAGCCGGATTGTACAGTAGGCTGTGATTGCGACAGATATATTGAAATCTGGAACAATGTATTCACACAGTTTGACAGTGACGGCAAAGGCAATTACGAATTACTTGAAAATAAGAACATCGATACCGGAATGGGACTCGAAAGATTGGCAACCGTGGTACAGGAAGTTGACTCCATATTCGATGTCGATACGATTTGTGCATTGCGTACAAAAGTCTGTGAACTTGCCGGTAAAGAATATAAGAAAGAATATAAATGGGATGTGTCTATCAGAATTGTAACAGACCATATACGTTCCGCATCTTTCATGATTTCAGACGGCATTATGCCGACCAATGAAGGACGCGGTTATGTGCTCAGAAGAATTATCAGACGTGCCAGCAGACATGGCAGATTACTTGGAATAGACGGAATGTTTCTTGCTAAACTGTCTGAGACAGTCATTGAAGGTTCAAAGGACGGATATCCGGAACTGTTTGAGAAGAAAGACTTTATTTTTAATGTATTGACCCAAGAAGAAGCAAAGTTCAATAAGACAATCGACCAGGGACTTTCTATCTTGAATGAAATGTGTGCACAGATGAAAAAGGACGGCAAGACAGAACTGTCAGGAACCGATGCATTTAAGTTACATGATACCTATGGTTTCCCTCTTGATTTGACGAAGGAAATATTAGGAGAACAGAATTATACCGTAGACGAAGCCGGTTTTGCGGCAGCTATGAAAGAGCAAAAAGACATGGCACGTAAGGCAAGAAAAGTGACCAATTATATGGGCGCTGACGCAACTGTATATGAGGAAATTGATACAGCAATTACTTCTGAATTTGTAGGCTATGACAGACTAACACATTCATCGAAGATATCAGCGCTAACAACGGAAGAAGAGGTAGTTAACGGACTGGCTGACGGAGATATCGGTACGATTATTGTAGATGAAACGCCTTTCTATGCAACCATGGGTGGACAGTCTGCTGATATTGGATATATTACTGCAGGAGACAGCGAATTTAAGGTAGAAGATACTGCAAAGCTTCCGGGCGGTAAAATCGGTCATATCGGAAAAGTGACCAAGGGTATGTTCAAGGTGGGAGATACTGTTACACTGAAAGTAGACGAAACCAACAGAATGAATACCTGTAAGAACCACAGCGCAACCCATTTATTACAGAAAGCGCTCAGAACCGTACTTGGTACGCATGTAGAACAGGCAGGTTCCTTTGTTAATAACGACAGATTGCGTTTTGACTTTAGTCATTTTTCAGCAATGACACCGGAAGAACTTGCACAAGTGGAGCAAATCGTCAATGATGAAATTGCTGCCGGACTTGTGGTTGATACCAAGGAAATGTCTATAGAAGATGCCAAGAAATCAGGCGCAATGGCACTGTTTGGTGAGAAATACGGAGATACCGTACGCGTTGTCAAGATGGGGGACTTCTCAACAGAATTATGTGGTGGGACACATGTTGTGAATACCAATACAATTGCAGCATTTAAGATTGTATCCGAAGCAGGTATTGCTGCAGGTGTCAGAAGAATTGAAGCATTGACCGGTAACGGTGTATTTGCATATTACAGAGAATTAGAAGAGACCGTAGAGCAGGCAGCAAAGATTGTGAAAACCAATCCGGCATCCCTGATTGAGAAGTTAAATCACATGTCCGCAGAAATGAAAGCGCTGCAGTCTGAGATTGAGTCGCTTAAGAGCAAAGCAGCCAAGGAAGCACTTGGCGATGTTATGGATCAAGTGACGGAAGTCAAAGGTGTGAAGCTACTTGCAACAAGAGTAGACGGAGTCGATATGAATGGACTTCGTGACCTTGGTGACCAGTTAAAAGAGAAACTTTCAGATGGTGTTGTTGTGATTATTTCAGCAGCAGACGACAAGGTAAACTTGATTGCAATGGCAACCGATGCAGCAATGGCAAAGGGCGCACATGCCGGTAATTTAATCAAAGGAATTGCAGGACTTGTCGGTGGTGGCGGCGGTGGACGCCCCAATATGGCACAGGCAGGCGGCAAGAATCCGGCAGGAATTGATGCAGCATTAGCAGAAGCCACAAAGGTGCTGGAATCACAAATACAGTAAAATTTTCCGAAAAACTGTTGACGAAATTGGAATATATGCTATAATCTTATATAGTGCAAATATCTTGGAGGATTTTTTTCAAGATACCTCAGTTACTGAGGGCAAAATACCCGAACGGTCGTATGATGCACAATATAGGACTTGAGGGGAGGTTAGGTGTGAGACTATGTCAAATGTAATCGTAAAAGATAATGAGACTTTAGATAGCGCTTTACGTCGTTTTAAAAGAAACTGTGCTAAGGCAGGTATCCAGCAGGAAATCCGCAAGAGAGAACATTATGAGAAGCCCAGCGTAAGACGTAAGAAGAAATCTGAAGCAGCAAGAAAGAGAAAATTTAACTAATTCGGAAGTCCTTGGTCATGTTGCCAAGGACTTTTTAGACAAAACCTACAGGTGAAATATGGAATATAGCAAAGAGAAAAGTGTTGCAAAAGCGAATATTGCGGTGGCAACTGTGTTGGACAGGATGTTTAAGTCGCTGATGCTCATATGCTTGATTATGCATGTGATTTATTTGATTACTTTTTTATATTTGGGAATTACAATGTTTGTAGTGCTTAATATAGGAAGTCTGTTTCTGTATGTGTACCTGTACACTCATAAGTTTCATTTAACACCGAATAAACATTATTTTTCGTTAGTTGCAGAAATTTTATTACATATGTCACTGGCAGTTGTGTTCTTTGGCTGGGATTATGGATTTCAGTATTTTATTATTTTTCTGTTTACCGCCATTTATATCAAGGTAATCAATCGTGTCAAGTATTTGGATATCTATGCAGTGTTTGAAATAGTTCTTTTTGTAGGGCTGCGCATTTACACCTATTTTTGTGAACCGGTCTATGTCAATGTGGTACCACAGTTTGTGACACAAATAGCTTGTATTTTGAATATTATGATTTTCTTTGTCGGAATGTTCATATTGGCGAAAGCGGTAAACAATTCCAATCTGCTTTATCGTACACTTCTGTCAAAAGATAATGAAGAACTTGAGGAGCTTGCACAGGAGGATTTTTTAACCGGTTTATCCAACAGAAGAAGTTTATACAATCAATTTGAATATATGCAATATGAAGCGGAAGGAGAATTTTCGTGTTGTGTTGCCATTGGTGACATTGATGATTTCAAGCAGATTAATGATGCGTTTGGACATGAAATCGGAGATGCTATACTGGTACAAATGTCCAAGATTATTAAGAGCATGACTCGTGAAAATGATATTGTCTGTCGTTGGGGCGGTGAGGAGATAGTGATTGTAATGCCCAACATGCCGAAAGATTTGGCTTATGTGCGTTTGGAGAAAATCCGCCAGAAGATTGCAGAGAGCAGTGTTAAGAGTAACGGCGATGAAGTGTTTACGACTATTACATTTGGATTATATTATCATTTTGGCAGATGTGATTTGGAGCAATTGGTATCGAAGGCTGACCAGTTATTATATATGGGAAAAAGAAATGGCAAAAATCAAGTAGTTGCAGAATAGAGCACGGAACCAGAATGTGGAGCATACCTTACGGGGTGTGCTTTTTTTGTACATAATCGTACTGAGGGCTCAATATAATATTAGTAATTATAATATTGGGCATAGTGGATATGAGGAGAAAAAACAAAAAATATATATGGGCTTTATTGCTGCGTTGACTGCATTGTGCATCATGTTACCGTCAATAAAGGTTGTGTATGCCGAAGAAGTTGAAGGCGAACAGGTTAATGCGGAACAGATAAACGAGGAGCAGGCAACTGAGGAGCAAGGGATTGTCATAGGAGCGCCTTCAGCAATATTAATGGAGGCATCCACGGGGACGATTATATATGAGAAGAATGCCAATGAGGTATTGCATCCGGCAAGTATTACAAAAATCATGACTATGATATTGATATTTGATGCATTAAAGGAAAAGAAGATTCAACTGACGGATGAAGTTTCTGTGTCGGAGTATGCAGCGTCTATGGGCGGCTCACAGGTGTTCTTGGAACCGTTTGAGAAACAGACTGTAAATACGATGTTAAAATGCATTGCAGTGGCCAGCGCAAACGATGCCTGTGTGGCTATGGCAGAATACATATGTGGCAGTGAAGACGAGTTTGTCAAGAAAATGAATGAGCGTGCAAAACAGCTTGGAATGGACAATACATATTTCAAAAACTGTAACGGATTGGATGTTGAAGGACACATGACCACAGCACATGATGTGGCATTGATGTCAAGGGAACTGATTACAAAATATCCGGAATATGAAGAGTATTCGATGATATGGATGGAAAATATCACACATACAACCGCAAAAGGAAGCAGTGAGTTTGGACTGACCAATACCAATAAACTGGTAAAACAGTATGCGTATACCACAGGTCTAAAAACGGGTTCTACTTCATTGGCAAAATTCTGTGTTTCTGCAACGGCTCGTCATAACAACATTGATTTAATTGCGGTCATTATGGCGGCGGAGGATCATCAGGTTCGTTTTCGGGATGCGGTTTCACTGCTGAATTATGGATTTGGTGTCAGCATGTTATATGAGGATGAAAATAAGGATCAGATTGCAAAACAGCCGATTAAGGGCGGTAAGGAAGCAGAAGCTGACATTGTTTATACAGGAGAGTTCCGTTATCTGGCATTCCAAGGTGAAAACTTAAGCGCTATTACCAAGGAAATTCGTGTACAGGAGAGTATGCAGGCGCCGGTACACAAGGGTGATATTGCTGGAGAAGCAGTTTATATGATTGCAGACCGTGAAATTGGCAGAATACCGCTTGTGTACGCAAGGACGATTGAAAAGGCTGGCTATGGAGATTGCATCAAGAAAGTACTGCTTCATCTATTGGTGTAAATTTAGTGGGTGATGTAAGTGGGAAAGTCATTTTTAAGACTTTCCTGCTTATTACTTTTTTTCATCATTTAATTGCAAAACAAATCATGTTATGATACAATATGTTGTGGAATGAATGTCGCGAATGCGTACATTTAGATGTGGAGAAGATGTATGTTAATTGGTATAATAGTGGGCATTTTGCTTGTTCTGATCGTCTTGTTTATTGCAATGATTCGAAGGGAAAGCAAAGAGTTTTGTGTGAGTTTTTACGAATATTCTTCAGATAAACTGTGTAAAGACACTTTTAAGATTGTATTTCTGGCTGATTTACACAATAAAGTATTTGGCAATGATAACGAGCCGTTGCTTGAAGCAATTGATGAAATGAAGCCGGATGCGGTCGTCTTTGCAGGCGATATGGTTACGTCTTCCATGGAAGTTGAATATGATTATACGCCAACCATTGGTTTCATTAAACGATTGGCAGCAAAGTATCCGATTTATTACGGAGCCGGTAATCATGAAGAAAAATTCAAGCGAAGAACAGATAAGTTTCCGACAGAATATGCGCATTTAACAAGTGAATTGGCGAAATTCGGTGTTCATATTATGGAAAATGAAACTGCCTATCTTGAAGATGCAGGGATTGTGATTTACGGATTGATGCTAGACCATATTTATTATCGCAATTTTATAACCAAACATATTTCGGATGATTATATGCAGAAAACACTTGGAACTATTGACAAAGAAAAGTATTCCATCCTATTGGCACATAATCCGGATCAATTTCCGGGCTATGCAAAATGGGGTGCGGATTTAGTTTTATCCGGACACATCCATGGCGGCGTGATGCAGTTGCCACTTTTGGGTGGTGTGATTTCACCGCAGTATAAGTTGTTTCCCAAGTATGATGCCGGAGAATTTCATGAAAAGAATTCTACTATGATATTAAGCCGTGGGATTGGCTCGCATACCATTCCGTTAAGGATTTGGAACAGGGCAGAGATGATTTGTATTACATTGAAGAAAACACCAAACAGGTGATAAAAGAGGGGTAAGATATGGATTTAACATTCAAATTACAAACTTTTGAAGGACCGCTTGATTTGCTCTTGCATCTGATTGACAAGAATAAGGTGGATATCTATGATATTCCGATTGTGTTGATTACAGAGCAGTATTTGGATTATATCAAACAAATGGATACACAGGACCTTGATTTGATGAGCGAATTTTTGGTTATGGCGGCAACACTTTTAGATATTAAATGTAAGATGCTTCTGCCGAAGGAAGTCAATGAAGACGGCGAGGAAGAGGATCCGAGAGCAGAACTGGTACAGAAGTTAATCGAATATAAGATGTACAAGTATATGTCTTTTGAATTAAGGGACAGACAGATTGGTGCACTCAGAGTTTTATTTAAGGCGCCGTCACTCCCGAAAGAAGTTGCAGATTACAGCCAGCCGATTGATTATGACGAGTTGGTAGGGGATATGGACCTTGGTAAATTAAATCAAATCTTTAAGTCAATTATCAAAAAGCAAGAGGACAAGATTGACCCACTACGTTCTCAATTCGGTAAAATTGAGAAGGATGAAATCGATTTGGAAGCGAAAACAGTATATATTGAGGATTATATTAAGGCACATAAGACGTTTAGTTTCCGCAACCTGTTAGAATCACAGAATTCCAAAATGGAAGTTGTTGTTACGTTTTTGGTTATTTTGGAGTTGATGAAGACCGGCAGAATTATGATCGTACAGGAACATATTTTTGATGATATTACAATTACGGCAAAGGAAGCAGCATAAATGGACAAGCATGAGATTGATCAGGAATTGGATTCGATTATGGATGAACTGTTGCCGGATACCTTAGAAGATGAGTTGGAGGCAGACAGTGATGAGACAGAAGAATTATTGCCGCCGGTAGAACATCCGGAGGCAGTATTGGAAGCTGTTCTGTTTTCTATGGGTAATTCTGTGGATTTAAAGAAGTTAGCATTGTCTGTCAGAAGAGAGCCTGAGGAGACGAAGGGAATTCTTTATAAAATGATGGAAGAGTATCAGGAAAATGACAAAATAGGACTCAAGATTATTGAATTGGAAGGCGCATTTCAGATGTGTACCAAGGATGAAATGTATGAACATCTGGTTAAGGTGACAAAGGCACCAAAGAATTATGTATTGACCGATACTTTGCTGGAGACGTTATCAATTGTTGCATATAAGCAGCCCGTTACGAGACTTGAGATTGAAAAAATTCGTGGTGTCAGTTGCGATCATGCCGTAAATAAGTTAATTGAATATAATCTTATTATGGAACTTGGACGTTTAGACGCACCGGGCAGACCGTTGTTGTTTGGTACCACGGAAGAATTTTTGCGTGCATTTGGTGTGAAATCATTGGATGAACTTCCGATATTACAGCAGGATCGATTTGAAGACTTTAAAAAAGAAGCGGAAGATGAGATACAATTACGATTGGATATCTAGTTGCTTGATATCGATATCGACATGAATAAACCGTGGACTGCCATCATAAAATAACGTGATAGAACATGTAGGTCATCGGTAGAAAACATGAAAAAAGCAAAGACTATTCTTATTGTGCTCGGACTTCTTTTTGCGGTCATTCAGGCAACAGCAATTCAAACAACGGCAATGCAGACAGAAACGCAGACAGAAGCAGAAACAAAGACAAGCATCATTGAATTAAATGAAAATGATTTATACGCCCGAGCGGCAGTCCTTATGGATGCTGATTCCGGGCGTGTTCTTTATGAAAAAAACGGTTATGAACAGATGCCGATGGCAAGTACAACGAAAATCATGACTTGTATTGTGACATTGGAGCAGGCCAATCAAGAAGAATTGGTTACGGTATCAGATTATGCAGCATCTATGCCGAAGGTACATCTTGGCATGCGAAGTGGGGAACAGTATGTGTTAAATGATTTACTCTATTCTTTGATGCTTGAGTCGCATAATGATACTGCGGTAGCAATTGCAGAGCATGTGGCAGGGAGCGTTGAAGCGTTTGCCGAAATGATGAATGAAAAAGCAAAAGAAATCGGTTGTGAACATACATATTATATAACGCCGAATGGATTGGATGCCACAGATACAAATGTGCATTCCATGACAGCAGCAGACTTGGCGCGTGTTATGGCATATTGTATTAAGGGATCTCCAAAGAGTGAAGAATTCCTGATGATTACAAGAAGGGCAGATTATAATTTTAATAACAAGATTACAAAAGAGGACGGTACCGTGACAAACGGAAATCGTTCTTTTTCATGCCACAATCACAATTCCTTTCTTGGTATGATGGAAGGCGCATTATCCGGAAAGACGGGTTTTACCAATGATGCCGGATATTGTTATGTCGGAGCATTGGAGCGCGACAACAGAACCTATACAGTTGCACTTTTGGCATGTGGCTGGCCGAATAACAAGTCATATAAATGGAGCGATACCAAGAAGTTAATGAATTATGGACTTGAAAACTTCTGTTATCAAAGTTTTGACGAAATCAGGATAGACGAGGAAGAATTGAAACCAATAGCAGTTATCAATGGTCAGACTGACAGAATTGGCGGAGCCGCATATGCAAGTGTGGAACTGCAAGAGCAGGAAAACGTAAATGATTCAGATGGAGCAGATACTCATCCGAAGACAGAAGACGGACTACTGCTTAGGCTGGATGAGGAAATCAGTGTGATTTATGGGGTTGTAAAGGAGACAGGAGCACCGGTACACAAGGGTGAAAAGGTTGGAAGTATTAAATATATGATTGGAGAAAATGTATGGCGAGAAGAAGATGTAATACTCACGGGCAGTGTAAAAGCAATTGACTTTGAATGGTGTGCTAAGGCGGTGCTAAGATTTTTTTTGTTTTCCGGTTATCTTGCATAGAAGAAGCATAAATTGTTTGCCTTTTGAGAGGGAGATGTGCTATAATCAAAGATGTGCGAATTTGGGCTTTTTTAGGCATATTCGCGATTAATAGTTCAAACAAATTTTTATATAAAATGGAGGGCCAAACAAAATGAGTAACACTTCTCAAGCGAGTCAAAGAATTGCATCTTTACTCGATGAAAACAGTTTTGTTGAGATCGGCGGTCTTGTAACAGCAAGAGCAACTGACTTCAACATGGAACCAAAAGACACTCCGGCCGACGGTGTTATCACCGGTTACGGATTGATTGACGGTAATCTGGTATATGTATACAGCCAGGATGCTTCAGTTATGAACGGCTCAGTGGGTGAAATGCATGCCAACAAAATCGTAGGTCTTTACAACATGGCTTTGAAGATGGGCGCACCGGTCATCGGTTTGCTTGATTCTGCCGGACTGAGATTGCAGGAAGCAACAGATGCTTTGAATGCATTCGGTAAGATCTATAAGAGACAAGCACTTGCATCAGGCGTTATTCCGCAGATTACAGCAATCTTCGGCAATTGCGGTGGTGGCTTGGCTATGTTCCCAACATTGACAGACTTTACATTTATGGAAGCAAAGAATGCCAAATTATTTGTAAATGCTCCCAATGCAATTGACGGAAATGAAGTAAGCAAATGCGACAGCGCATCTGCTGAATTCCAGAGTACAGCTGCAGGTAATGTAGATGTTATCGGAGACGAAGCTGCTATCTTGGGTCAAATCAGACAATTAGTAACCATGTTACCTTCTAATAATGAAGAGAACGGTTCATTTGATGAATGTACGGATGATTTAAATCGTCTGTGTGATGATTTGGCAAACTGTGTATCTGATACAACCGTTGCTTTGTCAAGAATTGCAGACAATCAGTTTTTCTTTGAGATGAAACCTGAGTATGCAAAGGATATGGTAACAGGCTTTATCAAATTAAACGGTGTAACAATCGGTGCAGTAGCTAACAATGCAACAGAATTATCACCGAAGGGCTGCTTTAAAGCTGCTGAGTTCGTTGAATTCTGTGATGCATTTGATATTCCGGTATTATCATTAACCAATGTAAAAGGATACGAAGCAACAATGTGTTCAGAAAAGAACATTGCAAAGGCAGTTGCGAAGTTGACTTACGCATTTGCAAATGCAACCGTTCCGAAGGTAAATGTAATCATCGGACAGGCATTTGGCAGTGCATATGTTGCTATGAATTCAAAGGCAATCGGCGCAGACATGACATTTGCATGGGATACAGCATCTATCGGTATGATGGACGCAACATTTGCAGCAAAGATTATGTATGACGGCAAGGGCGCAGATGTGATTGATGAAAAGGCAAAGGAATATGCTGAGTTGCAGGCTAGTGCAGTTGCAGCAGCTAAGAGAGGTTATGTGGATCAGATTATTCAGGCAGCTGATACAAGAAAATATGTCATCGGTGCTTTTGAAATGTTATTCACAAAGAGAGAAGATCGTCCAAGTAAAAAACACGGAACAGTTTAGGAAAGGTGATACTTAATATGAAGAAACTAAATTTAGTATTATGTTTGATTGCCTGTGTTTTCTCTTTGACGGCATGTGGCAGCAAAGAAGTTAAGACCTTAAGTCCTGAGCGTGAGCAGGCGGTTCAGTCTATGTCGGCTCAAGTCATTCAGAACGTATTCAGTCAAATGGATGCGGCCAGTGTACAACAGTTCAAGGAAGCCGGCGCGGAATATGCGGAATATGTATTCGAAAGCGCTTTTTCCATGAAGGTTGACGGCAACGGAATGATTGGTTCGTTTGAATCATGGAATTCGGCACAAGAGGACTTGGGTACATTAGTCAGTGTTGACGGATATGAGATGGAATACGATGGCAAAAAGGTAGAGGTTGTTGTATCAGTTACAGGTTCTAAGAAACCTGCAAAGATTGAATTCATCTATAAAGATGATTTGTACATGACACTTGAATCGGTTACGACAAATGTTGAGTATACATTTGCCGAGAAGATGGAAAAAGCAGGACTTAACACACTGCTTGGTATGGGAACTGTATTTGTGGTTCTGATATTGATTTCCTTGATTATCAGTTGCTTTGGTTTCATTCCTAAAGCTCAAGCTTACTTCGACAACAAAAAGAAGAAAAAGAGCAGTATGGCAGCGGAAGCAGTAGATAATACGATTGCACAGATTATCGAAAAAGAAGAATTGACAGACGATACTGAGTTGGTTGCGGTTATTACGGCAGCTATTGCAGCATCAGGTACTGCAGGCGCGTCTACGGACGGATTTGTGGTAAGAAGTATTAAAAGAGTAAAAACGAATAAATGGCAGAGAGCCTAACCAATAGGAGGAAGAATAAGATGAAAAATTATACCATTACCGTTAACGGCAACGTATATGATGTAACAGTAGAAGAAGGATCAGGCGCAGCAGTAGCTTCTGCACCTGTAGCAGCTCCCGCAGCAGCACCTGTGGCAGCACCCAAGGCAGCACCTGCAGCAGCACCTAAGGCAGCAAGTGCAGGCGCAGGTTCTGTAAAGATTGAAGCAGGCGCAGCAGGAAAGATATTCAAGATTGAAGCAAGTGTAGGTCAGGCAGTTAAGTCAGGCGATACAGTTATTATTCTGGAAGCAATGAAGATGGAGATTCCGGTTGTTGCACCAGCAGATGGTACTGTTGCAAGCATTGACTGCGCAGTTGGTGATGCAGTAGAGGCAGGCGCACTTTTGGCAACACTGAAATAAGCATACTATTGCAGTAGAAAATAACATGGAGGTCATAAAATGTCATATGTAGCAAATACATTAGGGAATTTAATTGAGCAAACGGCATTCCTCGGTTTATCCGTAGGAAACTATGTTATGATTGCTGTTGCTTGTATATTCCTCTATTTAGCCATTAAAAAAGAGTACGAGCCATTGTTATTATGTCCGATTGCTTTCGGTATGCTGTTAGTTAATATTTATCCTGATATTATGATGACGGTAGAAGAATCAACAAACGGCGTAGGTGGTTTACTACATTATTTTTACCTGTTAGATGAATGGGCAATCTTGCCTTCACTTATCTTTATGGGTGTCGGAGCAATGACAGACTTTGGTCCGTTGATTGCGAATCCGAAGAGCTTTTTACTTGGAGCAGCAGCACAGTTCGGTATCTTCGTGGCATACTTCGGTGCAATTGCACTGGGCTTTAACGATAAGGCTGCAGCAGCAATTTCAATCATTGGTGGAGCTGATGGTCCTACATCCATTTTCCTTGCCGGAAAATTGGGGCAGACAGCATTACTTGGACCTATCGCAGTAGCGGCATATTCTTATATGTCACTGGTACCGATTATCCAGCCGCCTATTATGAAGTTATTTACAACAGAAAAAGAACGTAAAATCAAAATGGCACAGTTACGTCCGGTATCGAAACTGGAGAGAATTCTCTTCCCGATTATCGTTACCATCGTAGTGTGTATGATACTTCCGACAACAGCACCGTTGATTGGTATGCTGATGTTAGGTAACCTGTTCAGAGAATCAGGTGTTGTAAGACAGTTGCAGGAAACAGCATCCAATGCATTGATGTACATCGTTGTTATTTTGCTTGGTACATCTGTTGGTGCAACGACAAGTGCTGAGGCATTCTTGAAGGTTGATACACTTAAAATTGTATTACTTGGATTGGTTGCATTTGCATTTGGTACATTTGCCGGTGTTATGTTCGGTAAATTGATGTGCCTTGTAACAAAGGGCAAGGTTAATCCGCTGATTGGTTCTGCCGGTGTATCCGCAGTGCCGATGGCAGCCAGAGTATCACAGAAAGTCGGTGCAGAAGCAGATCCGACCAACTTCTTACTGATGCATGCTATGGGACCTAACGTAGCCGGAGTAATCGGAACCGCCGTAGTCGCCGGTACTTTCATGGCCATTTTTGGAGTTAAATAATAAAAGGAGGAAATAAAATGTCAGAAATAGTTAAAAAACCAATCGGTATTACCGAGACAATATTGCGTGATGCACATCAGTCTTTGATTGCAACACGTATGCCCACCGATTTAATGTTGCCAATCCTTGAGAAACTTGACAAGGTAGGCTATCATTCATTAGAGTGCTGGGGAGGCGCAACCTTCGATGCATCACTTCGTTTCCTGAAGGAAGATCCATGGGAAAGATTGAGAAAAATCAGAGCAGGTGCACCTAATACAAAGTTACAGATGTTATTCAGAGGTCAGAATATCTTAGGATATCGTCCGTATGCTGATGATGTAGTTGAATATTTTGTACAGAAATCAATTGCAAACGGTATTGATATCATTCGTATCTTTGACTGCTTGAATGATCTTCGTAACTTGCAGGCAGCTGTAGATGCTACCAACAAAGAAAAGAAGGCTTCAGGCAAAGGACATGCACAAATCGCACTTTCTTATACATTAGGTGATGCATATACAATGGATTACTGGATGGATATGGCGAAGAAGATTGAAGATATGGGTGCAGACTCTATCTGTATCAAAGATATGGCAGGCTTACTTGTTCCTTACAAAGCATCAGAAATGATTGCAGCAATGAAGAGTGCAACAAAACTTCCGATTCAGCTTCATACACATTACACATCAGGTGTAGCAGGTATGACTTATTTGAAAGCTGTTGAGGCTGGTGTTGATTATATTGACTGTGCAATGTCACCGCTTGCAATGGGTACTTCACAGCCGGCAACCGAAGTTATGGTTGAGACATTCAAGGGAACACCGTATGATACAGGATATGATCAGAAGTTGTTGGCTGAAATTGCAGATTACTTCAGACCGTTCAGAGATCAGTGCTTGGCAGACGGCTTGCTCAATCCTAAGGTTATGGGCGTTGATATCAAGACTCTGTTATATCAAGTACCGGGTGGTATGTTATCCAACATGGTATCACAACTTAAAGAGCAGAATGCTGAAGATAAGTATTATGAAGTGCTTCAGGAGATTCCTCGTGTTCGTAAAGACCTTGGCGAGCCACCATTGGTTACACCTTCATCACAGATCGTTGGTACACAGGCTGTATTTAATGTATTGATGGGAGAGCGTTATAAGATGGCAACCAAAGAAACAAAGGCAGTACTGAAGGGCGAATATGGCCAGACAGTTAAGCCGATGAGCCAGGAAGTAATCGATAAGGTTATTCCGGGTGAAGAGAGAATTACCTGCCGTCCGGCTGATTTAATTCCGAATGAGTTAGATAAACTGGAAACAGAAATGAAGGAATGGAAGCAGCAGGATGAGGATGTATTGACCTATGCATTATTCCCGCAGGTAGCAGTTGACTTCTTCAAGTATCGTCAGGCACAACAGGAAAAGGTTGATATGACCAAAGCAGATACTGCAAACGGAGCATATCCGGTTTAAGGCATATCCAATCCATTTAATTTATAGTGGAAATATAAAATAACATGTGTTATAATGGCAGGTGAATTGAAATAGTGTTCACCTGCCGTTTTGTGTATAGAAAGGAGCAATCGACTATGGCGAGAAAAGAGAGTATTACAAAACAAATGTTACTGGACAGTGCTTTTGCAATGTTACGAAAGAATGGACTGGAAACGGTGACTGCAAGAAAGCTGGCAGTGGAAACAGGTTGTTCAACACAGCCGATTTTCCGTATCTATAAAAATATGGATGAACTGTATGATGAATTATTTCAGAATGCAAGAAGTTTTTATGAGGAATATTTTGAGCAGAACTTAAAGCAAAATGACACACCGTTTGTGGGATTGGGATTGGCTTACATTCAGTTTGCACAACAGGAGACAAATGTGTTTAAATTATTGTTCTTAACTCCGCACGGAGAAGAGCAGACCATGTATGATATGATTAACGGAAGCAATCATCAAGGATTTGTAATACAGGAAATCAGAAGAATTTCGAATTTGGATCCCGACAAAGTAGGTACTATTTTTATGAAGATATTTACATTCATCCATGGAATGGCTTGTATGGCTGTCAGTGGTGAGTTTGATTTGGAAGAAAAAGAAATAACGAGTATGATTTCGGATGCATATGAGGCATTTCTTCAACAGTAGGGCATGTTGAATGGTTTTCAACAGTAGGGCATGTTGAATTGTCTTCATCAGTATTTTTTTCTATGAGGTTTTAGGGGGCAGTACCAAATGAAACAAGTGAAAGATTTTTTCTCTTTTGTTAAAAATAAAGTTGGCAACAGCAAGGCATATATTTTGACCTTTTCAAAGTGGATTTTCCTTTCGGTCATTATGGGACTCCTTGGCGGATTTGTTGGCACGGTGTTTCACATCAGCGTAGAAGAGGTGACTTTTATCAGAGAGGCGAATCCAATATTGATTTGCTTTTTGCCGATTGCCGGACTTGCGATTATTTTTATCTATAAAACATTTCGTTTGGAGAATAAGGGAACAAACAACATTATCAACAAAATCCGAACGGATGAGAAGATACCATTTATGCTGGCTCCGCTTATCTTTGTGGGAACTACGATTACACATTTATTCGGTGGTTCTGCGGGACGTGAGGGAGCGGCGTTGCAGTTGGGCGGAAGCATCGGTTATCAAATTGGCAGAGTGTTTAAACTAGATGAAAAAGATTTGCGCATTATTGTATTATGCGGAATGAGCGCTGTCTTTTCGGCAAATTTCGGTACACCGATTACGGCAACGTTATTTGCACTTGAGGTCATCAGTGTTGGAGTTATTTATTACTCGGCATTATTACCGTGTACGATTGCATCGGTAATGGCATGCCAGGTGGCACTTTATATGGGAGTGGCACCGGATGCATTTCATATCGACTTTATACCGCAGATGTCTGTGTCTGTTGTAACAAGAACAATTATTCTGGCATTATTGTGTGCTCTGGTCAGTGTGATTTTTTGTTCGGCATTGCATAGAACAGAACGTTTTTTCAAAAAAGTTCTGCCAAATGAATATCTTAGAATTTTTGTGGGTGGTCTTTGTATTGTTGCATTGACATTTTTAGTTGGTTCCACAGAATATAACGGCAGTGGCTTTACAATTATCGAAAGAGCCATGGAAGGTCAAGTAAGACCGGAGGCCTTTATCCTTAAGATTATCTTTACAGCTATTACAATGGGTGTTGGATTTAAAGGCGGAGAAATTGTACCTACATTTTTTGTGGGAGCAACCTTTGGTTGTTTTGTGGGAACACTCATGGGATTAAATCCGGGGTTTGCGGCAGCGGTTGGATTGATTGCGATGTTCTGTGGTGTTGTAAATTGCCCGATTGCATCCATTATGCTTGGTCTCGAGTTGTTCGGTTCTGACTGCATTGTACTGTTTTTAGTGGTATGTTCTGTCAGTTATATGCTTTCCGGATATCGTGGATTATACAGCAGTCAAAAGATTATTTATTCAAAATTAAAAGCAGAGTATATTAATATATTTGCGAAGTAGGAAGGAATCTATGTCAAATATTATCATTATCGGCGGCGGAGCCTCCGGCATGCTTGCAGCAATCATTGCAGGCAGGCGAGGTCACCAAGTTACTTTAATCGAAAAAAATGAGAAACTTGGTAAGAAACTTTATATTACCGGCAAAGGGCGCTGTAATTTAACCAATGCTTGTGATGCGGACACATTTTTCAATAACCTTGTATCCGGAAAGAAGTTTATGTACAGTTCCTTTTATGGGTTCACTAATGAGCAAACGATAGATTTTTTTGAAGAACTTGGCTTAAAAACAAAAATTGAACGCGGAGAACGCGTATTTCCCGTCAGTGATAAATCTTCGGACGTGATTCGAGCATTACAGCAGGAAATAAGGAAGCCTGAAAATCATATTAAGGTATTATTGAATACAGAAGTGAAAAAGGTACTGCAATCTGACGGAATGGTTGAGGGAGTTTTGCTGAAAGATGGAACAAAACTAAATGCTGATGATATTATGATTGCAACAGGCGGTTGCTCCTATCGAGCATGTGGTACAACAGGAGATGGGTACCACTTTGCAGAAGAATTGGGGCATACGTTGGTCAATAGACAGCCGGCACTGGTACCATTTGAAACACAAGAAGATTATACGAGAGAACTACAGGGTCTTTCGCTGAAGAATGTAAAAGCAAGGCTCGTATATGATGAGAAGAAACTCTATGAAGAGTTAGGAGAGATGTTGTTCACACATTTTGGTATAAGCGGACCACTTGTTTTGACGGCAAGCAGTTATGTGAAACCGGAAATGTACGGAAGTCATTTGCGTCTAATCATTGATCTGAAGCCTGCACTGGATGTACAACAGCTGGATGTAAGGGTTTTACGTGATTTTGCAGAATGTCAGAATAAGCAATTCAGAAATGCGCTTGGCAAGTTATTACCCGCTAAAATGATACCGGTTATTATTCAATTAACAGGTATTCATGAAGATAAAAAAGTAAATGAGATTACGAAAGAGGAAAGAGGACGGTTGGTTCATTTGTTGAAAAATCTCGAAATGACCATTTGTTCAAACAGAGGTTACGATGAAGCAATTATCACGCGTGGCGGGGTTTCATTAAAAGAAGTTAATCCGAAAACGATGGAATCGAAACTTGTAAAAGGACTTTATTTTGCAGGCGAGGTTTTGGATGTGGATGCGCTTACGGGAGGTTTCAATCTCCAGGTTGCATGGTCAACGGCTTATGCTGCCGGGAGTAGTATATGAGGGGAAGATAGAACATTACAAATTAAAGGGGAGCGATTATGGAAGTGAAACTTGCAAAAAGTGCCGGATTATGTTTCGGCGCCAAGCGGGCAATGGACAAGGTGTACGAATTGGTTGATAAAGAAGAACAAATTTACACGCTTGGTCCGATTGTTCATAATGAAGAGGTCATCAAAGATTTAGAGAAAAAGGGTGTAAAGGTTTTAAATTCCGAAGAGGAAGTGAAACAATTAAGGGGTGGAACGGTTGTTATTCGCGCTCACGGAATTGCAAAGGATGTGTATGATTTAATAGAAGAACAAGGCCTGTCATGCGTGGATTTGACATGTCCGTTTGTGAAAAAAATACACAGAATTGCAGAGAAAGAAAGCGAAGAAGGCGCACAGATTGTAATCATTGGGAATGCAAAGCATCCCGAGGTTGAGGGCATCAAAGGGTGGTCCAAGACACCAGCGGTTGTAATTGAATCGGCTGAGGAAGCAAGAAATTGTGTTTTGCCTGCAAATCAAAAGGTTTGTATTGTTTCACAAACGACATTTAACTACAATAAATTTCAAGAATTAGTTGAAATTTTTTCTGAAAAAGGTTATGATATAAATGTTGTGAATACAATTTGCAATGCAACCGAAGAAAGGCAGAAAGAAGCTGCCGAGATTGCACGAACAGTAGACGCGATGATTGTGATAGGGGGAACACACAGTTCCAACACACAAAAATTATATGAGATTTGTAAAGGGGAATGTGCAGATACTCATTATATACAGACACTAGGGGACTTGAATTTAGACACAGAAACTGCTAAATCCATTCATTGTGTAGGTATTACCGCGGGGGCGTCAACGCCAAATAATATTATTGAGGAGGTTCAAAATTATGTCAGAATTAACTTTTGAACAGATGCTGGAGTCATCACTAAAAACAATACACAATGGAGAGGTAGTAGAGGGTACTGTCATCGATGTCAAGCC
>DATESB010000131.1:0-25205 GCA_035271065.1 Lachnospiraceae bacterium | reverse complement strand
GTTTTTCTTCTGTAAATTGAGAAGAAAGACTTTCGTCCATATGTGCAAACATGTCTAAAAAGCGATTTAGGACAACGGCTTGTGTACCGGTTTCACGACGGACGCCGGCAGCGTCATACATGACGATAATGGCAAGTACTGCGGATATCGCAAACTCAAAAGATGCAGTACCGTATTGCATGATGACAGCGGTCGATAATGCACATACTGTGGAAGAATGTGAACTGGGCATACCACCTGAACCGAATAATCGTTCGGGATTAAAGGAACGCGTAAGCGCCAAAGTGATGAGTGTTTTGAGTATTTGTGCTACAGCCCATCCGGTTGCGGCAACGAGAAAAATTTTATTTTGAAGTAATCCCTGTAATATTTCCATGAAAACCATCCTTTGCATAAATACTGATTTATTATACATGACAGTAGGTAAAATAGCAAGGATTGCCGACACATTATGGACAAAATATCGGATTTGGGGTATACTACTTTTTGTTAACGAAATTACGTATGCAGTTAAGGAGAATATCAATGAGAAATGTAGCGCTGATTACAGGAATTACAGGACAGGATGGCTCTTATCTTGCAGAGCTGCTTCTGGAAAAAGGATATGAAGTACATGGCATCATTCGTCGCCATTCATCTATAGCGACTGAAAGAATTGACCATTTATATTATGACAGAGAGGTAAGGGATAAGACTTTATTCCTGCATCATGGCGATTTGACCGATTCCAGCAATTTGAATCGTCTGATTGAGCAGATTCAACCGACTGAAATCTATAATCTTGCGGCACAGTCGCATGTGGCGGTATCTTTTGAGGTGCCGGAATATACAGCTGAAACAACAGGTATCGGTACATTGAGACTGTTGGATGCAATTAAGAAGACAGGTGTTAAGTGCAAGTTCTATCAAGCTTCCACTTCTGAATTATTTGGTGGCCTTCCTGAAACTGCACCACAGAGTGAGAAGACTCCGTTTTACCCGAAGAGTCCATATGGAGCAGCAAAATTGTATTCCTATTGGATTACGGTCAATTACAGAGAAGCTTATAACTTATTCGCATGTAACGGCATTTTGTTTAATCATGAATCACCGCGTCGCGGAGAAACTTTTGTAACACGTAAGATTACACGCGCAGTTGCTTCGATTATGGCAGATGAGAGAGAAAAGTTATCTCTCGGTAATCTGGACGCAAAGCGTGACTGGGGATTTGCAGGCGATTATGTGGAAGGTATGTGGAGAATGCTCCAGCAGGACAAGCCGGGTGATTATGTACTTGCAACCAATGAGACACATACGGTTCGCGAGTTTGTGGAACTTTCATTTGCTGAAGTTGGTATTCAGATAGAGTGGAAGGGAACCGGAGTCGGAGAAAAGGGTTATGATAAGGCAACAGGCAGATTGTTGGTGGATGTAAACCCAAGATACTTCAGACCTGCAGAAGTAGAATTTCTTTGGGGAGACTGCTCAAAAGCTGAAAAAGAACTTGGTTGGAAACGTAAGGTTGATTTTAAGAGTCTGGTTGCGATGATGGTGGATTCTGATATGAAAGCAATTGCAGGTATGAGTTCCGCTGAATACAAAGCACAGAACAAACAATAAGAACAGAGGCAGTATTATGGATAAGAATGCAAAAATATATGTTGCAGGACATCGTGGATTGGTTGGTTCTGCAATTGTAAGAAACTTAGAGCAAAAAGGATATCATAATATAGTATGCAGAACACATCATGAGTTGGACCTGAAGTCACAGCAAAAGGTGCAGGAATTCTTCGAAGCAGAGAAGCCTGAGTATGTTGTGCTTGCAGCTGCAAAGGTTGGAGGGATTAATGCCAACAATACGATGCCGGCTGAATTTGCTTATGAGAATATGCAGATACAGTGTAACGTCATTCACAGTGCTCATGTATATGGTGTAAAAAAACTACTCTTTTTGGGAAGTACCTGTATTTATCCGAAGATGGCACCACAGCCGATACCGGAAGATGCTCTTTTGACCGGACCATTGGAAGAAACAAATGAAGCATATGCAATTGCCAAGATATCCGGTCTTGAAATGTGTAAGTTTTATAAAAGACAATATGGGGATGATTTTATCAGTTGCATGCCAACCAATCTATATGGTCCGCATGACAATTATGATTTGAACAACTCTCATGTACTGCCGGCGATGATACGCAAGTTTCATGAGGCAAAGATAAACAATATGCCGAGTGTGGAATTGTGGGGAACGGGTACACCACTTCGTGAATTTCTGTATGTGGATGATATGGCAGATGCTTGTGTATACCTATTAGAGAATTACAGCGGGGAGCAGCATGTGAATATCGGCACAGGAAAAGAAGTTACCATCAAACAACTTGCAGAGACGGTAAAAAGGACGGTAGGCTTTGATGGAGATATTATCTGGAACAAAGATATGCCGGACGGAACGCCGAGAAAGTTAACTAACGTTGATAAACTACATGGATTGGGTTGGCATCATAAGGTTGATTTGGACGAAGGTGTCAAACTGGCATATGATTGGTTTGCCGATAACGTACAAGAAGCGAAGCTGTAAAGCCTCGCTTTTTTATTGCAACAATAGTAACAGTCGCACTAAAAGTCCTCAAATTCCAAATACATGCTCAGACAACGCTCCTGTTTGGGTGACAACTCGTGTTGTTGTCCTGCAATCCAACCTATCTGTGCATTTGTAATCCATTTCTTCTTACAATTCAGGTGATGTAGGGTATCACCCACAATTAAACCATCACAAAACAACTTTATCCACTGCTCTTTTAACAAAAAGTCATCGTTTGTCGTCATATCGGTGACTTGTTCAACATGTTCATATAATTGGTCAGTCAATTGACAAGCCAAATCTACATGCTCATATGGTCCGCATGGATAGAAATTGCCATCCGGTGACAACCAACCGCACAGCATAGTGAAACCTCCTCTCTCTTACAAATCAGTCATACAATTTGAGAATAGAATAGCACAGAAATACAAACAATGAAACAAAAAGCGTTCGACAATTTTCTTACTTGTTGAAACTATAGATATTTAGTATAATAGAGAGCGAGATAGGAGCGCTGAAATGAAGGGAATCGTTTTTTACCTGATTGCACTATTGATTATTTATCTGACGGAGAAGGAATATAGAACACGAAAGTTGTTTCTGTATCCGTCTTTTTTGTTGTGCCCTGTTTTTGCTGTGATAGCCTATGCGGGCGTGTTGGTGACAAAGGAAGCGACAGATAGTGAGAGAAAATGGAAAACCGTCACAAAATACAGTGCACTTTTGATTTATATTGGTATGATAGCACTTGGAGGCTCACGTTCCGCTACCGAGTGGTTTTCTGAATTTCTGAACAATCTGACACATATGAATGCGATGTTGATTGCTTCACTGATCATAGCCTTACTGTCGTTTGCGATTTATTGGTTGATTGCAAAGAAATTATGCGGAGCTCATCGAAAGAACATATTGTTGTTTCTGTTTTTGATTTTACTCACATATGTGTTCGGATATCAGTCTATGGCACCGGAAGAAACAATTCTGCTATTTGATTGTATGTCCGTGACATTACTGATCAGACAGCTGATTGTTCCCGGGATTCTGCTGATTTTGTTGCATAAAGGCACAGATCGATTACTGTATGAGGAACTGACGGAAGAGAAATCAGAACCTGAATCAAATCAAAAGGGAGAGAGTGTCATGAAGAAACTGATTAATGTAAGAACACTAACACTGGCGTTTATTATTTATGTTTTGTTATCATTATTTGCAATTTATACTTTGAATACCAAAATCAATAATATGTCAGTTTATATGCAGAATATGCAGGAGAGTATTGATGATCTTAAGTAGTATCTTATGTATTATTTTGAATTTCATCATGTATACTGCGTTTGGCTCACTTGTTACAAGGCGTAAAAAGGGTGAAGCGTGGTCGTTGCCGATGACAGTTATCATAGGCTTCTTTTTGTACTACAGTTTGTTCTTTTTCTTCTGTGTGCCGATGATGCTGCGGTTTCAGACATTAACTTCTATGTCATATCTTTGGCTGGGCGTTGTTGTTTTTGTTGTTCTTTTGTCGGGAATTTTGAATGGAAGCAGATGGTATTATAAAATAAAAGAAATCGGTGCAAAAGTGAAAGCAGAACCGGTATTTTTTGTGGGATTTGTCTTGTTGTGTCTGATACAAGTCATTTTGGTTGTAAATGCTTATAATTTCACTCTGGATGCAACTTATTATGTAGGTAATGTGGCGGCTTCTGTGCAAACGGATACAATGAATATTTATGATCCCTACACAGGCATGTGGCAGGATCATTTCGAAATGCGTTACTTTTTTGCAACATATTCCATGAATGATGCGGTGATGTGCAGGTTAACGGGATTGCATGCACTTGTTCAGACGAAGACAATCATGACAGCCACTATCATTATATTAATTCAGTTACTCTATTATAAAATTGCACAGGCTCTGTTTGATGGTAACAGAAAATCAGAGTTGTTAATGTTGTTCTTTATGACAGTGGCCAATTTCGCTTTCATTTCATTGTATACGCCTTCTAATTTCCTGTTAACCAGAACGTTCGAGGGAAAAGCCATTGTTGGAAATCTTGTACTGGTTGCAATTGTATATCTTTATATGATGTTGCTTCAAAAACATCAATCATTTCAAATATGGATGATGCTGTTTTTGATATGTTTTGGGGCGACCACCATATCGTCGTCAGCCAATATGCTGGTACCAGCTACTTTGTCGGTTCTTCTGATACCGCTTGTTTTTATCAAAAAGGATTGGAAGATTATCCCGAAGTACATCATTTGCATGCTCCCCGGGTTGATTATGGCGTTGACGTATGTAGCATATGTAAAAGGGTATTTTGTAATTCACACTTATTAGGGAACGGATTCCTATCAGATATCGGATAAGAGAGGAGGAAAAGAGCAGATGCAAACATTGACTGTAGTTGATACAGGACTTTCTTATATGCAGGCATGTCTGGAATATTATCTGGACGGTGGCGCTTTTTTTCTGCTGTATGCTGCAGCGCTGTTGTTTATCCTAATTGCAGGAACAAAACGGGAACAACAGATATTTTTGCCAAGCGCAGTATTGCTTCTTTTAACCGTATACAATCCTATTTTTCCGGTGGTTTTGAATCAAATTTTTGATGTCAACAAGGAATATTACAGATTTTTTTGGATTGCACCTACTGTAATTGTGATACCATATGTGTGCACAAGACTGATTATGATGCAAGACAAAAAAGTAAAAAGAATTGTATTTGCAGTTGCGATGTTTGCTATTCTGTGTTTGTCCGGAAGTTATATTTACGCAGAGGGATATACACGTACAGAAAATGCATATAAGATACCGGATGAATTAATTGAAATATCAGAAATCATACATGAAGATGCTTCTGTAGATTATCCAAGGGTATTGATGGAATATAACTATAACATGGAGATGCGTCAATATGATCCTTCTATTTTGTTGACCATTGACAGAGAAGATTATCTCTATGTGGTCAGTCAGGAATATACACAAGAAATGCTTGATGATGAGGCGTTTCCACAATACAAATTACTTGAATTACTCATTCGTCACGGAGACATTTCCGAGGAAGCGTTTAAACAGGCGCTGGAACAGACGAAGACAGAATATATGGTAGTATCGACTGATAATGCAATCAGACCATTCTTTGAACAAGCAGGTTTTAGAGTTGTGGCACAGACGGAAAACCATACAGTATTTCACTATGAGTTAGAGGAGCCTGAGGTGTTTGAATTAATTGATTACTCGGGACTGCGTTAGGCAATAGATGCCTTGGGAGTTAAGAGATGTTATTGACAGTGTTTACGCCAACTTACAATCGAAAAGAGTTATTAAGACGTGTTTATGACAGTTTGTTGCAGCAGACCAGTCAAGATTTTTGTTGGCTGATTGTGGATGATGGTTCAAAAGATTGCACCGGCGATGAGGTTCGTAAATGGATTGCGGATGCTGAGATTCCCATACAATATGTGTATCGTGAGAATGGCGGAAAGATGCGGGCACATAATACGGGAGTGGAACGTGCCACAACCGAATTATTTATATGTGTTGATTCGGATGATTATTTGGCACCGGATGCGGTGGAACAGATAGTGAAGGCATGGGAAGAGGTTCGGGCACGCGGTAATCAAGAGAATACTGTAGCGGGAATTGTGGCACATAAAGGTAAATCCTTGACGGAAACCCTGTCAGGCAGTGAGTTTCCACGTGTGGAATATTCCACACTGAGAGAATTGTATCAAGGTGGTTTTCATGGGGAGACTACATTGGTTTTCAAAACAGATATTCTGAAAAAGTATCCGTTTCCTGAAATAAACGGAGAAAAATATGTACCGGAAGATTATATTTATGATAAAATAGACAGGGATTATGTGTTGAGGGTCTTGCCACATATTTTGACGATATGTGAATTGGTGGAGTCGGGATATACAGACAGCGTTCAGAAGTTACGTGACGAGAATCCGCAGGCATGGTATCTTTATTATGAGCAAAGGGTACAGATTACACCGATGTCCATATTAAAGATTAAATATATCAGTCATTATTTGTGCTTTGCCAGATGTTTGAAAAAGAAGGTGTTTTCAGAATCAAAGTTTCATCCGGGCTTGATTCTGTTGGGAATGCCGGGGGCATGGATGCTACGACTGTTTGGCAAAAAATGAGGTGTTTGTTTGAATAAGAAAATATTGCAAAAGAGAATATGTACCTTTATCATGGGACTGGTGATAGTTGCAATTGAAACGGCAATTGTTGGTGTAGCATGGGTCAATTTTTATAATCTGCAGTTACCGAAGCAGTATTTCTTCTGGGGTCATGTTTTTATCTTGGCGGTTTATCTCCTGATTCTATTTTTCTTTTCAGGAATGTACGGAGGTTTAAAGGTTGGCTCTTTTCGTATGATGGAATTGCTGTTTTCACAGGTGTTTGCAACAATTTGTGCTGATTTGTTGTTTTATGCGATTGCCTGTTTGTTGGCTTACCATTTTCCGTCTGTGTTGCCAATGCTTTTAGCAGGAATTGTACAATGTATCCTGATTGGATTATGGATTATGGGTGCAACTTATCTATATAGGTCTTTCTTTCCGCCGCTGGATGTATTGTTGCTTCATGCAGGAGAGACAACAGATGTGTTTGTTGATAAGGTGAAAACAAGAAAGCATCAATTTTGCATCAAGGAGAATGTCAAAGTTGATGTTGGAATTGAAGAGGTCTATAAAGCAATTGACAGACACGAGGTTGTGATGATGTGGGACATTCCCACTGCACTTCGTAACAAGATATTCAAATACTGTTATGAAAAGTCGATTGATGTTTATGTAATGCCAAAGATTTCTGACATTATTCTAAATGGATCGCAGACACTGCACCTGTTTGACACACCGTTGCTTCTGACGAAGAGTACACCGATGGAGCCTGAGCAGATAGTCATCAAACGTCTTTTTGATATTCTTTTTGCGTTTATTATCTTGATTATTACATCGCCGATTATGTTACTTGTAGCAATTGCAATTAAGTTATACGATGGCGGATCGGTCTTCTACAAGCAGACCAGATGCACACAAAACGGAAAGACCTTTACCATGCTTAAATTTAGGAGCATGATAGAAACAGCAGAGCAGGACGGAGTTGCCAGACTTGCTACCAAAAATGATGACAGAATTACGCCAATAGGTCGTGTGATTCGTAAGGTTAGAATAGATGAACTGCCACAGTTGTTTAACGTAATCGGCGGTACAATGTCATTTGTGGGTCCAAGACCGGAGAGGCCACAGATTATTGAAAAGTATACAAAAGTAATGCCTGAATTTGCTTATCGGACAAAGGTGAAAGCAGGACTTACAGGATACGCACAGATTTATGGCAAATACAATTCTCTTCCATATGATAAACTCAAACTGGATTTGTATTACATTGAACACTATTCCATATGGCTGGATTTGAAATTAATTATTTTAACATTAAAAATACTGTTGACGCTGGAGAGCACCGAAGGTGTGGCAGAGGGAGCGCTGACTCCCATGGAACGAGGTAATGATAACGATGAGTGAACAGGTAACGGTAAGTATCATAGTACCGGTATATAATGCGGTAAAGTGTATAGAGGACACCATTTTGTCGATTAAGAGTCAGACATTTACGGATTGGGAACTAATTCTGGTGGATGATTGTTCTCAGGATGGCAGCATGGGGGTTATGGAGCGATATGTGTGTGACAATATACATATGGTTCAACTGGAACAAGGCTCGGGTGCTGCAGCAGCAAGAAATAAAGGGATTGAGCTGGCAAAGGGCAGATATATTTCTTTTATTGATGCAGATGATTTGTGGTCGCCGGAGAAGTTAGAACATCAGATTGCATTCATGGAGGAGCAAGAGTGTGCTTTTTGTTTTACCGGATATGAATTTGCTGATGAGAATGGTGTTGGTGTACAGAAGATTGTACGAGTGCCGAACAAACTGCATTATCGTGCAGCATTAAAGAATACGACTATTTTTACAAGTACGGTTATGTTTGATATGACAAAGATTTCAAAAGAATTAATACAGATGCCCGAAGTAGAAAGTGAAGATACTGCAACGTGGTGGAAGATATTGCGCAATGGATATGTTGCATACGGATTGGATGAGGCATTGACGCTTTACAGAAGAACTATGGGTTCGCTATCTTCCAATAAGGTGATTGCAATCAAAAGGATTTGGAATCTTTATCGGAACGTGGAAGGGCTGTCTGTGTTAAAGAGTGCATACTGCTTTTGCTTTTACGCGGTACGTGCAGTAATCAGAAGATTATAGACCAAGTTGTAAGGAGGATGTTATGAGGCTGCAGGTATTGCTGTCGGCAATGTTTTTGGAGAATTATGAATATATCAATTCCTTGCATATTACAGGAGATTGCTTGGTCATCAATCAGTGCGAGCAAGAAAGCACTGACACGATTACAGAAGAAAAGCGAACTGTTAAATATATAGAAACAACAGAGCGGGGACTGAGTAAAAGCAGGAATATGGCAATCAGAAATGCAGATGCTGAGATTTGCATTCTATGTGATAATGATGTAGAATATGTGGAGAATTATGAGTCTCTCATATGCGATGCATTCAAGAAATATCAGGATGCGGACATCATTGTTTTTTATGTTAAGAGAAAAGAAAAACCACAGCCGAATTTTCCGACTGAGCGTGTGATGAATTATTTATCGGTTTTAAAGATTTTTTCACCCGAGATTGCGTTTCGGAGAACAGCAGTGAGAGATCGGAATATTTCTTTTCATGAGATGTTCGGAGCGGGTGCACATTACTACATGGGAGAAGAGAATATATTTCTCTATGACTGTCTGAAGGCCGGCTTAAAGATTGTTTATTTACCGATACAGATTGCTAAACTTCGAGAAACAGAGTCAACTTGGTTCAATGGATATGAAGAACATTTTTTCGTGTCGAGAGGTGCAAACTATTGTGCGATGTCAAGAGCTGGTTCTATCTTTTTGATTTTGCAGTTTGCAATTAGAAAAAGAGCATTGTACAGAGAGTCACAGACGATGCTAAAAGCGCTTGCGCTGATGTTTAAAGGTAGACGGCAATACATCAAACTTAAGGAGAAGCCTTCAAGATGAAGATTTTCATAGTGGGAGATTACCGTACCGGAACCGGTCCGGCAAATGTAACCAAGAGTTATCTGAATTATCTGCCGGAGAACACATTGAGGCTTGAGCACAGCAGCAAGGCAGCAAGGGCGCTGGAAATCATATGGAAACTGCCGCAAGCTGATATTGTAGTGTGTTCCGGGCATTCTGTTCAGAATATCCTTGCTTTGAAATGGGCACGAATATGTCATAAGCCAACTGCTTTTCTGATGCACGGATGCGTGGAGCATGAAAATGCAATTAACGGTGTTCCGGATGCCATCATGAATGAGACGGAACGTGAAACCCTTCAACTAACTGATGCGATACTTGCTGTATCCGGACGATTTGCTGACTGGTTACGAGAGCACTATCCGGAATATATGGAGAAAATAGATTGTGTACCAAATGGTGTTGATTGGGCAGATTTGCAGGCACTCAAAGCCGATACGCCAAGAAGCGAATATCAATTAATGTCCATTGGAGGCGGAATGCCCCGAAAGATGATACGGTACATATGTGAGGCTGTCGAACGATTGAACAAAACTGCAGAAACGCCCTATTCATTGGTGGTAATCGGAGATGTTGGCTTTGATACCAATGAGATTAACAGATATCCGTTTGTAAGGAATGAGGGCATTGTACCGTTTGACAGAACGGTACAATTACTGCATGCTTCCAAGTTGTTTATACAAAACAGCAGTTTTGAAACATTTGGACTTGCTCCGCTGGAGGCGTTGGCATGCGGATGCGATTTGCTTCTTTCTGATTGCATTGGTGCAATTGAAGTTTTTTCTGAAGTGAAAGAAGAGGATTTGATTCAGGATTATAGCAATAGTGAAGAAATTGCCGAGAAGATAGAACATCTGATGAAACGGGGGAATCATGAGAGGTTAGGGCAAAGTATCGATAAGGAGTCTACTTCATGGGAGTCGAGAACGAAACAGCTACTAGAGAAACTCGAGCAGATAAAAGAAAAGAAATCATAAACGGCATTGTTTTCTTACTGATGTTTACAGGATACACGTTGACATTTCTTATGCCGAAATTCTATGCGTTGACAGACCGATATGCAAGCCTGTTTGTTTTTTGTATGTGTGGTATTCTGTTTTTCAATAATGTTGACTGGATTAAACTGATTAAAAATAAGGATAAAGATATATGGATTTTAGCAGCCGTAGTGCTTTTAACAGGAATCAATTTGATTATCATTGGTTCCAATAAAGGAGCATTTTTTGTGGCTACTGATTTTGTGTTAATCTGGTATCTGAGTGACAAGATTGTGATGACCAGACGGCAAATTGAATGCATGGCAGTTTTGTATACATCCTTGCTTGTGGTTTGGCTTGTGATTGCGTATCCGATATTTTTCGGAAATTATGAAGAAATTGCATATAATACAAATAATGCAGCGACCTTTACGGTATATACATTGCTTTGCGCATTTATTTTTCTGAAAAAACTTTCTGTTCGATTTGAAGTTATGGGAGTTTTGACGGTTATGGCTGTGGTAAGAACCTTTCACCTTGTGCTATGGCATCGGGCGCGTGGCGCTTTTGTGATGTTGCTGGTATTTATGCTTTTCTATTATCTTGTACCACGCAAATGGTGGGAGAGTAAGAAGCTGTATCGTTTTTTGTATCTGTTTGCGACACTTGGTTCCCTTGCTTTTGTAGCAATCTATACAGCACTTGGACAAACGGGAGCCAACTTTAAACTACCCTTTTTCTATAAAAATGTATTCTCCGGCAGACAGAAAATATGGCTTGAAATAGGAAAAATGTTTGTCAAAAAGCCAATTACGGGAATTGGTTCGGGATATGCCCTGGATTCTTTCTTTGAATATAATCTACACAATGCGATGCTTGATTTGATTGCGGTACACGGAATATTGGTGTTTATCGGAATTATGTATTTTGTTTGGAAACGACTGGCCTTGTTTGGCAAGGATATTCGTAAGAACACATACGCATTATGCGCACTTTGTGCCATATTTGCGGTATTCTTTGAATCATTTTTTGATATTGATTTAATATGGGCTGATTATGCTCCCAATCTGATGTTCTTACTGATCATCATCAATTCAGAACGTACAACCAAAGGTTTAATGGGTGAAGCGTATGGGAAGGTATAAGTATCTGGCTAACAATATAGCTTTGTTTTCAGTCAGCAATTTTGTGTCAAAAATATTGGTTTTTTTGTTGGTTCCATTATATACCAGTACGTTAACAACAAAAGAATACGGTATTGTCAGTGTCATGCAGGTGACGATGCTTTTGCTGGTGCCGGCCTTGACGATTAATATTGGTGAGGGTGCACTCCGCTTTGCATTGGAACGAGAAGAAAAACGAGGCGCAATTTTACGAATCGGACTAAAATATACAGCAGTTGCTGCGCTGATTGTAGCAGCTGGCTGTATTCTGGCAACTCTGTTTGTACCGACTTCGCTTAAAAAATATCTTATTTTTTTTATTTTCCTATTTGCAATGAATGCACTATATGAATTTTTGGTTCTTTTTTTTCAGGGTTCGGAAATGGTACCGATTGTTGTATGCGGAAGCATTTTCTGTACACTTGTGATGATTGGAAGCAACCTGTTGTTTTTATTGGTGTTGAAAATAGGTCTGAACGGATATCTGCTTGCACAGATATTATCATTTGCTATGGGAGCAACTTTGATGCTGCTTCTTTCTGCAAAACAAATTCATATGCAAAACAGAATAAAGGATCAGGAATTGGAGGCAGAGATGCTTGCATATGGCAAGCCGCTAATTTTATATTCTACCAGTAGTTGGATTAATAACGCCAGCGACAGATATATCGTGACTGCTATGTGTGGTTCGGCAGTGAATGGCGTTTATGGGGTAGCATATAATATTCCGGCAATCTTGACCGTATTTCAACGGATTTTTGCGCAGGCATGGCAGATGTCTGCAACAAAGAGCCACAAGGATGAAGACAGTGGAACGTTTTTCTCAACCATGTATCAGACCTATCAAGCATTTATGGTGTTGGGTTGTTCTTTTTTGATTATGATAACGAGGCTGTTGGCCGGCTTTTTGTTTCAAAAGGATTTTTATGAGGCATGGCGCTTTGTGCCGCCTTTGCTGATTTCGATTATATTCGGAGCATTAACGGGGTTCCTTGGTTCTATCTGTCTGGCGCATAAGGATAGTAAGAGCATGGGAATTGCAACAGGAATTGGGGCGGCCGTTAATATTGTCCTGAATATCCTGAGTATTCCCTATTTGGGAGCACTCGGTGCCGCCATTGCAACAGCAATATCTTACTATCTGATGTATTTGATTGCTTTTCTGCTGATTAGGAAGCATGTAAAGCTTTCTGTGAATTTAATACGGGATTATGCATCTTATGTGATTGTTGTGATACAATCTGTGCTCATCATCAATGAGGTAAAATATGCATATCCGATTGTAATAGTACTGTTTGTTGCACTCATTCTATTGTATCTGCGTGAGGCATATGCAATTGCGGGCAAACTTCTGCAATATGTAAAACAAAAAGGAAAAGGCGAATAGAGAAGGGATAGGACAATGTGCGTAAGTAAGAGAGAAAAAATAGGAACTTTAAGTATATTAATAGCGTTGCTTTTGATGATGGCGGGGTCGTGGTTTTATCAACCGCTGCAAGTGATGGTGGCACCGTATGGAACATTGCTATCCGGTGTAGCGCTTGGAATCGCTTTTTTATGTTGTACCGATTATAAAAAAGTTTTTCGTGATCCGTTCTTCTATTTGATGGTGTTTGCTGACATCTTGACGGTTATTAACTTGTTTGTGCTGAATTCCGGAAAAGGCGCACTACTGACGGTAGTAGACTTGCTCTTGGTGATTTATCTCGCAAACAAGGTTATGATTTCAAAACTGCAAATGTTTGCACTCAGTACGATTGAGTTGCTGTTCTTTTTCTATTGGACGTTGACACCGAAGGGTTATTATCAAGGATTTAATATTAATTACGGCGGTCTGGTGCTTCTAACCGGACTGTTATTTGGAATGCTTTTGACAGAAGCCTTGAAGCAGGAGGATAAATGTAAATTTGCCTGGTGCTGGCAGATAGTGTTGATGTTAATAGGGTGCCGGGTTACTTATGTTGCTTATAAAGATATGTATTGGCTATATGGTGTTTATGCGGTCATTACACTGTTTGTGCTGCTGAAATATAAGGAAGGACGTAAGTATTTTTGGCTATTACAGATGACACTAATGATATTGGGATTTGAAATTATCTCTTATTATTTGTCTCGGTGCGCATTGATTGGAGCGGTTGTTTTTGTAATTCTTATTATGATTCCAAAGAAATTTTGGATAAATAGAGTGGGTAGAGTGTTTTATGGAATTGTGAGTATTGGACTGACGCTTGGGACAGTATTTTTTTCATTTTTGTTGACTTGGATTGCTCAAATGAGAGAAACGCTGAATTTCAAGTTTTTGTATAAAGATATTTTCTCGGGTAGAGAAGAGGTGTGGGCAGAACTTTGGGGCGTGTTCCTGAAACAACCGTTTACGGGTATCGGCTCGTCATATACATTACATGTTCCGGAACTAGAGGGAACTTTTGAGGTGCACAGCGGACTATTGGACATTTTGTTTGTACATGGTGTGATTGTATTTGCCATTACACTTTGCATGCTATTGTGGCAACTGCTTCGATTGAGAATGCATATGGCTGAGGATACAGTATCAAAATATGCAGTTTCGGCAATCTTTGCAATGCTTGCAACGTCTTTTTTTGAAAATTACTTTATAGTTCCTCCGTTTTTACTACTGTTCCTGCTTCTGTTTATGATTGTAAATCTGAGAATGAATAGTAAGCATGAGTCTGGCAAAACTTGAACTAATACGGGAAATTTGGTATAATAATTCGATACGCATATATAAGGAAAGAATGGCAAAGAAATGATAAAGAACAGACAACTTTTTGCAAGAAGAATGATGTTGATGGCATATGACATTTTGTCGGTTATGGCTGCCACTTATCTGGGTTTAATCACCCGGTTTGATTTTAGTTATGCTGAGGTTCTTGCACAGGCAGATGCAGAAGCATATTTTGAATCGGCATGGAATTATCTTCCGTACAGTATTATTATTACATTGTTGATTTTTTGGATTTTACATTTATATCAGAGCTTATGGGAGTATGCAGGAGCAACAGAGGTTGCGAATGTAATTATTGCCTGTATGGCATCTGCTATTTCGCAGATGGTGGTTGTGAATATTATTTTAAAATGGATTTATCCCAGAACCTGTTTTGTTGCATTTGGCGGGTTTTTGTTGGCATTTGCAGTGATTGGAAGATTCTCATACAGAGCATTTCGTACGTTTGTGGAAAAACGAACCGACAAAGCGAAAAATGTCAATGTCATGGTAATCGGAGCCGGTGATGCCGGTAATTCTCTTATCAGAGAAATGAATACAAGCAAATTTATTCAAAAAAGTGCGTTGTGTGTTATAGATGATGACAAATCGAAAATCGGTAATTATATTCACGGTGTTAAAGTAGTTGGTGACAGGAACGACATTCTGGAGTATGCTGCCAGATATGATATTGATGAGATTATTATAGCGATGCCTGCAGCACCGCGTCTTGTCATTAAGGAAATTCTTGAAATATGTAAGGAGACAAAGTGCGAACTGAAGACATTACCCGGTATCTATCAGTTGGTCAACGGCGAGGTAAATGTCAGCCAGCTTCGTAAGGTAGATGTCATTGACCTTTTAGGAAGAGATCCAATTGCAGTAGACCTTGACTCGATTATGGGGTATGTGCAGGATAAAGTGGTACTTGTAACAGGTGGCGGTGGCTCAATCGGAAGTGAATTATGCCGTCAGATTGCACAGGCAAAGCCGAAACAGTTGATTATTTTCGATATTTATGAAAACAGTGCTTATGATATTCAACAGGAACTCAAAAGAGATTATCCGGAAATGAACCTGCTTGTTTTGATTGGTTCTGTCAGAAATACAAACAGAGTGAACGCAGTGTTTGAAAAATACAGACCGGATATTGTATATCATGCAGCAGCACATAAACATGTTCCGCTTATGGAAGATTCACCAAACGAAGCAATTAAGAATAATGTACTCGGAACATGGAAGACAGCAGATGCTGCTTTGCGATATGGAACCAAGAAATTTGTCATGATTTCTACGGATAAGGCGGTTAACCCGACCAATATCATGGGTGCAAGCAAGAGAATCTGTGAGATGATTGTACAAGCTTATAATAACCGTTCGGAAACAGAATTTGTTGCAGTGCGTTTCGGTAATGTACTTGGAAGCAATGGTAGTGTTATTCCGTTGTTCAGAAAGCAGATTGCGGCCGGAGGACCGGTAACGGTGACACATCCGGATATTATTCGATACTTTATGACCATTCCGGAAGCTGTTTCACTTGTGCTACAGGCAGGCGCGTATGCAAAGGGAGGAGAAATCTTTGTACTTGATATGGGAGAGCCGGTTCGTATTCTTGATTTGGCAATGAACTTAATCAGACTTTCGGGATATGTGCCGGGAGAAGACATTCAGATACAGTTTACCGGATTGCGTCCGGGAGAAAAATTGTATGAAGAACTGCTGATGAAGGAAGAAGGCATGCAGGAAACGGCTAATAAGTTAATACACATCGGAAAACCGATTGAATTTAAAGAAGATGAATTCTTTGCACAACTTGAAGAACTGAAGAGTGATTCAAAGATTGAAGCAGATGATGATGAAATCAGAAAATGGGTACTTCAGATTGTACCAACCTATAAAAGAAGGAAAGATGGCGAGAAATAGTGGATAAAAAGAGAATTTATCTGTCATGTCCAACGATGCACGGAGAAGAAATGCAATATATTCAGGATGCATTTGATACAAATTGGGTGGCACCGCTTGGACCGAATGTAACAGGCTTTGAAGAAGATATCATAAAATACACGGGTATCAAGCATGCTACGGCACTCAGTGCCGGGACGGCTGCTATTCATTTGGCATTTCAGGTACTGGGAATTGGCAGAGGCGATGTTGTGTTTTGTTCGTCGCTTACTTTTTCGGCAACAGCAAATCCGATTACATATGTCGGAGGCATACCTGTGTTTATCGACAGTGAGGAAGAAACCTGGAATATGTGTCCAAAGGCGCTTGAACGGGCTTTTGAAGAATATCCTGAGGCAAAGGCGGTTATTGTTGCCAATTTATATGGAACACCTGCAAAGCTTGATCAAATAGCAGCTATTTGTAAAAAGCATGGTGTGCCCATGATAGAGGATGCAGCGGAATCACTTGGTGCAACCTATCAGGGAATACCGACAGGACGATTTGGCGATATTGGCATTTTTTCATTTAACGGAAACAAGATTATTACTTCATCCGGTGGCGGAATGATGGTATCCGACAATGAAGCTTATACAAAGAAGGCTTTGTTTTTGGCAACACAGTCAAGGGAACCTGCTAAGCATTATGAACATAAGGAAATCGGATATAATTACAGAATGTCGAATGTAGTGGCGGGGATTGGTCGTGGTCAAATGAAGCATTTGGATGAACATGTGGCAAAGAAGAGAGAAATTTATTTATATTATAAAAAGGCATTTGAAGATATTTCGGAGATTACAATGAATCCATACATGGCGGATTCAGAACCGAATTTCTGGCTGTCCTGCCTGACCCTGCCTAAGGATTGTAGTGTGACGCCACTTATGATGGCAGATGTATTGGAAAAAGAGAACATTGAAACTCGCCCAATTTGGAAACCGATGCATTTACAGCCTATCTTCAAGGATAATGGATTTGTACAAGTAAAGGATGGCATCAGTGTGGCAGAGGATATATTCATGAGAGGTATTTGCCTGCCGTCTGATATTAAGAATACCGAAGAAGATATGCAACTGATAACAAGACTGATTAGGGGATTATTCGGAAAATGATCTATCAAAGATTTGTAAAACGTATTTTTGACATCATCATATCAGGTATTGCAATCGTTCTTCTGTCTCCGATTTATCTGGTGATGGCGATTTTGGTAGCATCAAAACTCGGCAGACCGGTTTTGTTTCGACAGAAGCGTCCGGGGAAGAATGAACAAATATTTGATATGTATAAGTTTCGCTCTATGACGAATGAAACGGATGAGGCAGGGGATTTGCTGCCGGATGAAGCACGTCTGAATTCCTTTGGTAAGAAACTGCGTTCTACAAGTTTGGATGAACTGCCGGAACTGCTGAATATATTCAAGGGTGATATGAGCATTGTCGGACCACGTCCACTTCTCATAAAGTATCTGCCATATTATACAGAAGAGGAAAAACTGCGCCATAGCGTACGACCGGGATTGACTGGTCTTGCACAGGTAAATGGGCGTAATTCACTTAATTGGGAAGAGCGTTTTTCCTATGACATTCAATATGTAAAACAGTGTTCTTTTGTCATGGATGTAAAGATTATTTGGATGACAATCGGAAAAGTTTTGAAACGAGAAGATACATTATCCGGTTCAGAGCAAACAGTAGAAGATTTTGATGTGTACCGCAGCAGATGAAAGGGTAAGATATGAAGCAAATTCCGATTTTGTCGGACCCGTTACAGGCAACACCAGTTTATGAACTCAATCACGCATATACCAAGAATCGCATGTATATCAAAAGAGATGATTTTGTGCCGTTTAGTTTTGGTGGAAACAAGGCACGAAAAGCACGTTTCTTCTATCGCGATATTATGGAGAAACAGCCGGATATCCTTGTAACTTATGGAAGCGGCAGTTCCAATCATGGTAGGATTATCGCCAATATGGCAGCGGCAATGGGAATAGAGTGTCATATCATTTCTCCTGAAGAGCATTATAAAGAGACGACTAATTCCAGATTGGTCACCTCATTTGGTGCAACCATTGAAACTTGTGCTGTGGATCGAGTGAGCGAGAAGATAGACCAAAGATTAGAAGATTTGAGACAAAAGGGTAAACATCCCTATTTCATTATGGGCGGCGGACATGGAAACTTTGGAATAGCGTCCTATGTAGAGGCGTATGGCGAGATACTTCAGTATGAGAAGGAAACAGGAATACACTTTGATTATGTGTTCCATGCTTCGGGAACGGGGACGACACAAGCAGGTTTAGTGTGTGGACAGATGCTTTCGAATGTGGTGAATCAACGGATTGTCGGTATCAGTATTGCGCGCAGAGCAGAACACGGTCGTCAGGTGATAGAGGATTGCATTAGGCAGTATTTGAAGGAATGTGAAGAGATTGAACGCCCTGACATATCCGACTATCTGATATTTGAAGATGCATACCGCAAGGGTGGATATGGTGAGTATGACCAAGAGGTTTTGAATACGATTGATACTGTTATGAAGTATGAGGGTATTCCGATGGACACTACCTATGTAGGAAAAGCTTTTTGTGGTATGAATGCGTATCTGACAGAAAGAAACATGACCGACAAAAATGTTCTGTTCATTCATACAGGTGGAACACCGCTATTTTTTGAAGATCAGAAAAGGAAATGATTAGAATGAATATATTGATTCTCAGTGCAGGAACCAGAAATAAGATTGTGCAGTATTTCAAGAAGGAATTAGGGCGTAAGGGCAAAGTAATTGCAACGGATTGTTCTGATTTGGCACCGGCAATTTATGATGCTGATGCGCATTATATTGTACCCAGAATTACAGAACCGGGATATCTGGATGTTATTCTCGATATTTGCCGTAAAGAAAAGATTGACGGAGTATTTTCGTTAATTGATCCCGAACTTTCTTTGCTTGCTGCAAATAAGGAAGCTTTTTTGGAGGTTGGCTGTGTGCCGATTATTTCACCGTATGAAGCGGTAGAAACATGTTTTGATAAATATCGAATGTATCAAAAGCTGTTGGAACTTTCGATTCCAACAGGAAAATGCTATGTGACAAAAGAGGATTTCTTTGATGCATTACGTGCCGGAGAGATTAAATTTCCGGTATTTGTGAAGCCGGTAAGGGGAAGTGCCAGCATCAATATCAACCAAGTAACAGGACCAAAAGAAATAGAGGTATTGTTCTCGCTTTATGACGATTTGATGGTACAGGAGTATATGAATGGAACAGAATACGGTGCGGATGTTTATGTAGATATGATATCCGGTAAGACGAAGGCTATTTTTGTAAAAGAGAAAATAGTAATGCGTGCCGGAGAAACAGATAAATCTGTTTCGATTAAGGATGTTACGCTCTTTAATTTAATCAAAAATTTTGTAGAGAATATGGGTCTGAGAGGCATCATTGATATTGATATCTTTAAGATAAACGAAACTTACTATATCTCAGAAGTAAATCCGAGGTTTGGAGGAGGTTATCCGCATGCTTATGAATGCGGTATGAATGTACCGAAACTGATCCTCAATAATCTGCGGGGCAATGAGAATGCGGAAGAAATCGGGCAGTATGAACTTGGTAAATACATGATGAAGTATAATGAGATCATGATTAAATAGAAGGATGGCACAATGGGCAAAAACATTTTATATCTGACCTTGTCCGAGATTGATTTGACTGAAGAAGGAATCTATTCTGATTTGATTAATGAGTTAACAACAATCGGACATCGAGTGACAGTCGTTCAAGCAGACAATGCAAAGCATATAGCGAATACATCCTTGAGTGAGGAACATGGCATCAGGCTTCTTCGCGTACTGGTTGGTGAATTGTTTCGTGTTAATTTTGTTAAAAAGGGAATCAATACCTTGAAAATAGAGCCATATTTCAAACGGGCGATTAAGCAGTATTTGGGGAAAGAAACCTTTGATCTTGTGTTATATGCAACGCCACCAGTAACATTTGCAAGTGTTGTGGCATATTGCAGAAAAAGGTTTGGTTGTCGTTCTTATCTGATGCTAAAAGATATTTTTCCACAAAACGCGGTAGATATCGGACTTTTCCGTGAAGGAAGTTTATTGCATCGATTTTTTAAGCGAAAAGAAGAAAAGTTATACGCTGTTTCAGATACCATTGGATGTATGTCCGAGGCAAATATCAACTATCTCTTTTTACACAATCCGGAGATAGAACGCGGTAAGGTGGAGTTATTTCCGAATACAATCAAGCTTGAGAAGCTGGATGAAGCACTTAATACAGAAGGATTGCGGTCAGTAGAGAGCATAAGAGAGCAATATGGAATACCGCAAGATAGAACAGTATTTGTATTTGGTGGAAATCTCGGAAAGCCGCAGGCAATCAATTATCTGATTAAGGCAATCAATTCGGTGGCAGACTATGAGAGGGCGTTCTTTTTGTTTGTTGGTAACGGCAGCGAGAAGCAGAAACTAGAGTCGGCATTAAAACACAGTGTCAACGCAGCCATTGTGGATTTCATTCCGGTGGATGAATATCATTTATTGATGCAGAGTTGTGATGTTGGTATTATTTCGTTGGATGCCCGTTTTACCATTCCTAATTACCCATCGAGAACTTTGTCCTATCTGGCAATGAGTAAACCGATTCTTGCCTGTACGGACCGAATTACAGATATTCGACAACTGGTTGAAAGTGAAGCGCAATGTGGATTATGGATTGCATCTGATGATATTGACGGTTTTGCAGGTAAGGTCAGAATGCTGTGCGAAGATAAAGATATGCGCGTGCAGTACGGGAAGAATGGCAGGACATATTTAGAGAATCACTTTTTAGTCAGTCGTTCCGTGGAACAACTGGAAAAACATTTGTATTGATAGATAAGGAGAGAAAAAATGAGTCAAGATATGTTTAGCGGAAAAACATTACTAATTACCGGAGGAACAGGATCGTTTGGAAATGCAGTGCTCAAACGGTTTTTAGATACCGATATTAAGGAAATTCGTATTTTCAGCAGGGATGAAAAAAAGCAGGATGACATGCGTCATGATTATCACAATGAGAAGATTAAATATTATATCGGAAATGTACGTGATTTGCAGAGCGTGAAGGATGCAATGCTTGGAGTGGACTATATCTTTCATGCAGCAGCACTAAAGCAGGTGCCAAGTTGCGAATTCTTCCCACTGGAAGCAGTAAAGACAAATGTATTCGGTACAGATAATGTACTGACAGCTGCAATTGAGGCCGGTGTAAAGAAGGTTATCTGCCTGTCAACGGACAAGGCTGCCTATCCGGTCAATGCAATGGGGACAAGCAAGGCAATGATGGAAAAGGTATTTGTTGCAAAATCAAGAACTGTGGATGCAGACAAGACTTTAATTTGCGGAACCAGATACGGTAATGTTATGTATTCAAGAGGCTCCGTTATTCCTTTGTTTATAGAACAAATCAAGGCAGGAAAGCCACTGACGGTTACAGAACCGAAGATGACGCGTTTTATCATGAGTTTGGAAGAGGCGGTTGAACTTGTCATTTTTGCGTTTGAACACGCGCAGGCGGGAGATATCATGGTACAGAAGGCTCCGGCATGTACAATAGAAGTATTGGCACAGGCGGTAAAAGAATTGTTCCATGCAGATAATGAAGTCAAGGTAATTGGTATCAGACACGGTGAGAAGATGTATGAAACCTTATTAACCAATGAGGAATGTGCTAGAGCAACTGATATGGGCGGATTTTATCGAGTTCCGGCAGATCAGAGAGACTTGAATTATGATAAATATTTCATTGAAGGCAATCAAAAGAGAGCACAATTAACAGAGTTTAATTCCAATAATACAGAGATACTCAATGTAGAACAGGTAAAAGAGAAACTATTGAGTCTTCAGGATCTGCGAGAAGAACTTGAAGCATGGAATGCAAAATAGGAAAACACATATGAAGATTCTGATAACCGGAGCCAAAGGCTTTGTAGGTAAAAATTTAATATGGGAACTGCGCAATCGTGGCTATAAGGATTTATTTGCATACGACATTGATTCAACAGAAGAGGAACTGACGTATTACGCAAAGGAATGTGATTTTGTATACCATCTTGCAGGCGTCAATCGTCCCAAGGATGAGAAAGAATTCATGGAAGGAAACTTTGGCTTTACCTCCGTTTTACTTCAGAAATTACGAGAAAACGGAAACAAAGCGCCTATCCTGATTACTTCCTCCATACAGGCTGAATTGGATAATCCTTATGGAAAAAGCAAAAAAGCAGGCGAAGATTTGATGTTTGCCTATGGAAAAGAGACAGGTGCAAAAGCGATTGTCTATAGACTTCCGAATGTATTCGGTAAGTGGTGCAGACCAAATTATAACAGCGGTGTAGCAACATTTTGCAATAATATCGCAAATGACCTTGAAATCAAAGTGAATGATCCAACGGTTATTATGAATTTAGTCTATATTGATGATGTGATAGAAGAATTTATTGCGGCACTAGTAGGAAAAGAAAACAAGGTTGGACAATTTTGCATGGTACCTACCGTGCATACGATATCACTTGGCAGGATTGTTGAATTGTTGTATTCCTTCAAAGAAAGTCGCAAGACATTAAATGTACCGGATATCAGCAATGAATTTGAGAAGAAACTTTACAGTACTTATCTGAGTTACCTTCCGGAGAATGGGTTTGCATATCCTCTTAAAATGAATACAGACGAAAGAGGTTCCTTTACAGAATTTATCAAGACACCGGACAGGGGGCAGGTTTCTGTCAATATCAGCAAGCCCGGTATTACCAAAGGAAAGCATTGGCATCACACCAAGAATGAAAAATTCTTGGTGGTAAAAGGTCAAGGTTGCATCCGCTTTCGGCAGATTGATTCGGACAAGGTGATAGAATATCATGTATCTGGTGAAGAATTGACTGTAGTGGATATTCCGACCGGCTACACCCATGATATTACCAATGAAGGCACCGAAGACATGATTACCATCATGTGGGCAAATGAAGCCTTTGATTCGAACAAACCGGATACCTATCATATGGAAGTTGAGATTTCAAATGACAGATAACTGTTTTTATATGCAAATCAGGAGGAAAATGAAATGGGAAAATTGAAGCTTATGACAATTGTCGGAACCAGACCTGAAATCATTCGATTATCAGCGGTATTAAAGTGTGCAGACAAATACTTCAACCATATTTTAGTACACACCGGACAGAATTATGATTACACACTGAATAAGATTTTTTTTGAAGATTTATCTCTGCGTGAACCGGATCATTATTTAGACAGCGTGGGTGTAAATTTAGGTGAAACAATGGGAAATATCATTGCTAAATCCTACGAGCTCATGCAAAAAGAAAAGCCGGATGCAGTGTTAATGTTGGGAGATACCAACTCTGCGTTATCTGCCATTTCTGCAAAGCGTCTGAAGATACCCATTTTCCATATGGAAGCAGGCAATCGCTGTTGGGATTGGAATGTATCCGAAATGATCAATCGAAAGATTGTAGACCACATTTCAGATATTAATATGCCCTACACAGAGCATTCCAGAAGATATTTGCTTTCGGAAGGCATTGACGGCAAGACTATATTTGTGACAGGCTCTCCTATGCGAGAGGTGTTACGCGATCACATGACAGAAATCGAAAAAAGTGATGTTCTGACCAGACTTAATTTGGAGCAAAATAAATACATTCTCGTATCGGCACACAGAGAAGAAAATATCGATTTAGAAGACAATTTCATGGATTTGATGAATGCAATCAATCACATTGCAGAAAAATATCAGATGCCTGTCATCTACTCGACACATCCCCGTTCCATGAAGTTCATTGAACAAAGAAAGTTCGAGTTCCACCCGTTGGTCTCTAATCTGAAGCCCTTCGGGTTCTTAGACTATAACAAACTACAGATGAATGCTTTCTGCGTTCTTTCGGACAGCGGTACATTATCCGAAGAGTCGGCAATGCTGCATTTTCCGGGTGTCCTAATCAGAACCTCCACAGAGCGTCCTGAAGTTCTTGACAAAGGAACTATCGTAGTTGGCGGCATCAAATTCAAAGATGTAGAGCAGGCAACAGAACTTGCAGTAGCAATGCATCGTAACAATGAAGAAGTAGTCATGGCAGAAGACTACGCTGATACAAACGTATCCGTCAAAGTCGTAAAACTGATTCAAAGCTACACCGAAATTGTAAACAAAACAGTATGGGGCAAATAAGGGGTAAATAAATTGAGAATAGTAGTCAACGATATAGCAGCCAGCAAAACAGGCGCCTTATCGATACTTACAGATTTCTATCATTATGTAGCCACAAATGATACCGAAAACGAATGGATATTCTTAGTCGGCGGAGACTACATAAAAGAAACAGAGCGCATAAAAGTACGTATCATGACAGAAGTCAAAAGCAGTTGGCTAAACCGCCTGAAATTTGACCTCATCACAGGTAGCGCCTTTATCAAAGCGTTAAACCCAGATGTTGTTTTTTCGCTACAAAACACATTGACCTGCGGCTACAAAGGCAAACAAATATTATACGTACATCAGCCCCTTGGTTTTCAAACCATAAAAAAATTCTCTTTCTTCAAAAAGAACGAACGAGAATATGCCATCTACCAGTACTTGATTGGAGCCCTCATCAATCATTCCGTCAGAAAAGCCGACAAAGTCATCGTCCAGACCGACTGGATG
>DATESB010000130.1:0-12630 GCA_035271065.1 Lachnospiraceae bacterium | reverse complement strand
ATTCCACTTCCGGATATTTGACACTGAATGTCTCGATTGTTTTTTGCATTTCTGCATAGAAAAACGGAATTGCCTGCTCCTCATTGTAACAGGGTATAATTGCCGTAAGCAGTTTCATATTTAACCTCCCGTTCATAACCGTATTCGTTTTTGGAAAATCAACTTTTTTGTCTCAGAATATCATAACGTTCAGGTTTCACACTTAACCTTACAAAAAGTTGCTGCTTGGGGTGTGGTGCACTTTCCTGTTCCTGTCTCTGATCATCCTGTATGGAAAGCACCTGCGCTTCTATGTTATCTCCGTTTGGTTTCATGATTTCTATCATTTCACCTACCGAAAACTTATTCTTCTGCTCTAACAAAAAACAATCCTGTTCCGTCTCGTCTCCTACAATTCCAAGATACGTATATTCCTTAATATACGTATTACTATCATAAATCTGTGTATTTTCATCCGGTTTTCCGAAATAGAAGCCCGTTGTAAACTGTCGATAGGTACATTTCGATATCTCTTCCCTATACCATTCCATATTCTTATGATATAACTCTTCCGACTCAAAGAAGTCATCCAATGCCTTACGATACGTTCTTGCCACAGTTGCCACATAGAGTGCTGTCTTCATCCTGCCTTCTATCTTAAGGCTGTCAATTCCTGCATCTGCCATCTCGGGAATATACTCTATCATACATAAATCCTTGGAGTTAAAGAGAAAAGTTCCTCTTTCATTCTCATACACCGGCATATATTCGCCGGGCCGCGTCTCTTCCACAATTGCATATTTCCAGCGACACGGATGTGTGCATGCCCCTTGATTTGCATCGCGTCCCGTAAAATAATTACTCAACAGACATCTTCCTGAATAAGAGATACACATTGCTCCATGCACAAAACTTTCAATCTCCATATCTGCCGGAATACGTTCTCTGATTTCTTTGATTTCCTTTAACGACAACTCGCGGGCAGATACCACACGCTTTGCACCCTGTCGGTACCAAAAATCATATGTCAAGTAATTTGTATTATTCGCCTGTGTACTGATATGTATCTCAATTTCCGGACATACTTCTTTTGCAATCATAAACATGCCGGGATCAGATATAATCAACGCATCCGGCTTCATAGATTGTAGTTCCGCAAAGTATTCACGTGCACCCGACAAATCCTCATTATGTGCCAATATATTCGCTGTCACATAAACCTTTACACCATGTTCATGTGCAAACACAATTCCCTGTTCCATATCTTCCTTTGAGAAATTCTTTGCTTTTGCTCTGAGACCAAAAGCTTCTCCTCCGATATAGACAGCATCTGCGCCGTAATTCACCGCTGTCATCAATACTTCAAGAGAACTTGCGGGAATCAATAATTCCGGTTTCTTCATTACCACTCTCTCATTTCTTCACACTGACCGTTACACCGTCTCCGATTGGGAGTATTGATGTTGTCAGTAATTCACTGTTCATCAATTCATATAAATAATCGCGCATACGCGCATGTATGGTTCTGTTTCTTCTTGTAACCGCAAATCTGGATTCAATAATATCTCCATCCTGCAACACATTATCTGTCACTAACAGTCCACCGGTATTCAGCAACTGTAATACATCCGGCAGAAAATTCAAATATTGTCCCTTTGCCGCATCCATAAAGATGAAATCATAACCTACTGCATCCGATTTCAACTTTTCACTCACTAATTGTTGCAGAATATCTGTTGCATCACCCTCTAACAATGTGATAACATCTTCCTTTTGTGCCTTTGCAAAATTGCTCTTTGCAATCGGAATTCTCTTTTCATATTTCTCAATCGTTGTAATCCGACAAACTTTTGGTGCATATTCCGACATAAGCAGAGCAGAAAATCCAATTGCTGTTCCAACCTCCAAGATACTTGTCGGTCTGTTCATAGCAAGCAATAATTTCAACAGACTCTGCATTTCACGACGAATAATCGGGATTCTTGTTCTAAGGGCCTCTTCTTCTATTTCATTTAGAAACGTAGTGTTTCCTTTATCTAAGGAATTGATATATGCCACAATTCTCTCGTCTGTAATCATTCTTGCGTTCCCTCTGTATCTGTACCCTCTTCGCCCGTCTGCTCTGTATCTGTTTCCGCTTCTGTATCTTCACCCTCAGCACCTGCCGGCAGTTCTCCTTCTATAACACCATCAGCATTTGTCGGCATCACAATATTATCTGACGTACTTACATCATTCGAAACAGGTGCACTTTCCTCTGTTCCGCCATCCTCTGTTTCTTCTGGTGCATTGGCTGACATGACTTTCAGCATATCCTCTGCCGTCATAGATGTATTCAATGTATAAACCCCCGGTTGCATCTTATCCTTATAACCGGATAATTTCTCCTGTAACATGAATAGCTGTGCATCTCGAATCAAGCCCTTTTCTTCCAGCATCTTACCTACATCATAAGCACCCTTGCCCTGTGTAATCGAAACCTCCACATCCCGACCGGGCGCCGGAGACATTGCTTCTTCTGCAAATACTCTGTAACCAAAATCATACGCTTTCTGTCCCGCTTTATAAATAAGCAGTGCAGCTACCGCAATAATGACTATTCTAATCACTGTTCCTATAAATGAAAATGTAAGTTGTTTTATTTTCACTTCGTTTCCTCCCGAAGAAAGATTTTTACTCAAAATCTATCTCCTGTGTAATCTGCATCATAATATCTTGAAACATCCGGCAGAAATCTATCTCTGCCTGCATAAAATCATTGACCCTTGAATCTTCACACAACCGTTCAAACTGTTCCTCCAGACGCTCTTCATTTTCCACTGACGCTGCGCCTTCCGGTGTGTTCTGCATCAAATAATTCAACGACCTCAGTTCGTCTATCTTTGATTTTATCTCGACATCATCCCGAATCGCTTTCACATTTTCCTGATAACTTTGATACTCTTGTGTCTGTTTCAACACATCAATTAAGTTTCTGACTGCTGCCTCAAGTTGTTCCATGGTTCTTCCTCCAAATGCCGTCCTCGTTTATTACTGCACAACCTCCATGATAATCGGCATAATCATAGGTCTTCTTTTGGTCTTCTTCCACACGTAACTGCTGAGATCATCCTTAATGGTGTTCTTAATCTTGCCCCAGTCTGTGATGTTCTTATTGAGCATCGCCATTAGCGAATCCATCACCACATCCTTGGCTTCGTCCATAATCTCATCCGATTCCCTAACATAAACAAATCCTCTGGATACAATATCCGGTCCGGCAAGCAGTTGATTGGTTCCTTTTTCAAGTGTCATAACAACAATCATAATACCATCTTCTGCCAAGTGTTGTCTGTCTCTCAATACAATATTACCGACATCTCCTACACCAAGACCATCCACAAAGATAGCTCCGGTATGTACCTGTCCGGTAACCTCTGCCGTATCTTCACATAGCTCAAGCACATCTCCACTTGATAAAATAAAAATATTTACCTTCGGAACTCCAAGTTCACGTACTAACTTTGCCTGTGCCTTCAAATGCTTATATTCTCCATGCACGGGAATGGCATACTTCGGTTGTACCAATGAATAAATCAGTTTAATTTCTTCCTGACAGGCATGTCCCGATACATGTGTATCCTGGAATATAACATCGGCGCCCTTCATGGATAATTCATTAATAACTTTTGAAACCGCCTTTTCATTACCAGGTATCGGATTAGAACTGAAAATGACTGTATCGCCCGGCTTAATGGTTACCTTTTTATGAATATTACTTGCCATTCTGCTGAGCGCCGCCATAGACTCTCCCTGGCTTCCCGTAGTGATAATCACCGTTTGCTCATCAGGATAATTCTTCAGTTGTTCAATATCAATTAGCGTCTTATCCGGTATAGTAATAAAGCCAAGTTCACTTGCCGTCTGAATAACGTTAACCATACTGCGTCCTTCAACTACCACTTTTCGCCCATATTTATATGCTGAATCCACAATCTGCTGAACTCTGTCCACATTGGACGCAAAGGTTGCTACAAATATTCTGGTATTCTTATGATCCGCAAAAATACTGTCAAAAGCCTTGCCGACAGTCCTCTCAGAATTGGTAAATCCCGGACGTTCTGCATTTGTACTGTCACACATCAAGGCAAGAACACCCTTTTTACCAATTTCGGCAAAGCGCTGCAAATCAATTGCATCTCCGAATACCGGTGTGTAATCCACTTTAAAATCACCTGTATGTACTACGATTCCTGCAGGTGAATAAATAGCAAGTGCATTTGCATCCGCAATACTATGATTTGTTTTAATAAATTCTATCCTGAATTGTCCTAAATTAATTGACTGTCCGCTTTTCACCACCTTACGTTTTGTGGTCTTTAGTAAGTTGTGTTCTTTAAACTTATTTTCAATTAATGCCATGGCTAATTTGGACGCGTAAATAGGAACGCATACATCCCTCATCACATACGGCAACGCACCGATATGATCCTCATGTCCATGCGTAATCACAAATCCTTTTACTTTATCAATATTATCCTGCAAATAGGTAGTATCAGGAATAACCATGTCTATTCCCAGCATATCATCCTCCGGAAATGCCAATCCGCAATCTACTACAATAATACTGTCCTCATATTCAAATGCAGTAATATTCATTCCTATCTGCTCTAAGCCACCCAAAGGAATAATCTTTAGTTTTGAGAGATTATTTCTGTCTACATCTTTATTCATTCTATGTTGTTTCAAACTTAATGTCCTCCATCATTTCTTCAAATACTTTTGCTACCGCAAAAAGTTCCGTCTCATCTGAGACGATTTCATATGTACTCTCGCTATCCTGTTCTGAAGCAATGTCTTTTAAGATTAATGCCTCTCCATCCCCTTCTTCTGTATCAGTTACCAAAATATAATTCATTCCGCTAATTCGCGTCTGTTCCAATACAAAAAATTCGACGCTCTCCGTACTTTCATCTGCGCCCTCGGGTGTAAATACTACTTTCTCCATATAAACCCTATACCTTTCTCTTTAAATAGTCCAAATACCCCTGCAAAATGAAAATAGCAGCAATCTCATCTACGTACTTGCCCCTATTCTCTCTCCGTATTTCGCTCTCAATCATTGCTTTATCCGCTGCTACCGTAGTCAAACGCTCGTCCCATAACACAACTTCAAGACCCGTCCTTTTCATGAGGGTCTCCTGAAATGCCATGGTTTTTTCACCACGTTCTCCGATTGTATTGTTCATGTTCTTCGGTAACCCGAGCACAATGGTCGAAACCTCATACTCTGCAATCAGTTCTTCAATTCTGGCAAGCGTCCTGCGCAGCTTATTCTCAGAATCTCTACGGATGATTTCAACACCCTGTGCGGTAATAAGCAGCGGATCGCTGACTGCAACGCCAACTGTCTTAGAACCGAAATCTAAGCCTAATATACGCATGACCCCTCCTTTATTTCCATCCGTTATTTTTGATGTACTCCGTCAATAATTCTTCCACAAGTTCGTCTCTCTCCACCTTCATGACAAGACTTCTTGCATTATTATGACTTGTAATATAAGTCGGATCACCCGACATAATATATCCAACAATTTGATTGACCGGATTATATCCCTTTTCTGTAAGTGCTTCATACACGGTCGACAATACGACTTTTACCCCTGTTTCCGGTTCGGTCTCTACTTTAAAATATTGTGTATTCCCCAAATCCTGCATACTCATACACCTCCATCATTTGCTTATCATCCATTTTTCATTTTACTCTATATCTTGGGAAAATTCAAGGATTTCATCGGTGAGCATCCGAAGCGCATGCCCTGCCACGATACAATTGGTCAAATCCTGCTCCGTCATCACCGCTGCTTTCACGTATTCCTTCGTATGCCCAATCTGATAAACCTTGTCGTCGATTGTTCTGCTCTCCTCAATCAGTACTTCTATCTTATTGCCGATTAGGCGCTCTCTGTATGCACGTGACTTTTGACTCTGCTCTGCAATCAGTGCTGTACTTCTTTCTGTTTTAGCCGCTTCCGTCAATTGGTTAGGCATTCTGTCTGCCGGTGTTCCTTTACGGCGGGAATATTTAAACACATGTACTTCAAAGAAATTTACTTGTTCCAGAAAATCCAATGTCTGCTCAAATTCCTGTACAGTTTCTCCCGGAAATCCCACAATCACATCCGTCGTCAGTGCCGGTTTCATAAAATACCTGCGTAAAATTTGCACTTTTTCATAGTATTCTCTTGTATCGTAGCGTCTATTCATTCTTTTTAATGTCTCATCACAACCACTTTGTAATGATAAATGAAAATGCGGACATACCTTTTCCATATTGGCAAGTGCTTTTGCAAATTCCTCTGTCACAATTCTCGGCTCCAATGAACCAAGCCGAATCCTCTTAATACCTTCAATTGCATGTACCTCCTGCACAAGTTGCAGCAGGTCGGTTCCGTCCCCAAAATCAACTCCGTAAGAACTTAAGTGAATGCCGGTCAGTACTACCTCTTGATAACCTTTTTGAGCCAGTCCCTTTATTTCATCCAAAACATCCTGTAATTGTCTGCTTCGAACACGTCCTCTGGCATACGGAATGATACAATAACTGCAGAATTGGTTACAGCCGTCTTGCACCTTAATATAGGCACGTGTATGTTCAGCCGTCTGTGTCAGTTTCAGTTCTTCGTATTCTTTTTGTGTTGCAATGTCTAATACCGTAGTGCCCTGCAGTGTCTTGCTTTTGCTCAGATGCTGTTTCTCATACTCGTCAATAATTTGGATTAAATCTTTCTTACGATTATTCCCGATAATTAAATCTACGCTCGCATCTTCATTTGCACCCTCAGTATCCGTCTGTGCATAACAACCCATGGCAATCACGATTGCATCTGGATTTTGCTTCTTTGCCTTATGTAACATCTGACGTGATTTTCTGTCCGCAATATTTGTTACACTGCACGTATTTACAATATAAATATCCGCATATTCAGCAAACGGCACAATAAGATACCCGTTTTTTGTCAGTAATTGTTGCACAACTTCCATTTCATATGCATTTACCTTGCATCCAAGGTTATGTAATGCTACCTTTTTCATAAGAAACTCCTTAATTTTTGTACTGTTTTGATATTGACAATTAATTACCATACCTTTAATATATAGAGTGAAAGAAAATAAAAAGGAGGTTTTTAGTATGAAAACTGTACAAATTTCTTTGAATTCTATCGACAAAGTAAAATCATTTGTAAATGATATTACGAAATTCGACTATGATTTCGACTTAGTATCAGGAAGATATGTTATCGATGCTAAATCAATCATGGGAATCTTCAGTTTGGATTTATCTAAGCCAATCGACTTAAATATCCATGCAGAAGACAATGCGGAAGATGTTTTGGCTATTATTAAGCCATATCTTGTATAAGAACATCTATCCAAACATCTAAGGGTTTCCATACTCTTAGATTAATTGATGAGACAACCAAAGGACATTTGCCACTCGTTACATAAGCAGTTGTCCTTTTTTTGTACCTATAAACCGTATTTGGTACCGATGATATGACCATCAAATTCTGTAAGCTGCAGTTCCTTCGGCACAGACAACTCCTGTAAATCCTGTTCCCTAAATATATATATTACATCTTCACGAATCATTCCCTTTGCAATTTCATCACGATATCTTGCAATTTCTTTCTCTATCTGTGTGTCATAGCTACGTGCATAATAATAGTTATTCAACGTCATATCATGATAATACGCATAGTATGCCGTATCCATAATCCAATCATTTTCAAGATACATAAATACAAAATGCTTGTAATTTGCTATATTCTCGGCGTCCATTTCATCCCAAAGAGACTCATATGTCTGCTCTGTCTTCATGAAATAATTCTGCTTTTCCAAAACCATTTTTGAAACATCAAAGAGTTGCAGCAGCAATCCGAATGTCAATACCACAGTCAGTATAATGTTTCTGCCGCTCCGCCCTTTCTGATTGATTGAATTATTTGGCATATATCTGATATAGATTGCTATAATACCAAACATGATGATATACATCGGAATCCAAATAAACCTGCCATTTGATCGGAAGATATTCATTACTTTTTCTATAAATGCAGGATACGGTATTCCAACTAACTTGATACTTCCGATTGTGACCATGGGTAACACTGCTAATAAAAAAAATATCAATGCAACCAGCAATAAAATCACTTTTGAAGAATGTCTGTATAAAAATGCTTTTGAAATATGCACTTTTTTCTTATTCCACGTGTATGCAAGAATGCAAACTGCCCCAATACCAAGCATCAACATTCCGGCGCCCAGATATCCAAAGCCCTCATATTGAAAATCATAATATAACGGTAAGCCGGAAAACAAAGCTGAGTGCTCCAGCGGATTAACAAACGTATTAAGGTTACTGCCAAAGGTTCCGATTCCCTCGCCTACTGGAGATGCGTCTTCATAAAACGCTCCCAGCAGAAAAAGCATTGCAAGTACTGCTGCACAATACGAAGCAACTGTTACAATTGCATGAATAGCCGCCTTTTTCTTTTCTTTGCATTTTAAAACATCATCTGCCAGACTACCTAACATAATCAAGCCAACCATCGGGACAAAATAAGAATGAACAGATACGCACAAAATACCCATCGCCGCCCAAATACCACACTTTTTCACCGTGCTGCATGTATCACAGTAAAACCAAATAAGCAAGGCCAGTAGAATAATCCATTGTGCCGAAAGCGCCGTATGATAATACATCCTCTGCAATACCGTAAAACTGAGAATAAAAAACGGTGCCATCAAAAGACATAGATGTTTACGATCTGTTAATTTGCGGACTAATAACGTTGAGATGCCGCCCTGCATAGCAAACGAAAGCAAACCAAATAATCCAAAATACTGAAAGGTTTCCGGCAGAATACTGCGAAATAGCTTAAAGAATACTGCAAAGAGCGGAATAGAATCCGTCCAAATCACAGACACACTCGTAGGATACAACAAGGAGTCAATCAGCCCAATCGGTAAATGCCAATCACTGTTCCGATAATGGCACCAACCGAGATAATGCTGTCTCAGGTCAATATCTCCATTCATCAGCCATGCAGTATAAGAAAAATCTAAGATTTGAACACCATATACACAAATAAAGCACAAAACACCAATTAAGCCTCCCAGTAAAAAGAGGCTTCTGTATTCATGCTTCCATGGTCTGCACATTCGACTCTCGATAGTTTTCATATCCCTTCTCACTCTACAACAATCAATTCCTTTGTTTCAATTGCCGTTGCAAACAACTCATCAATCTTCTCTTCCAGATTACGTTCGGAACGCTTGATAATATTCAGGTTTGGCTTTGTTACCGGATGTTTTGCCACAAAAATCGTGCAGCAATCTTCAAACGGCAAAATAGAAGTTTCAAACGTACCGATTTTATTGGCTATTTCAATAATTTCCTGTTTATCAAATCCAATGACCGGACGATATACCGGCATGGTGCACACTTCGTTCGTTGCTGCAAGGGATTTTAATGTCTGACTTGCTACCTGCCCGATACTTTCACCTGTAATCAGACCAAGGCATTCTGTTTCCTGTGCGATATGTTCTGCAATCTTCATCATATATCGACGCATGATAATGGTCAATTCTTCATGTGGACATTTCTCATAAATGTATAACTGAATGTCTGTGAAATTAATCACATGCAGATAAATCGGTCCTGTATACGCGGATACAATGCGTGCCAAATCCACAACCTTCTGCTTTGCACGCTCACTGGTATATGGTGGTGCATGAAAATAAACCGCATCAATCTTCACTCCGCGCTTTGCAACCATATAACCTGCCACCGGTGAATCAATACCGCCTGACAGTAATAACATTGCCTTTCCGTTGCTTCCGACCGGCATTCCTCCCGGACCCGGAATAACCTCAGAATAAATATAAATTCTCTCTCTGATTTCCACTGAGAGTAAGATGTCCGGCTCATGCACGTCAACTTTCATTTCCGAAAAGGCATCCAATATTGTTCCGCCAAGCTCACAATTGATTTCCATGGAAGTCAGGGGATAATTCTTTCTGGCTCTTCTGGCATTGACTTTAAAGGTTTTATTTTTGTCCGGATATACATCATTCATATATTGAATGATGACCTTCTGCAATTCTTCAAAGCCCTGATCCTGCACATGTACAACCGGGCAGATACCCGTGATACCAAACACATGCTGTAATCCCGCTACAGTTTCTTCAAAATCAAATGCACTAAGGCATTCGATATAGATACGTCCCTGTTCCTTTGTAACCTCAAACTTTCCTTCCACTTTCTTGAGTGACAAGCGAATTTGCTTCATTAAGGCATCTTCAAACAGGTGTCTGTTCTTACCCTTTAATCCAATCTCTGCATATTTAATCAAAAATGCTGTAAACATATTTTTCTCCCTTGTTTCTTTTAAATGTTGGATATCAATGTCTGGTATACTTGCGTAATACAGGCAATAGTTCTTGTAAGGCTGATATCGTGTAGTCCAATTCTTCCTTCGTTGTTTCAATTGAAAAACTGAAGCGAATGGTGGAATCCATCAATTCTTTCGCCAGACCGATTGCTTTTAATGTCTCGCTGACTGCCGGTTTATTGGATGCACATGCTGAACCCGAAGATACGTAAATTCCTCTGTCTTCAAGCGCATGCAGCAACACTTCGCTTCGTATTCCCCGAAATGATGCACTGACAATGTGTGGGGCACTGTCATATATCTGCGTCACGCCGTTAATAGATACATCTTCTAACTGAAGTAGTTTTTCTATGAAATCTTTCTTTAAAGCATATAGACTTTCTGTCTGCTCGTCAAAATTCCTGTATATTTCTTCTGCAGCCTTAGCAATTCCGGCAATTCCCGGGACATTTTCTGTTCCGGAACGTAATCCTTTTTGCTGTCCGCCGCCAAACAGAATCGGATGAATTTTCACTTTTTCATTGACATACAATACGCCTACGCCCTTGGGTCCATGAATTTTGTGGCCGCTGACGGAATACAGATCAATTCCGATTCGCTTGGGATAAGTTCTGTATTTGCCAAAGCCCTGAACTCCGTCTACATGGAGTAGGGTGTTTGGATTTTTCTTTTTGATCAATCGGCTGATTTCTTCGATTGGCTGTACTGCACCGATTTCATTATTTACCTGCATGATGGATATCAGGGTGGTTTCTCCTGTAATGGCTTCTTCTAACTGTGTTGTGTTGATAATACCGTTTTCGTAGGTATCAAGATATGTGATATTGAAGCCTTGTTCTGCTAGGTACTTCATGGGTTCCAGCACGGCGGGATGTTCTGTTCTATTGGTGATTAGGTGCATTCCTGCGCGTCGGTTTGCAAGGGCGCAGCCGATGATTGCCAGGTTATCTGATTCTGTGCCACCGGAGGTAAAGTAGATTTCTTTTTCGGTGACTTTTAAGATATCAGACAGCGTTTTCTTGGCAGATTTGATGTATTGTTCGGCTTCGATTCCAACAATATGCATGCTGGATGGGTTTCCGTAGGACTGGTCCATGATGTCGGACATGAGGGTTCGGACGGAGTCGAAACATCTGGTTGTTGCTGAATTGTCTAGGTATATTTGCATGATAAATTCTTCTTTCTTTTAATTCGACGGACGCGCTGTGAAAAAGTATTTCCCTTCGCGCCCACCACCCCAACGACGCCCTGCTCAGGGAAACACTTTTCTCACAGCGCTGTTGGTTGTATATAGGAATAATTTATAATTCTAATTGGTACATGATCCAGGCTAGGACGGTGAAGCCGGCGGTTTCGGTGCGGAGAATTCTGTGTCCTAGAGTAATGGGTTGAAAACCAGCCTCTGTGGCTTTAGTTACTTCGGCTTCTTCGAAGCCGCCTTCGGGGCCGATGAATATGGCGATTGATTGGTTGGGTTGTAAACTGTTTATAATTTCTTTGGTTGTTGCCATTCCGGTTTTGTCGGCTAGTTCGTAGGGAATTAGTTTTATGTCAAAGTTTTGGCAGTATGCCAAGGCTTCTTTTATGGTCATTACGTTGGATACCTGTGGTATCTGCATGCGTTTTGATTGTTTGGCGGCGGACTCGGCAATTGCACGCCATCTGGTGAGCTTGGCAGCTTCTTTTTTGGCGTCTAGTTTTACCACTGCGCGTTTGGTGGCGAGGGGTATGATTTGATGGACGCCGAGTTCTACGGCTTTCTGAATGATTAACTCCATTTTATCACTTTTGGGCAAACCTTGAAACAAGTATACTTTGGAAGGGAGTTCTAGGCCGTCTTCTTTGATGAAACGTAGACGGCAGATGATTGCGTCTTCTTCGAAGGACTCTATTCCGCATCTGTATTCTAAATTGTCAATGCCATTTAGAATTGATATTTCTTCACCAATTTTTAAGCGTAGAACGTTTTTGATGTGATTGACATCGGTGCCTGTTATGGTGACTTCTTTGTCGTTGATTTGTTCGGGGTTTACAAAAAACTGATACATTTCCAATCACTCTCCGTTACATTACATTACGTTACTTTACTTCATTATATATCCTTTTGGGCAGTTACGGATACCCATTCGCCTTGATAAGTTACTTCTAAGACAGTGAGTCCGACGGCTTTGACTGCGTTTACTACCGTTTCTTCTTTATCGTCTATGATTCCGGA
>DATESB010000129.1:0-7000 GCA_035271065.1 Lachnospiraceae bacterium | reverse complement strand
CTGCACAGTAATATGCCGGAATGCGATGTCCCCACCATAACTGACGGCTGATACACCAGTCTCTGATATTCTCAAGCCAATGTAAATAAGTCTTGTCAAAACGCTCCGGTACAAATTTGAGTTCTCCAAGTTCGGATTTTTCCCCGGCTCTTGTCTTCTTTAGTACTTCAATAGCAGGCTTTGCAAGTTCTTCCATGGCTACAAACCACTGCTGTTTTGCCATAGGCTCAATTGTTGTTCCGCATCTGTCATGCGTTCCTACATTGTGTGTATGCTCTTCTATCTTCTCTAAAAGCCCCTGTGCTTCAAGATCCGCCACTACCTGCTTTCTTGCTTCATAACGCTCTAAACCGGCGTATTTGGCACCGTCTGCATTGATGGTAGCATCGTCATTCATGATATTGATAACAGGCAAATCATGTCTTCTTCCGACTTCAAAGTCATTCGGGTCATGCGCAGGTGTAATCTTAACAACACCGGTACCAAATTCTTTATCTACATAGGAATCTGCAATCACAGGAATTTCTTTATTAACAAGCGGAAGAAGTACTGTCTTGCCGATTAGGTTTACATAACGTTCGTCATCCGGATTGACCGCAAGGGCTGTATCACCAAGCATTGTTTCCGGTCTGGTTGTTGCTACGATTACATACTCGTCTGCTGCCGTTCCTGCTTCCGGTGCCTTATTGGCAAGTGCTGCCTCGGCGGCTTTTGTTCCCACGATTGGGTACTTGATATGCCAAAAATGTCCCGGCTGCTCCTCGTGTTCCACTTCTGCATCTGAAATCGTTGTCTGGCATACAGGACACCAGTTTACTATTCTGTTGCCTTTATAGATAAACCCTTTTTTATACAGGTTAATAAATACCTCTTCAACTGCTGCCGAACAGCCTTCGTCCATCGTAAATCGCTCTCTGTCCCAATCACAGGAGGAACCCAGCTTCTTTAACTGCTCCACAATGGCACGTCCATACTCATCACGCCATTCCCATGTGCGTTTTAGGAAACCTTCTCTACCGAGTTCATTCTTATCGATTCCTTCATTTTTCAGTGCTTCAATTACCTTGACCTCAGTGGAAATTGCTGCATGGTCAGTTCCCGGAACCCAGAGTGCATTATAGCCCTGCATTCTTTTGAAACGAATTAATATATCCTGCATGGTGTTATCCAATGCATGGCCCATGTGCAATTTGCCGGTAATATTCGGAGGCGGCATCACAATCGTAAAGGGTTTCTTACTTCTGTCTACCTCAGCATGAAAATATCCCTTCTCATTCCATTTTTGATATAGTCTCTCCTCAAGACCATGTGGGTCATAGATTTTTGCTAATTCTTTGCTCATATTGCTCTCTCCTTTGGTTGCTATCTGGGTTTTCTTAGTTTTCGATTCAAAAAAACGCCCTCTGCAAACATAATGATATGTCTGTAAAGGGCGAAATGTCTTATTTCACGGTACCACCTTTTTTATAGAGCATCGGTTAACATAATATCTCACTTGTTATCTGCGATTCTCCATATCTCTTCATCCATTAACGGGGATTAAGCGTGTATCCCTACATGCCAAATTGCATATCGCTTTGTTCAGGATACCGATTCAGAAGCTACCTTCCGCATATCTTTCTTCAAACAGTCTTGCAGCCGATGGACTGTTCTCTCTGATAAGAGTCTATGCGTACTCCTCTTCGTCATCATCTTTGTCTTCCACACCATAAATAAGGTCATTTATGTGCTTTTAATTATTCCCAATCATATAATATCTTTCAGCCTTTGTCAAGCCGTCTGTCGATAGATCAGATTCCCTCTAACGGCTTCTTCCATGTACGTTCCAGTTCCATGTTGAAGTCTAATTGGTAAGGATTGTTACTGAGATTTTTTAAACTGTTGTAAATCTTTCTTCTTTTTTCGGTTTCGCCATATACATCTCTGGGTGTCTCACATGACCAGAACTGAAAACCCAACAAATAATTTCCCATCATATCATCCCATGATTCGAAATTCTCCTGCATCAGTTTGGCACATTCTAACTGTATCTCCAGTGACTCATCCAGTGTGTAAAAGCCTGCTACATAGCACCAGCCTGCCAACTGGTTCACGCGAACCAAATCCCATGCCAATATTCCGCCATTGCCATTATGCTCACATTCATACACGGTTTGAAAACGATTGATGTGTTCAGCATCAAAATCCTCTGCTTCAACATTCATCGCTTCATCAAATTGTTCTTTGTCTAAAGAAAGATATCCGGCTACGTCTAAGAATTCTTTATATTCTGCGTATTTTGCACTGTGTCCGCTTTCGAGCAGCCATGCTATCGACTCATCAGCGGATTTCTGATCAAAGATTCCCCATCCGTCCAACAGTTGATAACGCATGAAAACTGCATCGCTTGCCTCATGTTTTAGTCCGCCCACTAATTTTCGGTTCTCATTGTTGGTCTCTGTAATCAAGGCATAGGTAGCATTCAACCATTGAACTGTATCTGACTCAACATCTTCTTGTACGGAGCCTCTGTCCGCAGCCAAATCCCTCTTGCATTTTTCCAGATTGTCACTGACGAATTCATTGTATGGCGGGATTTCCTCACCAAACAATGAGTCCAACAACTCATCTATCATTTTTTCTTCTTCACTCCGCGTATCCTGCTTTTTCTTTGCACTACCGTCAAAAATACTGTCAACCGAAGTCTTTGCAGAATCCTCTTCAGGCTCCTCTTCCACTCTCTCTACAGAGTCTTCAGACACCGCTTTCGCCGCAAGTGACTCCTCTTCTAACTGCTTGAGGGCCTCTTGCTTTGTTATGGTTGGTTCTTTTACCTCTGTGACATTCTTTTCTACAAGGATTGCTTTGTTTGATACACAACCTGTTAACAACAATCCAAGACAGCATAACAGCACAAGGTGTATTCCGTGTCTTTTCTTCATTTATCAGTCCTCACTTTGTTACGGCTCGAAATAAAATTCTGATAAATCGACTCTATATGCTTTTTCAATATCCTTTAAGACATCATTTGTCTTGCTGTCATAATCCGCCTCATCTAATGTAAGTATTATCTCGACATATTTCATTTCATCCTTCGGCAAACAAACGTAAACCACATGCTGCGGGAAGGTGCTTCCGTCACTTGCCACATGATCCGCGCTTGCTGTACCATAGAAGCCGTCACCCTCTCTTGTTTCGGTAATTTCTTGCATAACAGGATTCTTGTAATCGCGTCCATTTGTCAAATAACGTTCATATTTGGCATCCAATTTACTCTGCGCCTCTTCTGCAAATCCCACACTATGATAACATTTCTCTGTCTTAACCTCCATCCTCACACCATGCATATTCGCATCTAATGAATTGCCAAATTGTTGAGTGTTTTTGCCCATCAGAATCTGCACTTCATAGATTTCACCATCATCATCTGCAAGCTCTGTTGTTCCCATATAATTGTAACCTTCAGCTTTTGTAATCTCCTTCTCTCCCGGCAATTGCACATAGACATCCTGTGACAAATCCATGCGTTTACCCGAATTGGTTAAATCCTCGGTGGCATTGCCATACTGTAGCAAATCCAATCCATAGCACTGTCCTAATTCATCTAAAATAACATTCGTCTCGGCATCTGTATCCATTCCGTTAATGTCTATATAGAACTGATACCCGATTCCGTTTTCTGTAGTTCCTACATATCCTATATAATCATTTCTGTATTCATTTTCGTTATAATCCAGTTCATCAGCTGCAATATGCTGGTAACAGGAAAGGTCCTCTTCTATCGTAACCATTTCTTCCACTTGAATATTCCGATAGATTCCGGAGTGATCTTTTAGGTCTTTTATGGTGGTCTTACTCCAAGTCTCCATTGTTTCTTCCGTATTGCGATTCTTCCATTCTCCAATCGTAAAATAGGAAAAATCAATTCCATGCGCATGATAGAAAATGCCATATCCATCCAATGTATCTTCATCCTCAACAGGCAAATATACAGCAAATGGCTGATTGGTTTCAGTATCAAGCAACTCAACCTTCTTGACATAGGTAAATCCGTCTAATGCCTCCGGGTCACTCAGCATTAATTTACTCTCCTTCAGATAGTCATAATCTGTCTTGCCGCCTGTGATATAACTTTTGAGTGTATTGCTCTGTACATCAGGCTCAAATGCCGACTCTGTAATCGTACCGACTGCTGCTGTTTCAGAAACCTCAAGGGAATCAATCACGCTCTTGATTGCTTCTTTACTTTTTTCTGCTGCCTCTTCATCGTCCGGATCCTCATAGATTGTAGAAGCTGCAAGCAATATCTTGCCGTCTCCTGCATTCTTTCCATACAGTACTGTCCAGTAATTTCCCATATAATCCGTCTTTACAAGGTGTGCGTAAGAAGCCGAACCTCCATCTGTTCCCATATTGTTTGCACTAGAAGTATTGGAAACTTCACCAAGCAATTCATCTGCAGCGGTCATATCCTGATAGATTTCCTCCGGTGCCGTTGTCTCGGTTTCACATGATAAAATAGATAAAACAACCCCTTGTTTTGATGTTAATTCAATCAGTGTGTTATCATCATCCACTGTTCTGTAGGTCACATTCCAGTCTGATGCTTTGTATTCGAACAGCATGTTCGCGCCTTCATATTTATCTTTTCCAAAAATTGATCCACTTCCTTCAAGTGCTTCACATCCAACCATGCTTACGCAGAGCAAGACACTCAGTGCAGCAGAAACAATTCTTTGCATTACCCTCATAACTATTTCTCCTATCCTTTTCTTATTTTATGGTTCATAGTAAAAATCCGATAAATCCATTTGATATACTTCCTCAATTTCCTTTAGCACATCATTTGTCTGACTGTCATATTCCCTCTCATCCAATTCAATTGACATTTGAATATAGTTCTTTTCATCAATCGGCAGTCCATAAGATATTTCATGCTGTGGGAATGTTTCCCCGTCATAGCTTGTATAATCTGCACTAACTACTCCATATAAACCTCCGCCCTCTTTTGTGGCAGAAAATTCACCCTCAACAATATTCTTGTAATCACGGCTGTTACCTGCAAATACTTCACGCTTTATATTCCAATACCTCTCTACCGCCTGTTGCAAATTGTCATCACCTAACAATGAGTCAATTGAGACATTCATTGTAATTCCATGCATATTCCCGTATAGTCCCAATGTTGAAGCGGAAGTATATTTTCCTCTCAAGCCGTAAACTTCGTACTTTGTTCCTTTATAATTTTCAATATCAGCGGTTCCCAGATAACTAAACCCATCAGCTATCCTCACCTCTTCATCACCTTCGACTTGTTCATAATCCTCTTGATCTGTATCCATTACATCTCCCATATTGGTTAATGTATCGTTGGAGACACCACATTGCGTCAAATCAATGCCATATACTTGACTCATTTCCTCTAGCAACGCGTTTGTTTCACTATCCACACTCGACTGACTAATCTCCAGTCGAAACCTATATCCGATATCATTTTCTGCCGTACCCACATATCCAAAGATATCTGCTTTGCTCACATCACCATTATTGCTCACTTCTTCAATTGCTATATGCTGATAACAACTACGATTTTCCTCAAGAATCACCTTGTCTTCCACCTGCATATTTTGGTATCGATCGGCATATTCCTTTATTTCACTTGTCCTTGTCGTAAGCCATTCATCCAAAGCATCCTCTGCCGTCCACGAGTTCCATTGTCCGAGTGTATGAAACGCAAAATGGACCCCATGATTATAGTAATGTATGCCATAAGGATCCGCCTCATCATCCTCATCAAGCGGTGCATATATGGTATATGGCAGATTGGTTGATTTATTAACAAATTCAACCTTCTGCAAGTATTTGAGGTCCGCTATCTCTGGCCATGCAGATTCAGCTTTATCCTCCACAGGCTCTGTTTCATCCTCTGCTGGTTCGGCTTCATCAGCCTCACTTGTGCTGTTATAGGAGCCCTTACCGCCCGTTATGTAGTTTATCAGCGCCAATGTCTGTGTTTCGGCCTCTGACACTGACTCCGTAATCTCCCCGGTCTCTGCTGTTTCAGAAACCTTAAGAGAATCCATGATGCCCTGCATTGCTTCCATGCATTCTTCCGTTGCTTCTTCTGATGCATCTTCCTCTTGCGCGTCTTCGTATATTATTCCGACAGCAAGTAAGACTTTTCCTTCTCCTGCATTCTTTCCATATACTAAAGTCCAATAATCACCAATGGCATCGCTTTCCACTTTATTTGAATAAGCTGCTGAGCCACCATCATCGCTCATATTATCGTTGCTTGCTGTTTCAAGTATCTCGCCGAGCATTTCATCATCCGCCGTCATGGTTTCATAGATTTTCTCCGGACCTGTCGTCTCAGATTCACATGACAAAATAGATAATGCGCCGCCGTTCTTTCCTCTCAATTCAATAATTGTGTGTTCTTCGCCGACTGCTCTATATGCGACACTCCAGTCGTTTGCTTTGTACTTAAAACGCATATTTGCGCCTTCATACGTTTTCATACCTATGCCGGAATTGCATCCGACCATGCTCATACAGATTAAAACACTCAATACTACTGCATAAATTCTCTTACTTACTTCCTTCATAACCATTTCCTTCCCTTTTCTTTCCTCTTCCTTTTTTCTTTCCTTTTCCCTTTTTCTTTCCTTTATTGTTGCTTTCTATTGTTGCCTATTAAATTAAATCCGCCTCAAATGACGATGCAGGAAATCCTTCCATATTATAGAGATTTGCGCCTTCCGGATTATTATGCCATGCATATCGCAGCTTCATAGGATTTTGAATATGAGAAACATCTATCAGCAATGTATCTTCATTACCCAGTCTTCTGTTTTGAATCTCCGGTGTTACTTCAAATTCATTTCCTTCGGCATCTACAACTCTGAACCAGCGAAGTGCCGTTCCGTCTGCTTCCTTATGAAACTGCAATGGTTGGTCAAATGCATCTGCCTGCATCTTTCCGGCAGTTAACCCACTTCCTGTGTGCGTAAAATAGAGA
>DATESB010000128.1:0-2567 GCA_035271065.1 Lachnospiraceae bacterium | reverse complement strand
TGCCTGACCGCCTGAACTCAGATAATCATCCATGCCTGCATCCCATACAGAGTCGAAGTCTGCTACAGGTGCTGCTACAGCTGTATCAAATACGATATTTCTCTTCTCAATGAGTGTCGGTCCAACACCTTCCTGAGACTCAATAGCCGGTACTCTTACGTTTGGAACAGCCTTAGCCTGATTGTTACAGATATCATTTGACTTAATAACCAGTTCAGGATCAATGCTTGCATAACTATGTGCGATTGACTTAATCGTAGCATCCTGATCTAACAAGTGAAGACCATTACATGTGATTGTCATATCAATGTTATTTCCTGAATTCATAATAGCTTCGCCGGTTGCTGCAACCATTTCGTATGAACCATCTTCCAATACGTTATGTGTCACACCCTCATCACCAAGCTGTAAGTACTGAATTACTTCAGGAGATGAAATGAACTCAAGATAGAGCATAGAAGCCAAAGGCTCATCATTTGTGCTCGGGAAGAAAATCTTACGATCTCCTGCTGTTGAGTATGAATACTTGTTGTATCCACCCTTGCTGTCTTCAAAACATTCGATTGCAACATATCCTGCATCTTCACCAAATGTTCTCTGAAGGTTTGCCTGGATGCTTTCTTCACCATTTCTGTACGGATAATCCCAGTTGTGGCAGAATGCGCCAACATAGCCGGCTTTCATCATATCATCTTCTGCTGTGTCACCATCCGGATGAAGTGCAAAATCATTCCAGATTAATCCTTCGTTATACCACTGATTCAGGATACGTGTAGCTTCTTTTGTACCATTCTGTGTTAAGTTTCTCTCATCAAATCCATTGATGAAAAACTCTTTATCTGTAATATCGGGATCAATACATGAATCAATCAAACTTGATGCTCTCCAGCCTACATCAACGCCCATTGAATAAGGTACCATCTTGCTTGCATCTGCTCCAAGAAGTGTATCTGCGTTATCTTTAAATGCTACAAGCATGTTGTAGAACTCATCTCTTGTTGTAGGTGCATCCATTTCAAGTTTTGCTAACCAGTCCTGACGTACAAACACAACTGTACGGTTTGTAACGGCTCTCTTACCTTCAATTGCGATTAACTTGCCTGTTTCAGGATCTTTATCCCAGTAAATGTTTGTTTCGCCAAGGAAATCCCAAAGGTTCGGAAGTAAATCCTTGTAATCATCTACATAAGATGAAAGGTCAAGTACTGCGTCCATACCTGCATATGTCTGTACTGTTGCATAATCATATGTAAGACAGATATCCGGTGCTGAACCAGCTGCCAGTAAGTTGTTGATTTCTTCAACCTCAGTCCATCTCGGAACTGCAACAAACTCTACTTCTACGTTATACTTATCAAGCATTCCCTGCTTAATATAGTCTGTGTACATATTGTCGGTAGGGTCTGAACCGCCGTCATTACCTCTGTCATAAACTTCTACTGTAATTTGTCTTGTTTCTGCGAACTTTCCGTCTACAAGTTCTGAAGGAGCTGCTGCCTCTTCTTCTGCTGCCGGCTCTTCTGCCTCTGCTGCAGGTTCTTCTGCTTCTGCTGCTGCCGGCTCTGTTGCGGGCTCGGCGTTGTTATTACATGCCACAAGTGAAATACACATTGCTGATGCAAGTAATAAGGAAATTAATCTTTTCTTCATTTTCTACCTCCCTATGAATGTTTAATAGTTATTTTTGATATAACGAAAACTTGCGTTTTCGGTTATTCCTTAACCGCTCCAAGCGTTACGCCGTGAATAAAATAGCGCTGTAACCATGGATAAATACACAAAATAGGTACTGTCGAGAACATAACGATTGCCGTCTTCAGTGAATCTTGCAGCCCCGGAGAAGAAAATCCTTCCTGCGTTGCGATTTCCACATTATTAATATTCTTAAGCAAGTTATACAGCCATAACTGCAACGGATATATATCTTTGTCCTTTACGTAGATCAAAGCATCCGAGTAACCATTCCAACGCCCAACCGCATAGAATAAAGCGAGTGTTGCCATAACCGGTTTCGACAGCGGAATATAGATACTAACCAATATCCTAAAGAAACTTGCACCGTCGATTTCCGCTGATTCCCTGATGCTGTCCGGAATACCATAGAAGAAACTTCTCATAATAATCATGTTATAAACACTGATACACCCCGGTAAAATAAGTACCAACGGATTGTCTAATAAGTTCAAATCTCTCATCAACAGGTAGTTCGGAATGGTACCTGCATTGAAGAACATGGTAATCGTGATAATAATATTGATAATGCCTTTGCCCTTCAAATTTCCGAAAATAAGGGGATATGCACATAACGTTGTCATAACCAACGATACCACCGTACAGATTGCTGTTAACAATACAGTCCAGAAGAAAGATTTTACATACTTTAAGTCTTTCAGGATGTTTGTATACGCATCTAAATTGAATCCCTTTGGCAGCAAATAAACCTCATGTCTAATCAGATATTCAGTTGAACTAAGCGACCTTGCCAAAAGATTCAGCATCGGTATCAAACAAATTGCACATATAATGACACAAATAAATACAAACACCCAATCTCCGAATTTCATTTT
>DATESB010000127.1:0-9116 GCA_035271065.1 Lachnospiraceae bacterium | reverse complement strand
GGATTGCATAATAATCGATGGCAAACCAACTGCATAGATTTGTTTTATTGTTTCCATATCAGGTTTGAATTCTTTCAAATGAAATTGTACTTCATCATTTTTCTTAATATTAATAATAAGTGCCATCACAGCTGCAACGATCTGACCAAATACCGTTGCCATTGCAGCACCGGCAACTCCTAATTTAGGTGCTCCCAACAAACCAAATATCAATATCGGATCAAGAATGATATTGATAATAGCTCCGGTTGCCTGTGTAATCATGGTATAAAATGTCCTGCCTGTAGATTGCAGAATTCTTTCAAAGATAAATTGCATATAAATACCAAACGAACAAAAGCATACAATAGTCAAATATTGAACACCATATGCAATAATCTCAGGATCTGAAGTCTGACTCAGATAAAATGGTTTTACTGCAAAAAGTCCAACTAAAACAAAAATAAGATAACTGATAATCGATAAGAAAATGCCATTCATAGCGCTTTTATTAACTTTATCAAAATCTTTTTCTCCCAGAGAGCGGGAGAGCAGTGCATTTACACCAACACCCATACCGGCACCAACCGCAATCATTAATGATTGTATCGGAAAAGCAAGAGAAACTGCTGTGAGCGCATCTTCACATATCATAGATACAAAGATACTGTCAACAATATTGTAGAGAGCCTGCACCAACATAGAAATCATCATTGGTAAAGACATAGAAATCAAAAGTTTATTAACAGGCATGGTGCCCATTTTATTCTCAGTCATATTTCCTGTGGTATTTTCAGTCATATTTGTTTCGTTCTGCATCTTTAATAGAAACCTCTTTCCGTGAAAAATGTATTTGTATATTGAACTTTTATGATAAATAAATATACGCCTAAAGAAGTATATCATAGTAATATTTTATTGTAAACAAATATAAATTCTCATATATAAACACTTTAAAAACATAAAGAAAAACCACAAGTACGTGGTTTTTCTTTATGAAACAAATCATAATTCATATAATTGAATTCATTTCGCTGCTATCTGTATAATCGCAACACTCCATAAACTCTTCCAAGTATTTCAACCTGCTCCACAATAATAGGATCCATATCATCATTCTCAGGCTGTAATCTGTAATGACCATTCTCTTTATAGAAAGTCTTAACCGTAGCAGAATCATCAACAAGTGCTACAACAATCTCACCGTTTCTGGCAGTATTACAGCGTTCTACAAATATATTATCGCCGCTGAAGATACCGACATTAATCATGCTGTCACCTTTTACTTTCAAAACAAATGACTCTGCATTCGGAACCATATCGACCGGAAGCGGAAAGTAGCCACTGATATTTTCTTCAGCTAAAATCGGTGTACCTGCTGCAACTGTACCAACAATCGGAATACTGGTCATTTCATTACGTACCATCTGGAAACTATCATCCATGATTTCAATTGCACGAGGTTTGGTCGGATCTCTTCTAATATATCCATTCTTCTCAAGCGTTTCAAGGTGAGAATGAACAGAAGATGTAGACTTCAAATGTACTGCCTCACATATTTCACGAACTGCAGGCGGATAGCCTCTGTCCAAAATTTCTTTCTTAATATACTCTAAAATCTCACTTTGCTTTCCTGTAATTTTACCATAGCTCATATTATAAATCCTCCTTTTTGACATTAGGAACTCTTATCTATAATTGAGTATAGCATATGATTTTCTAAAAAGCAAACATATATTCCAAATATTTGTTCGATTTTTTGACGTTTTTCTATTGACAAACGAATATTTGTTCGATATAATGCAAATATAGAACGGTTGTTCGTAACGTTTGTTCGGTTTTTGGATGAGCTGATAGGGAGGTAATGTGATGGATTATTCAGTAGGATATAAAGTAGATTATGCAGCAAGAAGTAAAGAAAGATTTTTACAGAGAAGAAAACAAGTCAGAATGCAGCGTTTGTTTATAGCTGTCGCCATCATATTGACTGTTACTATATTAAGTATTGTGTTTGGTGCTATATTTACTTATGCTGATTCCAAGAGCAATGTTCCTGAGCGTGAGAAGTGTTATAAGAGTGTCATGGTTCAAAGCGGAGACACTCTGACATCAATTGCTGATGCGTATATCAGCGCAGAGTATTCTGATACAACACAATATATTAATGAGGTAATGCATATCAATTACTTACAGGATGAGTCTATACAAGCGGGTAATTGTATTGTAATTCCTTATTATACTCAAGTGCTTTAAGTTTCGCTTTAAGTTTCATCTATAATATTCATTAATCTATATAACAGACCATATTTCATGATATATATTTATTTTGAAATATGGTTTATTTTGTTGTATAATACATTTCGAGCATTACTGAAATAATAGTATATTTATACATCCGGGAGGAAACAGAATGAAAGTACATGGCAGAATGAAAAATTCATTTAACGGAAGTTATTATGGTTATCATGATGAAATGGAAGCCAAATCAGCTCCGTTATACTTCAAATTATTATTTATTCTAACGATATTAGTGTTTCCGATTGGGATAGTTATTGCTTTCTATCGGATTATCCAAGGGGATGTCGGTGGATTTTTCACATCTGTTCTGTTAGTTATTGTTGTGGCTTTCCCTTTGATTCATTTAGATATGGTAATGTTTGATATAGCAAAATACGGCAAGGCACGTCCACAGGCCAAGCTGATAGGTTCTGCTTTTACAGGAATCAGTGCCCTTATTTTAGCCTGTATGGTACTGAGTCGCTTTACAAACTTTTTCTATGTTATGACAGCAGGGATTCTTATGATATTTCTATCAATCGGAGTTGGTCTGTACATTGGTGGGAAATCTAAGATTGAAAGAGAGCAAAAAAATTGCACCACTCAGGTTTGGGCGATATGTGCAGATTTCGAAACTTTGAATCCACATATACCTATTTTAAATGAGCAAGATGCAACCTATAAACAAAACGATGTTATCGCAAGAACAGAAGTAGCAAGACCGATTTGGAAATTTGAATATAATGGAACAACTTATCAGGCTACACCGGAACAATATTCGGGTAAATTAAAATTAATCAAAGGAAATCAATACAAAGTTTATATCAATCCACAGAACCCACAGGAAATCTATTGTGAGGATAATTCAAATTCAAAGTTTCTGATGCGCATGGGAATCATATGGTCCGGTTTTACAGTCTTTATGGCCGTTATCATGTTTCTCATCCTTGGATTGGTATTCTAAAAAAAGTGGAACAGTAGGCTGTTATTGTTCACGCAGTTTCACAACCTTTGCTGCCTGACGTCTTCGTTCGTCTTCAAGAGCAGCATAGTGTTTCTTGGTGGTATTGACATCTTTATGTCCCAATACATCTGCCACAAGATAAATGTCACCGGTTTCACGATATAGATTGGTGCCATAGGTACTTCTTAATTTATGCGGAGTGATTTTCTTAAGTGTTGTCATCGCTTCCGCATATTTTTTGACCAATTTTTCAACAGAACGAACACTGATACGTTTGTTTTGTAAGGAAAGAAACAGTGCTTCTTCATGGCCTTCTTCCGGGATAATATGATGCCGTTCTTCCAGATAATCCAAGAGTGCGGCTCTTACCTCATCGCCAAAATAGACAACTGCCTCATAACCACCTTTGCGTCGAATGAGAATGCCGTCATTTTTGAAATCAACATCATTGATATCAAGCCCAACGCATTCAGAGACACGGATACCTGTGCCGAGCAGTAGTGTCATCATGGCAAGATCCCTGATTTTCGTTTTTTTATGAAATTCCAACTGCTTTTTGGTAAGATTAGTGCCATCTTCAACCTGATCCAATAGAATAGCAACCTCATCAACATCCAATCGTATGATTTCCTTTTGATGAAGTTTAGGCATCGGTACAAGTTCTGCCGGATTTTTCTCTATTTTTTCATTGATAAAGTAATAGTGATAGAAACTTCGCAAAGAGGCTAATTTACGCGATTTACCCCGCTCATCATTGGTATATTCTTTATCCTCTTTTAAGTAATAACTCAAATAATCCAGATATTCCGTAATATCGATTGGCTTAATCAAGTCCAGGATTTCAATCGGAAAGTCCATAATAGAACTGTATTTTTTACAGAATGCATTCGTTTCATGCAGATATTCAAAAAAGACACGCAAATCATAAGCATAAGCGAGTCTGGTACGTGGAGAGGTATTCTCCTTAATTCCCAAGAAGAATTCACGGCTAAAAGGTGGGAGAGTAGCAGTGATTTCTCGTAATTTTAGGGTATTATTGATATTTTCCTGATCATGATAGTTCTTTCCCTGTGTCATATGAAGCAACTCCTCTTGTAATTGCCGTAAACATGCGTTCTTTGGCGCCCGGATGTTCCTGATTAAGTTTTTTAACAAGTTCTTTGGCATATTCACGCTTTGTATGTCCATCAACAGGGCATGGACTTTTCGCAACCGGTAAATTATATTTATTCTTAAAACCGATCACATCAGCTTCAGTTACATACATTAATGGACGTATAACCGTTAAATCCATGCGGTCCAGATAGGTTTTTGGCGAAAAAGAATGAAAACGTCCTTCAAAAATCAAAGACAAAAGCATGGTTTCAACTACATCATCCTTATGGTGTGCATAAGCCACTTTGTTGCATCCGATTGCCTTAATCGCTTCATTAAGAGCTCCCTTTCGCATTTTCGCGCATAAAGAACAAGGATTAGACTCTTTACGATCTTCAAAAACGATTTTAGCGATTTCAGACTTTACAATGGTATAATGAACGTTTAATTCGTCGCATAACGTCTGTATTTCGCTTAAATTAAGATTTTCAAAGCCTAAATCAACAGTAACAGCCTCAATATCAAATTTTTTCGGATAAAAGCGCCTTAAACCGGCAAGAGCATAGAGCAATGTTAAACTATCTTTACCACCTGAGATACCGACGGCAATTTTGTCGCCTGCCTCAATCATTTGATAATCGTCAATTGCTCTGCGTGTGAAACTATATAATTGCTGTAATGTCATATTTTCTCACTATATCTATTCGTTAAACTGTTGTTTTGCGAATAGTTGTATCTCCCTCAATAAATACTTTTTATAAACTTATTACCAATTACCAACTAACTACTCTTCATCGTCTGTATCATCAAAATCAGGCGCAACATCATTTCTTTTATATTTGATTGTTCTATCTGCATCTAAAACTTTTACTTCATGACGTGAAATACGAATGCTTGTACCGGAATGATCCGGAGCACCTTCATGCGTAATTTCACCACCATTCATATAGAACGTTGTAGATGCCGGTAACCTCTTCTTTTCAAGTCGTTGACTTACTACTGTTTTAAATGTCGCATAAATAACAGCAAAAGCAGGCACACCGATAAACATACCCATGACCCCAAATATTCCACCAAAAACGGTAATGGAGAAAATAACCCAGAAGCTGGAAAGTCCGGTTGAATTACCAAGGATTTTAGGCCCAAGAATATTACCGTCAAACTGCTGTAATACCAAAACAAATATTAAGAAATAAACACATTGAATCGGGCTTACCATTAATATTAACAATGCACTTGGGATTGCGCCCAAATACGGTCCAAAAAACGGAATTACATTGGTAACACCGATAATCACACTAATCAATATGGCATATGGGAATTTGAAGATGCTCATTCCGATATAACACAGAATCCCGATAATGATTGAATCAACAATCTTCCCTGTCAGAAAGCCGCCAAAAGTTTTATCAGAGAATCTAAGGTTATTCAAGAACGTATTTGCTGTATCTTCTTTCAGAAAAGCATAAATTGTCTTTTTTAACTGCGCACAAAAACGCTCTTTTCCGGATAATAAATAAATTGAAATAATGATGCCAAGGATAAAATCCCATATCCAAACCATAGCACCCCACACTCCATCAAGGATGCTCGATGAAATATTTGAAACTGTTTTTTGAATTCCCGGAATCACCTGAGAATTGAACCAACTTACAATGTCTTCCCAATACTCAATGAAAAGCTTCTCAAGTTCAGGATAATCCTTGAGTATCTTCTGCAGCCACTCCTGTACATTGTCAAAATAACCGGATAGATTGCCGATAATCGTCTGAATGCTGGTAATTACCTGTGGTACAATCAAGCGAATCAAGCTATAAAGAATAAGCGCAAATATAATCATAGTCAAAAAAACACCTATATAGCGAATAATCTTCTTACTTTTTACCGACTCTTTAATCTTCATTTTCCTGGCAATCGGTTTTAATATCTTCTTTTCTATAAAGTTCAACAAATAAGATAAAATATATGCAATTGCAAGACCGTCCAATACAGGCATCAGAATATGAATGATTCTGCTCCACATAACAGAGATATCGGCACCTTTAAACAACAAATAGTAAAAGGTAATGCATCCACACCCTGCAAAAAACAATGATACGCCCCAATATAAGTATTTTTTATCCCAATGGTACTTCATGTATACGCTCCATTCTGCTGCTCATCATTATTTCTACTTATTTTTCTTCTCAAAATCACATACAAATTGCTTAATCAGTTCCACTGTTCCCTCAATCCCCAACAAAGAACTGTCAACAGACATCTGATAACTGTCAGAATGACCCCACTTTTTTGAGGAATAGTAATTATAGTAATTTGCCCTCTGCTTATCCTTTTTCAGTATCATCTCACGAGCTTTATCCGGTTCCAAATCGTATTTCTTAGCAACACGTTCAATACGGCTTTCCAGTTCCGCATGAATAAATACATGGATACAGTTCTTATAATCCGCCAACGCATAATCTGCACATCTTCCGACAATAACACATGGTCCCTCGTCTGCTATCTTCTTAATTGCATCAAATTGTGCCAGAAAAACCTTATGGCTGATTGGCATATCCACAAAGGTTGAAGAATTATAACCAAAGGAATAGGTATCCATAACAAGATTATATAAGAAACTGCTGGTTGGTTTTTCATCATGATTCTCAAATATCTCATGACATAAACCACTATCCTTGGCTGCTCGCTTCAGAAGTTCCTTGTCATAGCATTTGATATTAAAGCATTTCGCTAGTTCTTCTCCTATCTCATGTCCACCACTGCCAAACTGTCTTCCTATTGTAATGATCGTATTCATACAATCACCCCTTTTGTATTTATTTATTGATATAATTATACTATATTTTGTGGAAAATGTATAGTAACAAAAGAAGTTCCCACAACTGAATATGTGGGAACTTCTCTCTATTTATATAACATAAAATTCAAAACAACTCATGTACTTCTTTATGCAGCCTCTTTCTGTTTCGCCTGTGCCATCAATGTCTTAATACCATCGATTGCAAGGATCACTGCAAGTACTACTAAGATTGCAGAAATGATGATTCTGACTACATTCCAGCCAATGCCCTCTCCGCCTGCCATTAAGCCTGCGATGTTTGACTTAAGCGTAAATACAAGTGATGTAATCGTAACAATCAACATAAATGCCATCGGGATAAAGAACATTTTGTTCTTCTTGCCGATTTTGCCGAGCCAGGTTGCAACTGCAAGTAAACCAAGAGCTGCAAGAAGCTGATTTGCTGCACCAAACAACGGCCAAATCTTTGCATAACCTGTCATACCAAGACCAATGCCTAAAATAACAGTAATGAGTGTTGCTGCATACGGATTGGTTAAAACTTTCTTATAACCTGTAGCACCTTCCACTGTTTCGCCCGGTGCAAGCCAGAATTCCTGGAACATATAACGTGAAAGACGTGTAGCCGTATCCAGTGATGTCAGGCAGAATACAGATACTGCCAGAACCAACATAGAATATGCAACTGTTTCTACGCCTGCAAGTCCCGGAATAGAAGCAACCATCTTAGAAATACCTGTTGCAAATACAACGGTCGGTGTTACTGTCTCGCCGCTTGCATAATTAGCCCAAATATAACCAACAGCACACAGCGAAATAACTGCAAGTGCACATTCGATTAACATACCGCCGTAAGCGATAGGACGTGCATCTCTTTCATTATCCAGCTGTTTAGCAGTTGTTCCTGAACCAACGAGTGAATGGAAACCTGAAATAGCACCACATGCAATTGTTACAAACAATGCAGGGAACATGTAACCAAGTGAAGTACCTGTAGGTGCTAAAGTATCTGTAAATCCTGTAAATGCAGGTATATCAAGTGTCGGATGACTTCCGATAATACCAACTACAGCTACAATCATCATAAAGTAAAGTAAGAATGAACTCAGATAATCACGTGGCTGTAACAAAATCCATACCGGTGCTACCGAAGCAACTGCAATATAGATACCAATGATAATCATCCATACTTTTCCGTCCAAATAAATCGGATGCCAGTTCAAACCGATTACCATACATACAATAATCACTGCCACACCAATAATAGTTGAAACAATCAAAGATGCATTTCTTCTGTAAACAGCAAAACCAAATATAATTGCAATTACAATGAACAACAATGAAATCATTGCTGTGGAAGCATTTGCAGAACTTGCAACTGCATCTACTGCTCCTGCTTCATCAAAAGTAGCCTTGAACGTATTGGCTACGATAGATGCAAATGCTGCTACAACAAGAATCAATGTCATATAAGCAAATACGATAAATAACTTCTTTGATTTCTGTCCCATGGAATCCGCGATAACTTCACCGATAGACTGGCCTTTATGACGAACAGATGCAAATAAAGCACCAAAGTCATGAACGGCACCAAAGAAGATACCTCCTACGATAACCCATAACAGAACAGGAACCCAACCAAATACCGCTGCCTGAATCGGTCCGTTGATAGGACCTGCACCTGCAATTGATGAAAAATGATGTCCCAATAACACAGGGGTCTTTGCGGGAACATAGTCCACTCCGTCTTCCATCTCATGAGCAGGGGTTGGCTTATTCTCATCAACTCCCCAAGTTTTTGCTAGCCATTTTCCATAGAATAAATAGCCGCAAACAAGCAACGCCAAACTGATTAATAAAATTACTACAGCATTCATGTCATTTTACCTCCCTTTTTGTTTTTGGTACATGAATTATTCTTTTCAAAAATTTCGCATTGTCTCTTCCACTGCCATTTGTGTGAATCCGCTCATCATTGACACAAACAAGTGCAGTATGGAA
>DATESB010000126.1:0-5130 GCA_035271065.1 Lachnospiraceae bacterium | reverse complement strand
CCACAATACGGTCTGACAGATACGCCGCTTCTTCCTGATCATGTGTAATATAAATAAACGTAATATCCAACTGCTTCTGTAACTTCTTTAATTCAATCTGCATCTGACGTCTCAGTTGTAAATCCAATGCCCCCAAAGGCTCATCTAATAACAGCACACGTGGCTCATTGATGATTGCTCTTGCAATTGCAACCCTTTGCCTCTGCCCACCTGAGAGTTCTGAGGGTTTTCTCTTCTCATATCCCTCAAGCTGCACAAGTTCCAATATACTTTTCACCCGCTTCTTCACTTCAGCCTTTGGCACATTTCTGATTTTAAGTCCATATCCCACATTTCCCTCAACTGTCATATGCGGAAACAATGCATAATTTTGAAACACTGTATTCACATTGCGAACGTTTGGCTCAAAGTCAGTAACATTCTCACCTTCTAGCCAGACCTCGCCCTCGTCTGCATCGGTAAGTCCTGCAATAATACGAAGTGTTGTTGTCTTCCCGCAACCGGAGGCGCCCAAAATTGTAATGAATTCGCCTTCGTGGACGGTCAGATTAATTCCCTGCAAAACTTCGGTTGCGTCAAATCCCTTTTTAATATTCTTAAGTTCCAGTATCGTTTTGTTCATTTTCATTTCCTCAATATTGCTCTATGTTATGTTAACCCTTTCTCGTTCCAACGGCGTCTTCTCCACAGCCAAAAAGCAAAAGAGCATTCCAAACAGTGTCATTATAATTCCGGCAAACAGCATTGCTGAAACTCCCGGTCCATCCAATAGCCAACCACCCAACAAACTTGCCAGAACACCGCCCATGGTAATGGCTCCGGTCACAAATGCCTGCCCTTTCACCAAATCCTGCCTTGCAATCGTCTGGTTTACATAAAACACGGATGCCGGTATAAACAGCGCATAAGCGCCAAACTGCAGAAGTTGTGATACATTTATCATCATCACATTTGGTGCTAAAAATGTAATCACTGCTTTCATCACAAAAACGATGAATGCTGTTTTCATAATGGTTGAGCATCTGATTTTGCGTACCAGATAGGTAAAGAGCACCATTGCAGGTAACTCGACAACTGCTGCCACTCCAATTGCAAATCCCATGTCCTTCGTATTGCCGCCAACATGCTCCGTAACTTGAATAAAATAATTATTAATCATGGAATGAGAACAGAAAGTAAGTGCAACCGCCAATAACAGCAAAACAAATTTCTTGTATTTTAAAGCAAATTCAATGATGTTGGCCGTTGCCGGCTCTCCGCTAAGTTCGCCACGTTCTCCGTTTGTATCATCACAATCATATTTTACTTCCTCAGTTGCTGCACTGTCTTTCTTCTCTTTTGTAAACGTATAAACGAAAAAGATAAGAGAAATAAAGAAGCAAACAGAAACAACCGGAGATGCTTCCGGTCCAAAGCGTTCTACCAGAACTCCTACGATATAGGAACATACTGCAAATGCAACGGAACCAAGTCCTCTTGCCAAGCCAAAATTAATACCGACTCCCTTGTTGATCAATCTCATCCCCAGCGCATTAATAAGTGGCTGTAAGGAAAAGAGAAGGGTCAATTCCAACGTCAACAATACTGCCAACACCGTAAGAACATTCGGAATAAAGCATCTGACTATGGTCATCACACATGCAATAAATGCCAATGCTGCTGTTAAGTTCTTTAAGGATATTTTCTTAGTCTTATCTGCAAATGATGCAATTGCCGGTTGCAGAAATACTGCAAAAACATTAGCAATTGCAAGGACAATCCCGATTTCACTGTTGTTAAAATTTCTTGAGAGCAAAAACACCGATGCAAAACTGTAACTACTGCAAAAAATCGGCCAATATGAGCCCTGTATGGCTGCGTATTTTGCCGTATATTTATGATTATTTCGTTTGATATCCACGCAACTGCCTCCTGTGTCACTTCTATCTTACCACGGTACAATCAAGAGTATAACACCAGTATGATAGAAATAGCAATATCAGACACTTTCCTTCAATTTAATCTTTTTGGGAGTAGGCAGTTCTTCCTTTACGGTTTCGTTCAGTTGCTTGAACAGTGCCTTAACCACCAACTTAATCATTTTCTTAGTCTCTTGATCCATATCTTTGATTGCCGTGGTCATCGCTGCAGCACTCTTTTTCCAATCACGCGTCAACTCTAACAACGTTGTTGCCTCTGTTGCATTAATCACCTGATAAAGCGCCTCAACAATTTCCTGCAACTGTTCTTTGTCTAATGAGGCTGCCCATTTATTCAATCCATCATCCAAGATTCGCGTTCCGGCATCTATCTCTTTCACCTGTTTGAATTTAGAGTCCTCCACAATCCAGTTATAAGGATTATGCTGAAACAGGCCAACGCTCCTGCACTCAACCACCTCATACTTTTCCTGTTGTTGCAGTAACATACCGACAATTGAAGAATGTGGCAATAATTTGCACACTCTGTCACTAATCTTCTCATACTCACCGCTTTGCAGAATTTCCTCACGAAATCCCGGACCGTCATGACTGTATATTTTAACAATTCTGTCGCTTACAGAAGGCTTACATTTCATTGCGGAATAAACTGCAAGATTACCACCCTTAGAATGCCCGCCTACCATAAAACCGCCTGCAAAATACTCGCTGACACGGTTCAAATACTGCACTGCCTTTTCCTGTGCAGGAACGGGTGTCAAAAAGCCCATATTAAAGTCTTCCTTCCATCCAATCAAAGATTCATCCGTACCACGATAAGCCACATAAATCAAGCCATTCGGAAAGAGACATGTAACAGCCGAAAACTGCATTTCCCATGCTGTATCTACCATGTTTACATAGAAATTCAATTTCATATGTCGAAAACGTTCACTTTCAACCATTGCCTGAAACAAAGCCCGATTATCTTTGGCATAGCGTTCATCAGAGAACAATTTCTCCACCAGTTCATGCTGTGCAATGTCCTCTACACTAATTGCCTTTACCTGACTGATACCCGGAACAATGCCATCAAATTTCAAATAAGAAAATTGGGAAAGTACCAGCGAATCCACTTCACCAAAGGGCACCTCTTCTAACGTACTCTTACCTGTTTCTTTTACATATTCAATGATATCTTTCATATTCGCAGCACCTCCGTCTTATTCAGTATACTCACTTTAGAAATTTATGGCAATAAAATATGTCTAAAACTTTATAAAACATTTGGAAATACGCACAATAAATGATATAATCCTGAATTATTCACGCTGACGTAGTCAGTGCCTAGTAACACCTCTTTATAACTGTGTTTTTTGTGCTTATTACTTTCATCTAAAAAGTGAAGTCTAGATATAGAAAAAAGGCATCTTCTTTGTTAAAATGAAGTCATCACAACAATCATAAACAAAGGAGAAACCTTATGTCTTATAGTTTAAATGAACTTCGCTTAGATTGCAATAACCGTATTAAATTAAATTTCGATGGAGGAGAACTTTCTTCTGATGCTGGTCTACTCTTATTGAAAGAGTTTGCTCACAAGATAGGCTTTCACCAATTACTCCAAAATTCCTTCAAAACAAATGATAAATCGAATCGTTACCATACCGATGATAAAAACCTTTTGCAGAAATTGTATCAACTTACTGCAGGTTACTTTCAAGATGATGATTCGGATGAGTTAACTACGGATCCTGTACTGACTACGATTCTCGAAAAAGAAAAGCTTGCCTCTCAACCAACCATGTCACGATTTATGAATCGATGTGATGATATTTGTTTAATGCAGTTTGAATCCATTCATGAAGAGTTACGGAGAAGAATTTATTCAATTAACAAACCACAAAGTATTCTACTTGATATTGATTCCACGCTATTTGCTACTTTTGGTAAACAAGAAGGGAACGATTACAATCAGCATTATAGTAATTATGGATATCATCCTTTACTCGTGTTTGATGGATTGACTGGTGATTTATTAAAAGCAGAATTGCGTTCTGGTAATACGTATACTTCCAAAGGTGCACCTAACTTTTTGTATCCACTTTTGCTTGAGTTACAAGATGAGTATCCAGAAACAAACCTATTCCTTCGTGGTGATAGCGGCTTTGCTGATGTCCTCATGTATGAAAAACTTGAAACAAATAAAACTTCATATGCCATTCGATTAAAAGAAAATGGACGTCTGCGAAAACTTGCTTCTGAAATCGAACATGAACTTTATGAAAAGACAATCCAGAATCAAATCGACTATGCTGTGGTTTATGGTAGCATAAATTACATTGCAGATAGTTGGCACCAACCAAGGCGGGTTGCAGTAAAAATCGAAAAACCTTACGGTCAAATGGCACATCATTACACTTTTATCGTTACAAATATGGAACTAAAGGATGAAGATATCATTCGATTTTACTGTAATCGTGGTCGTATGGAAAACTTCATTAAAGAATGCAAGCTAGGTTTCAACATGGATTCCATGAACAGCCATAGTATGACAGTCAATGCAAATCGCCTTCAAATAAGTATGTTGGCGTATAACCTTTTTAATTGGTTTCGTCGACTTGTATTACCAGCAAAGTTGCGTAAACTGCAGATAGATACCATTCGATTAAAGCTGTTTAAAATAGCTGCAAAGCTAATTCATTCAGCACGATATCTTAAGTTCAAACTCTGTAGTAGCTGCCCTTATCAGGAGCAATTTATAAAAACACTAATTAACATTAAGAACTTAGATCCAAAGCTTGAATGATAGTTTTGGTGGACATTGACAATCTGACAGAAAATCAAACTTCCTAGGGGTAGTCTACTCTTTTTTAGGAAAGGTGGCAGTCAGATTGATTCGTTAGCCAATCTTGAACAGAAAATTTTGAGCAACTATCTATTTTCTGTCAAGATGAATAATTCAGGATTATTTATAAGATGAGAATTTAATCAGCGGTAAAGTTACAGTAGGTTGGAATTATAATTTGCTGGCTGACATGATGGTGGTAAGATAAAGACTTTGAATACCCTTTCCGTTTTGCGCACAAAACACGACATAGATGTGGCGTGTTTTTGCGAAAAACCTATTTCGGCAGAACAATATGAACAGATGCAATCCATTTGTCATGGTTTTTTTCCTTTTGAAAGAAAAATAACGGCATCTATCAATAAATTGTATACAATATGGATG
>DATESB010000125.1:0-6320 GCA_035271065.1 Lachnospiraceae bacterium | reverse complement strand
AATTTTGTCTTCCAGTTCGGATATATCCGCATCTATTGTCTCATAATCTTTCTTTTCCTGATATGAGAATTTAATTCTGTTATCCGGCTTCTTCCATGTACTTTTAGAAACAGACTCCGTAGATGTTAATTGGTTTGAGTTCTTGGAACCTGTTGCGTCGTTTTGCGTGCCGGATACATCTTCGTTCAGTACCACATTTCGGTAATCCGTATAGTTTCCTTCATACTGTTTGATGACACCGTTTTCCACAAACGCAAGTATCCGTCCCGCCAGTTTATCTAAGAAATATCTATCATGCGATACTGCAACTACAATTCCCTCAAAAGATTGCAAATAATCCTCAAGCACAGTAAGTGTCTGAATATCCAAATCATTGGTTGGCTCATCTAAAATTAACAGATTAGGTGCTTCCATAAGGATTTTCAGCAAATAAAGACGGCGCTTTTCGCCACCTGATAATTTTGCAATTTGACTGTATTGCAAATCTCCGTCAAACAGGAACTTTTCGCACATCTGGGAAGCCGTTATGACACCATCTTTTGTTGGTATGAACTCCGCAGTGTCCCGAATGTAGTCAATGACTCGTTTATTCTCATCGAGCGCCTCATTTTCCTGTGAAAAGTAGCCGATTTTTACCGTCACACCGATGTCTATATTGCCACTGTCAGGCTGTACTTTCCCTGTCAAAATACGCAAAAGCGTTGTTTTTCCGCACCCATTCCTGCCAACAATTCCAACTCGTTCTTTTTGCAGAAAAATGTAGGAAAAGTCTTTGATTAATACATGCTCACCGTATGCTTTACTGATTTCACTTAATTCTGCTGTTTTCTTGCCAAGTCTGGTATATGCAGATTGTATCTCAACTGTCCCGTCTGTCTCAATTTTATCACGATCCCGTAATGCTTCAAAACGCTGGATATGTGCCTTTTGTTTTGTAGAACGGGCACGTGCACCACGCTGCATCCACGCCAGTTCGCTTCTGAATAAACTGGATGCCTTTCGCTCTGTAGCCGCCACCATGGCTTCACGTTCTGCTTTCATTTCAACAAACTTAGAATAATTTGCTTCATAAGAGTACAACTCACCGCGGTCTAATTCAAAGATACGCGTTGTCACCTCATCCAGAAAATATCTGTCATGCGTTACCATAAGCAAAGAACCTGTATAGCGGTTCAGGACATCTTCCAACCATTCCGTCATGTCACTGTCCAAATGGTTCGTTGGCTCATCCAAAATCAGAAAATCCGACGGCAATAACAACGTTCTTGCCAGTGCAACTCTTTTCTTCTGGCCACCCGATAATAATTCCGGTTTCCCCTGCACGTTTGTAATTCCGAGCTTTTGAAGCATTGCCACAGCTTCGCCCTCAATATTACGGTAAGCTTCTTCTGCCTGCTGCCCCTTGGTCACATATTGAAGAATGGTTTCTTCCGGTTCAAAAACCGGGTTCTGCGACAGGTATGCAATGCGCAGCCCTGACCTATACGTGACCATTCCCGCATCACTTTCCTCTGCTCCCGCAAGTATTTTCAATAACGTTGATTTACCTGTTCCGTTAATTCCGATTAAGCCGATACGTTCTCCATCGTTAATTCCAAATGTGATTTGGTGAAACAACTGGCGTTCTCCATAACTCTTTTCTATATTTTCCGCTGTTAATAAGTTCATTGACTGCCTCCCAGAATTACATTTAAGAATAATTCTCCGTACTTTTCATATTTAAATTCACCCACACCGGAAACTGTGAGCATCTCTTCTTTCGTTTTGGGTTTCATGGCACACATATGGATGAGTGTCTTATCAGAAAAAACAATATAAGGTGGCACTTTCTCTTCCTTAGCAATTTCCATGCGCAATGCGCGCAGACTTTCAAACAAAGTTTCCTCCGCTTCGGAAAGTACTGCACTTGCTGCACTGCCTTTTCGTTTCTTCTTGGCTTTCTTTGCGGTTTTCTCTAGTTCTGTTTCCTTTGCCATCTTCATTTCAATCATCGCTTCGTCCTCTAGTACCGGGATTGCCTTTTCGGTTAACTTGACAATGGCATATTCATCATTTGTAACCTCCAGATATTCCTGCAGCAACAGGTGATTCAATACCTGTCGCAATTTGTGAGTCGGTACTTTTGAAAGCGTTGCATAATGAGGATTCTCATTCATCCGGTTATTCTTAAGTTTTGCGGTATTGGCACCATGAACTGTATCAATGATGACGTTTGTACCATATCGCTGATGACTGGTCTGAATACAACCAATCAATTCTTTTGCAATTGCCGTCACATCAATTGTTTCAAATTGTGTGAGACAATTAGAACAATTGCCGCAGTAGTTCTCACCATATTCTCCAAAATACCGCAATATGTAATCCCGTAAACAATCATTTGTAAAACAGTAATAAGTCATCTTACGCAACCGCTCATGGTCACGTTCTATTACGATTTTCTGCGTCACCGGGTCTAATTCCTGATTGTCACGGTTATTATCTATAAAAAACTGATTGGTCACTACATCCTGTCCGCCATAATACAAGATACATTCTGCCGGTTCGCCGTCTCTGCCCGCGCGTCCTGCCTCCTGATAATAACTCTCCATATTCTTTGGCATATTATAATGAAGCACAAATCTTACATTTGACTTATCAATTCCCATACCAAATGCATTGGTAGCCACCATAATTGATGAACGGTCATAGATAAAATCCTCTTGATTGGCCTTTCTCTCCGCATCGCTTAATCCTGCATGGTAGCGTGTCACAGAAAACCCGTCTGCCTGCAGCTTCTCACATACTTCTTCCACTACTTTTCGGGTAAGGCAGTATACAATCCCGCTTTCATTGGCATGCAACTCCAGATAATTCTTGATAGAAGCATACTTGTCCTTCGGTGACATCACACCAAAGAATAAATTAGGCCTGTCAAATCCCATGTTCAAAACATAGGGATTTTGTAACATTAAAATATCAATCACATCGTCTCTGACTTCTGCCGTTGCTGTTGCTGTAAATGCACTGATAACGGGACGTTTTGGCAAGCGATCCACAAACTCGATAATCTTTAAATAACTTGGACGAAAGTCTTGTCCCCACTGTGACACACAATGCGCCTCATCAACAACTACCATGGATATCTTTGTATGTAGTGCAAAGTCGAGAAATTCTTCTGTTACCAAGCGTTCCGGTGCCACATAGATAATTGGATACCGTCCTTCTTTGGCATATTGTAATGCCTTATAATATTGTGTCATACTGAGCGAACTGTTTAGATACGCTGCATGAACACCCGCTAGATTCAATGCTTCTACTTGGTCTTTCATTAAAGAAATCAGAGGGGAAATTACTAATGTAATCCCCTCTAACATCAATGCCGGTATTTGAAAACAGAGTGACTTTCCGGCACCTGTCGGCATGATACCAAGCGTGTCACGCCCTGCCAAAATACTGTCAATTAGGGGCTCCTGCCCCTCTCTGAATTCATCATATCCAAAATATTGCTTTAATATTTCATGTTGTTTCATCATATAATACTACTCTTTTTCCCCTCTATCCAATTCAAGGCAATGCAAAATCTATACAAACAGATATTGATACTTAGAAATCTGATATCGCAATACTTCTTCAACCCGCTTCAATATTTCTGTTTCATAGACATCAGCAAAGTCTTCTAACTCATCTTTTACATCATTGACTCCAAACGAAAACCGAACACCTTGACCATACAATTTCTCTGCGGCATCCAACTGCAAATCAAAATCTCTGTCAAATGGCTTGGCTTTGATTGTCTTTCGGCATTCAACGATACTTTTTGTTAGTGGAAAATCATCCAATAAATCTGAAAACAAGGATAGCCCATTATCAAAGTAAGGACAATATCTATACTCTCCTGTTTTCGTATCGTGAATTACCGCAATATTATTCATATGGCGATCCTCGTTTAGAAAGAAAGCATCTATAGCTAGTTCAGCTGTAATATATTCACCAAAATGCTTTAATCCTGTCATTTCTCCAATCACTTCCATAAAAAAAACAATTCTATCTTGAAGTTCCGGTATTCTGGCTACTTCCTTGGAAAGTTCACGTCCGGTAATCTGACGGTATAACTTATTAACTGTAATTAGTTCCTCAGTGGGAGAAAGAAAGTTTTCACTACAACAACCATGGAACATCTTATCATAATAAGATATTTCTACCTTAGAATACTTCACAAAATTATTAACATTCGACTTTTGTAAAAGTCTCGAAATAATAACCTCTGACAGTCCTTCATATCCCATATGGTCAGCTTTGTACCACTTGTCTTCATGCTTCCACTTTAGTTGATTTCCCTTTGAAGAGTGTCCTATCATTTCCATGAGCGAATTATGATCAAATACTATACTATTCTCCAAAAAAACACCCCTCTCTGCTCTATAGATTCTTTCATCTGTGCAGACAAATTTCATCTTTATATATAATATCAATCCATTGATGATCCTCAGCCATACGTCCTTTTGTCTTTTCAATAATTTCTATAGGTTCATATGATTCTACTTCTAAATCTTGTAAAATCAGTTTTAAATGCGCGCGACTTCTAGGAAAACATCGACTTTCCAAAAATTCTTCAAACTGTTCCCATGTAGGCTCTTCCACGACTCCAAATGCTCTGTGAAGAACATCCTTCGTCGTGTTAAAAACATATACCTTCTCGTGCAAAAAGTCTACATCTATTACTGTACAAATCTCATCTTCATGCATATACTTCATTCTCATGACTACATCCGGATTCGTCTCGAACTGTCGCCTATTTTGAATATATTTATAGATTGTCTGTCTGCTGGTGCCAAAATATGCAGCAATGCGTCCCACGCTCTCCTTTTTCTCATGCATTTCAAGCATAATTTCTACATCTTGCTCACTAAACTTGGCTTTTCTTCCTGCTTGACGTATATTCATGGGATATTCTTTCCGATACAGCATATCATACTTTCGTGCTTTGTCAGCAATTACTCTTAAATCTGCTTCGTTATCTGTTCCAAAGATTTCTCTGCATAATTGTCTGCTCAATCCAATCACCTCAATCGTATCATTCCCTCACTATTAATATAGCATGCAAAAAGCAGAGTGTCAATTTATTAATTTCTTTACACTCTGCTTTTCTATATTTTCTTTTTCTGCTACTATAAATTTAGAAAACACCATCATTCTTATCTTCCAACACCTTAATTGCGTGATACAGGAATTCGTTGACTGGTGTCTCAACACCAACCTCTGTACCTAATCTCATAACAGTACCGGCAAACATATCCACTTCTGTCTTCCTGCCTGCTTCAATATCCTGTAGCGTAGAAGGACGTCCGTCCTTATTAATTTTCTTAAGTGTCTCTCCCTGCTTCTTGATATCCTCTTCGCTCAGCATAATGCCTTTTTTATTTGCAATGGCTACCACCTCACGCATTGCCATCTCACGTAAATGATTGGCATGCTCGTCACAGTGCCATGCTCCAAAAGGAATTCCTAAAACTGCTGCAGTCTGATTTTCAGCCACATTACACATGAATTTGTGCCACAAAGCAAATATCATATCCTTTTGAATGACTGACTTAATCCCTGCATTTTCAAAAAGTGTCTTAACTGCCTCTACGCGCTCTGTATATGTCTCATTTGTCTTTTCACCAAATTCCATATGTGCAAAATTCGGATTGAAATGCAGTTCATTTTGATTGGTCACCGTTACGCTGACTCTTGCCAGTGAATACAGAATGCGTTCATATCCATAGGTTTCCGCCACGATATCTTCGCTCTCAATACCATTTAGCGGTGCCATAATAATCGTCTCCGGTCCAACCTGATTTTTCACCTCTGCAACAGCCTGTCTAAGTCCTGTAAACTTCGTTATAATAATCACTAAATCCGCATATCCTGTCTGTTCTTCCGGTGAAACCACATGAAATGACATCGGCACGCCATTTACAATCAGACCATTTTTCTCAATACGTTCCTTGCGCGCACCTCCGGCAATAATACGCAAGTTTTCCTTTCCTATCACTTTTTGAAGATTGGATGCCAGATATCCGCCAATCCCACCAAGTCCAATTAATGCAACTGTCTCTATTTTCTTCATGATGCCATCGTCGAGTAGACAGTCTCGACACTCCTTTCACTATCATATTTGTATGAAAGGCTTGCCTACTGCCCCTCACAGAACCGTTCGTGCAGTTTTCCCGCATACGGCTCTTCAAACCAACTTCGGTTTCCAATTCCAAATATCTGTAGTTAAATGTGGTTTCTGTACGTAGTAGTTCCAGACTCTGAGAAATTTTGCGTACCTGAACTTTCCTTTCTGGTCTCTG
>DATESB010000124.1:0-9812 GCA_035271065.1 Lachnospiraceae bacterium | reverse complement strand
TGAACAGCCTATCATGATACTTCTGCACAGCCTCAGCCTCACGCAAAGGGTGCAGCCGCCGGAGAACCCGGCGGGGGTGAAATTCCCATGACAGCCACCAACCAAGGCTGGTTTAAGCTGACTGCCCATGCAGGACAAGCCCGTTCTGCGCTCCGGGAAGTCGTGTCGAATAGGAGCAAGCGAAAACGAAGAACAAGACGGCTTTATGCCGGAAAATATGAGGGCAGCCGCCCTGCCGGTACAACCGATTACACTCGGCGGCTGTCCTTATCCTTCTGGTATAAAACAAATTCACGCAAAGGAGGAATGTGAAATGCGTATTTACAAAGGCGATATTTTCTATGCAGACCTAACTCCAGTCGTTGGATGCGAACAGGGTGGGGTAAGGCCTATTTTGGTAGTTCAAAACAACACCGGAAACCGCTACAGCCCCACTGTCATCGTAGCCGCTATCACCAGCCGCACCGGGAAGCAGCATCTCCCTACCCACATCAGGTTGGGCGAACCGCAAAACGGTCTGCGGCAAAATTCATTGGTGCTTTTGGAGCAGGTGCGAACCATTGACCGTTCCCGCCTGCGTGACTACATAGGCACACTGACCGACCGGCAGCTCAGGGAGGTGGATGAAGCCTTGGCTGTCAGCTTCGGGCTGGGGCTTGCTGAAGAACCGGTGCAGAAAACAGAGGTAGCGCCGGTATTAACCGCCAGTATGTAAAGGAGGATTTTAGATGGAACAGAAAAACGCTTGGATTTATTGCCGCATTGATGCGCCGGAGGATACACATGGCGCTTTGAAAGGCCAGTATGAGCAGTTGGAGCGCTATGCTTCACAAATGGGATTTGCCGTTGTCGGCTCCTCGCAGGATTTAGGCAGCGGCCTTGCGATGGATCGCCCCGGCCTGCTGGCTGTTCGGGAGGCTGTAAAGGATAAGGATACTCAGGTTTTGCTGGTGACATCCATCAGCCGGATCGGACGGGATGCCGCAGGGGTTATGGAATTCATCGGAGATCTGAGCAGTTGTGGTGTTCGTATCTTTTCTCCGATGGAGGGAGAAATCAGGCCGCAGCCTTTCAGCTTTTTGTCACAGTTCAATTTGAATTAGGAGGGATCGCCATGAAGAGTACAGCCCCTGTCAATGAAGTCCGCTATCTGATGGCGCATAACTTCCTGTCCTATCTTTTGGAGCATGGGAAAATCACCTTAAAGGAATTCCATATCGCCGACCAATATGCAGTGGAAAAATACCGACCCAAGCTGCGGATTATTTAGTGAATTTTGTGATAGCTTTCGGTGCATCTCTGTGGTAGTGTATGTGCTAATACCCACAGGGTATTGAACTCACACGAAAGGAGAATTCACAATGAAAAAGCAAGAAACCATGAGGATTGCTGTTTACTGCCGTGTGGCAACAGAGGCACAGCTGACAGACCAAAGCTCAGAGAAAGAGCAGATCAAGCGGCTGCAGCAATTCCTGAAAGAACAGGAGGTGCAGCCATGCCGCAGGTACAGGTTATTGAACCGGTAAACGCCATTTTTCAGTATGCCCCGCCCAAGCTGCGTGTCTGCGCCTATGCCAGAGTCAGCAGCGACTCCGCCGATCAGCTGAACTCCTTTTCGGTACAGATGGATCACTACCAGAACCTCATCGCCAAAAATGAGGAATGGGAGCTGGCGGATGTTTACGCCGATGAGGGCATCACCGGAACCCGGTCGGATAAGCGGGAGGAATTCCAGCGGATGCTGTCCGACTGCAGAAAGGGCAAAATCGACCTCATCCTCGTCAAATCGGTCTCCCGGTTTGCACGAAATATCCACGACTGCCTCGCCGCTGTCCGGGAACTGAAAGCCCTCGGCATTGAGGTGGAATTTGAGGAAGATGGCCTGAAAACCGCCGATATGCACGATGAGATGATCATCGGCGCATTCAGCGCCATCGCACAGGAGGAATCCACCTCAATCTCCAACAATATGCGCTGGAGCTACGCCCGGAGAATGCAAAACGGCAGCTTCACCTGTTGCTGCGCCCCTTACGGCTACGACCTTATCGATGGCATCCTGATCCCCAACCCCAAGGAAGCCCCTGTGGTGCGCCGGATTTTCGCAGGCTATCTCTCCGGCAAAAGCATGGAGCAGATTGCAGATCAGCTAAATGCCGATGGCATCCCCTGCAAAAACGGAGAAGTAAAATGGCTCTACACCGCCATCAGCTATATTCTTAAAAGTGAGCGCTACATCGGCGATGCCCTGCTGCAAAAATCCTACACCACCGACACGATGCCCTTCAGGACGGTACGCAACAAGGGTGAGAAAGACCGCTATTACATTACCGGCTCCCATGAAGCAATGATCAGCCGCACTGTGTTTGAGCAGGCGCAGCAGCTCATGAAAGCCCGAAACGCCCTCTGTCCCCACAAAGGATACGGCAGGCAGTATGTGTTTTCTCAGAAAATCCGCTGCGGCAAATGCGGTACGAACTTCTCCCGCAGGGTGACCAATGGCAAGGTCTACTGGATGTGCCGCAGACATTTCCGCAGCAAGGAGCTGTGCGAAGTCAGGCAAATCCGTGAAGATGCCATCATACAGGCATTTAACCGGATGTATAACAAGCTAAAACAGAACAGCGGCTACATTCTTACCCCGGCGCTTAGTCAGCTGACTGACCTCAAATCCAAAATCACCATGAGCGATGGCAAGATCGGCTCCATCAACAAAGAAATAGCGGAACTCACCAAGCAGAGTCTGGTACTCAATCGTCTTCGGACGAAAGGTTACATGGACTCTGTTATTTTTATGCAGAAAACCAATGAGATCAACCAACAGCTCGACTTGCTCAAGCGCAACCGCCGCAGGCTGATGGAAAGCGATGCGGATGACCAGATAATCTGCGACTGCCGCTTGTTGATCGGCATCATGGAACAGGGTGCGCCTTTCCTCGCTGACTTTGACGAAATGCTGTTTTACAGCATGGTGCATCACATCGTGGTCACCGAGCAGGACAAGCTGCGGTTCCATTTGCTTGGCGGTTTTACATTAACCGAACCGCTTCCGGGGGAGGTGTTCGGACGATGAAAAAGAACCGCTATCTCCCCTTTGGCTACCACATCCAAAACGGTGTGCTGTGCATCCATAATGCCGAGGCCGCTGTGGTGCGCCAGACCTTTTTGGATTATCAAAGCGGACAGTCCTACCGGTTGATTGCTGAAAAATTGACTGCCAAGAAAAACCCTTATTTAGAGAACCGTACCGACTGGAACAAACACATGGTCAAGCGGATGCTGGAAAACCCCCGATACTGCGGCGGCGATCATTTTCCAACGATTATCCCCTCCGACACGTTCGGGGCTGTAGCCGCCCTCATCGGGCAGAAAGGCCAAGGGGAACGTATCCCCGATGAACTGGATATCATCCGCAGAAAAGCGATTTGTGCGGCTTGTGGAGGCAAATACAAAAGGGATGGCAGAAGCAAGAAGTATGAAGCGTGGTGCTGCTCCGCCGAGGGGCGCATAACACCAAAGCGCATCTCCGACCAAATCCTGCTGGACAGCGTAACGGCGGCTTTGAATATCATCATCGCCGATCCGAGTCTGCTGGAGCCTTCCCCAACGCCACAGCATCCCCATTCTCTGGATGCCACCCGGACAGAGAATCAGATCAACCGGGAATTGGAAAAAAGCGAGGTGGACAGCGACTACATCAAGCTGCTGATTTTCAGCTGCGCCGCCGCAAAATACGATACTTGCCCTGACCGGGAGCCGGAATACTTAACCCGCCATTTGAGGTCGGTATTTGAGCAGGAACAGCCGCTGGAGGCTTTTTCTCCCCGGCTTTTTGAGGCCACCATCAAACAGGTTCTCATCGAACCCGATGGCGGCCTAACCCTTCGCATGAACAATCAAATACTCGTCCACTACGGGGCAGGAAAGGAGTAACCGATATGCAGACACAAACCATCGCCCCTATGCAGAAGCGGGTGGATCTGATTCCTGCCAATGTGCTGGTGGGCAAAGCCAGCACCAGAAAGAAAAAGCTGCGTGTGGCGGCCTACTGCCGGGTCAGCACCGAGCAGGAAGAACAACAGTCCAGCTACGCTGCGCAGATTGCTTATTACACCGACAAAATATCCCAAAACAAGGATTGGGAGCTGGCCGGGATATTTGCTGACGAGGGCATCACCGGCACCAGCACCAAAAAGCGTGACGAGTTTCTCAAGCTCATGGCGCTCTGTGAAAAGGGCAAGATTGACATGGTGCTGACCAAATCGGTCTCCCGATTTTCGAGGAACACGCTGGATGCCATCACCTACATCCGCAAGCTCAAAGCCAAGGGCATCCCGATCATCTTTGAAAAAGAGGGCATCAACACCATGCAGATGGCCAGCGAAATGGCGCTGTGCTTTCTCAGCGGCTTTGCACAGGCCGAGAGCGAGTCCATCAGCCGCAATGTGACATGGGGCAAGCGCCAGAGCTTCAAGAACGGCAATGTGCCGTTTCAGTATAAACGCCTGCTGGGTTACGAAAAAGGTGAGGATGGCCAGCCCAAGGTTGTGCCGGAGGAAGCGGAAATGGTCAAGCGAATATTTCGCAGCTATTATGCCGGAGCCAGCATCAGCAAAATCAAAAAGTCGCTGGAAGCGGACGGTATCCCATCTCCCACCGGCAAAGAGAAGTGGTCGCCGGGTGTTCTCCAGTATATGCTCCGAAATGAGCGCTACATCGGCGATGCCCTGCTGCAGAAAACCTATGTGGTGGATTGCATTACCAAGGAAACCCGAAAAAACAACGGTGAAATCCCGCAGTATTATGTAACTGGAAACCATGAGCCGATTATTTCAAGGGATTTATTCAATCTGGTGCAGGAAGAAATCGCCCGGAGAGCCGGAAAACGCAAGGTAGCGCAAAAGGCTGTGAAAACAGAGAGAGGAAAATACAGCAGCAAGTATGCGCTGACCGAGCTTCTCAGCTGCGGTGACTGCGGAACTCAGTACCGCAGGGTCACGTGGGCGAGGGGCGGCAAGAAAAAGGTGGTCTGGCGGTGCATCAACCGCTTGGAATACGGCACGAAATACTGCAAGGAGTCCCCCACCCTTGAGGAAAGCAGACTTCACACTGCCATCGTGGCCGCCCTGAATTGTTTGGATAATGATAAACTGGATGTCATGGAAACCCTCCGAGCCGGTCTGCAGCTTGCCTTGGGTACGCAGGAGGGTGACAGCTTCAATGAGGGTGCCATCCAAAACCGCATTGCGGAACTGCAGAGCGTGATGATGGATTTGGTGGAACTCAGCTCCAAGTCCAGTGCCAGTGCAGATTATTTCGATGCCAAGTTTGAAGAAATCTCCACCGAGATCAAGTCGCTGCAGGAGCAGCTGGGCAAACACAAGCAGCAAACACTGATCACGCAAAATACCAAGGCCAGAATAGGCGAACTGCTGGCCATCATGGAGCAGCTCGACCTGAGCGTTAAAGAGTATCGTGACGATGTGGTCAGGGCGATCATCGCCAAGGTGGTGGTTTTATCCGCCGACCGCATCCGGGTCACCTTTGATGGCGGTGTAGAAATGGAGATGGAACTGCCGGGTGAATGAAAATGGCATTAGAAGCCGCCACAAAGCTGGCGGTTTTTCTACTTTGGTCGGAACTTTCGCTGTTTTTCAATTGGTTTCACCATAATACTGTGAATATTTCCATATTTTACACTAAACAGATTGCTTTATTCGCTACTGCGATATATAATATATACAATCTTTATTTTGAAAAGGATAGTTTTAATGGACTATATCACAGTGAAAGATGCCGTTGAAAAATGGGGAATCACACCACGCCGGATACAGGTGCTTTGTGCGCAGGGCAAAATACCGGGCGCTGTTCGGTTTGGGGTTGCTTGGGCGATACCTAAGGATGCAGTGAAGCCTAAGGACGGTCGATGTAATAAAAAAAAGCCAGAGTAGATTAATGTTATATAAAATTAATCATGTATAATATTTTTGTGGAGGGAGTGACATCATGACTAGCCATCAAGCATCAGAACAAATGATAGGTTATCTTTATCAAGCTAGGTATGCATTGTACCTTTTATTAAATAATGATGATGAGCAATCAGAAATTAGTATTGAAAAATTTGATGATGTAAGCTTTGGAAACGGTGATACTCCTGAAATCATGATTCAACTCAAGCATCATGTAAAGGCTTATGGCGATTTAAATAACGCAAGTACAGATATATGGAGAACATTAAAAGTTTGGATAGATGCTATTAGTAAGCATCCAGATTTATTGTCAAAAACAAAATTTATGATAATAACTACTGCTTCGGCGCCAGAGGGCACAGCAGCATATTATTTGAAAACTGAATCACAAAAAAGGGATTCTCTTTTGGCTTACAGCATATTAAAAAAAGTTGCGGAAGAATCTCAGAACAAAGGTCACCAAAGTTATTATAAAGCATTTACCAGTATGCCAGAATCGCAAATTCAGCAATTGTTAGATTGTATTTATGTAATTGACAAGAGCAGCAATATTGTCGATGTTGAATCTGATATAAAAAAAGCCATTAGATATAGTAGCCTTCCTCAATATATTGATAAAATATGTGAACGTTTGGAAGGTTGGTGGTACAAAAAAGCAATAGAAGCTTTATGCTCAGAAACACCAATATTCATATCTCAGAGTCAAGTGCGTTCACACATAGTTTCTATAGGATTGGAATATGCACCCGACAATTTGCCTATTGATGTGGACGAATCCGAAAACTTCGAATTAGATGAGTTGTCTCCAAATGATCAAATATTTTATGAACAATTAAAGCTGATTTGCTTAGGAAGCAATAGACTGAGAATGGCAATTAGAGATTATTATCGTGCCTTCAAACAGCGAGCAAACTGGGTCAGGGAAGAATTGTTATATACAAATGAGCTGGACAAATATGAAAAAAAACTTATTGATGAATGGGAACATTCATTTTATGCAATGCAAGACGACTTGTCAGATTATGGAGATCAAATTACAGAAAATACTAAAGTATTAAATGCAAAAAAACTCTATAAGGAAATTGAAGAAAAGGATATACGTATTAGAGATCGCTGCAGTGATGCATTTGTAATGAGAGGCAGTTATCATATCTTAGCGAATCAGCTTAGAGTAGGATGGCATATTGATTTTTATGAGCGTTTGGCGCAATTATTAAAGAACTGAGGTGATTTATTTGAGGAATTGGGGGCTTAGGGCAAAGGAAGTCGCTTATTTACTTAATCCGGCGTTTTGTGGTAGGTTATTATACAGTTGCATTAAAACATATAATGAGATAACAAAAAGAGCTTTTCCATTTCCTCTTATTTATCTGATTCTTCCATTGATACTTCATAAAAAAACTAGAGAGTGCATATCAAGTCGTACACAATTGATCATATGGCAACAACGATATCCTGAATTATTGATAGGTTTTGCAGAGAGAACAAAAGATATGGTTCAAATAACCAATGAGGCTATGGAGTTTTTGCTCCAAAGTGGTGTCGTACTGTTAACGAACGCTGCAGAGCTTGAAATATCTCAAACGAGCCGACCACTCAGTAAGACAAAATATGTTAATGACGAAATCAGAGATTGCCTTAATAAAAGCGAACACGTTGCAAAATGGTTTGCTGCAGCAGGAAAAGTTGAAACAGTATATGTTGGTTTGGGGGTAAGACCATGATGCAGATACGAGAATTAGTCATATACGGATTAAATGGACAAGTAAGGCATTTGCCATTTCAATTAGGAAAAGTGAACATAATATCCGGAAAATCGAAATCCGGAAAATCGGCTGTAGGCGACATAATTGACTATTGCCTAGGCGGGAGTTCTTGTGATATTGCAGATGGCGTAATTAGAGAAAATGTGTCGTGGTATGGATTGCTATTGCAGTTTGATAGCGAAAGAGTGTTTGTAGCTCGCCAAAATCCGCCTCCTGGTCAACAGTCGACGGGATTTTGTTATATTGAGGTCGGAGAAAAGATTGAAGTTCCTGAAAAATGTGATTTTGTTTCCAATACTAATGTTGCTGGATTGGAGGAGGCCTTAACTAAGAGATTAGGCATTTCTGAAAATCTAAATATACCGCCGGACGGACAAAGCCGTGATCCTTTAGCAGCTAATATTCGACATGCATTATACTACTGCTTTCAAAATCAAGATGAGGTAGCAGCAAAAACTTTTTTATTTCATAAGCAGTCAGAGGATTTTATTACGCAAGCCATAAAAGACACTTTGCCATATTTTTTAGGTATAGTGAATGAGGAAGCGTTAGCCTTAGAAAATGAAAGAAGTATTCTAAAAAGAAGATTAGCAATTGAAAGACGTAGGCTAGAAGAAAATAGAATGCTTCAAGGAGGAGGCTTGCAAAGAGCCATTTCGTTAATATCTGAAGCAAAGTATGTAGGTCTCGTATACGATAATATTGAAGTGGATTATGATAGTTACGATTCTGTCTATAAAGTTTTAAAAAACGTGAATGAATGGACTCCTGTAAATGCTGAAACGGTTGGTATGGATCGTTTAAGCTTTTTACAGTCAGAACTAAAAAAAGCCGAGGATGAATTAGAACAACTGAATCAGGATATTAGTAATGCAAAAACATTTGCGGGAGAAACAAGCGGCTATGCAAATGAAGTCGAGCATCAAAAAATTAGGCTAAGCTCAATTGGTTTATTCGAGCAACTTGATTTTAGACCGGATCATTGCCCCTTATGTGCCAATGAACTAGAAACACCTTTACCAAATATCGACATGATAAGAACCGCTATAAAAAACCTAGATGACAATATACAAAATGTTACCCGGGAAAAACCGAAATTACGAAAATATATTGACTCCCTTGAATCAGAGAGGGAAAAAACACGGCAAGACATTATCCAAGTAAAGTCTGAAATTGATGGCATTTATACTCAGAATCAGGATGCCATTGCATTAAAAGATTTAAATTCTAGGCGTGCAAAAGTAGTTGGTAGAATTAGTCTATGGCTGGAAAGCGTAGAGCAACATGATGACTCTACAGGTAAAGAAAAAGTCATAAAAAAGATTGAGGATAGAATATGTGAAATTAATGAAACGTTAGATAAAGACTCACTAGAAGATCGTAAGCAATCTGTATTATCACGAATATCTGTAGATATGACTGAATGGGCTAAGGAGCTGAACTTAGAACATTCGGATAACCCATATCGTCTAGATATGAACAAAGTTACAGTTATTGTCGATAAAGCTGATCGCCCTGTTCCTTTAAAACAGCTCGGCAGTGGATCAAATTGGGTTGGGATACATCTAATAACTTACTTTGCGTTACATAAATATTTTATTACGCTTAAAAGGCCAGTGCCTAATTTTATATTTTTGGATCAACCTTCACAAGTATATTTTCCATCTGAGTTAGATGAAAAAAATACAGATTGGAATATGGTTGGCACCTTATATAACTTTATATCCGATAGGGTATCGGAACTAAAACAAAAGCTTCAAGTCATAATAGTAGATCATGCTAACCTCAAAAATGAAAGTTTCCGTAACTCTGTTATTGAAGATTGGTGGAATGAAAATAACTTGATACCGGAAGATTGGTACAAAAAATAGATTATTAACAATGCTTTTGGCCTGCATCTATTTTGTACTAACGACATAGGAAAATGATGCGAAATCCTTTATTATAGGATTTCGCATTTTTTTTGTCTTGGTGAGAATTACTAAACTACTTAACTTACAATTAAGGTATTAATTGGTATAATGTCATAAAATAATTGCTAAATTATTACACAATTGTATTATATTGACGAAATTAAAAC
>DATESB010000123.1:0-9367 GCA_035271065.1 Lachnospiraceae bacterium | reverse complement strand
TACCTATCGTATAGAGCGTTTCTTCGGCGATAAGGATAAGGACGATACTTTTACGCTGTATCATCAGGATACGGGACTGTTGAGCAATGATTACTCGGAGAAAATAGGAGAGGAACTGTTTGGGATTGATCTTCAAGGTTATGAGCGCAGCACCTATATTGCACAAAACCATACTTTTATTGCAGCCAATGACAGCATCAATACCAAGTTGTCTCATCTGGTAGAAGACGGCAATGATATCAATCACTATGAAAAGGCAGTTGCCGATTTGGAAGAGGCAATGAAGTATTACAAAAAGACCGGTAATAGGGGCAGAATTGCGGAACTTGAAACACAACTTTCGGCAGTCACAAGAAGTCTTGAGCGAACGGTTGGCTGTGAGGAGGCTTTGCAGACCTGGGAGGGAGAACTGCGGCTGCGAAAAGGCGATTTGAAGGCAATTTCTGCGGAGAGACAGACGGTGAAAGAACGCATTGTAGCTGCAAGTACTGAAGAAGCACAGAAAGCGAAACGTGCACATTATGAGACACTTTGTGCAGAACGCAGGCGTGTGATGGAGGAACGGCAGGCGCTGATTGATTTCTTTTGCGGAAAGGAGCCGACAGAGGAAGAATTACAGGAAAGTGTTGCAAAGCATAATGCATTACTTGATATCGGAGCACAAATCGGTACCGAGTCAGATAAAATGAATTTCTTTGAGAAAGAGTTTAAAGATGCACGAAACGCACCAGCAGGTGGAAGTCGTATGCTGTGTGTAATTCTGGGTGTGCTTGCTATGTTGTTTTGGGCAGTTGCTGCATTTGTCTTTTTACGGATGTCTTCTGTGTTTGGGGCTGTCGGGGCTGGTACTATCGGATTCATTTTGTTGATTGTGTTCCTTGCTTTGAGAGTGCGTTCTCGTAAGGTAGGCGCCGAGAAGGAACAAAAGGTGCAGACGCTTGCTGAAAAGTATCATGGAGCAAAGAGACATTTTGAAGAATTGAGACAATTAAAGGAACAGTATGAAAATGAGATAGTCAGTATGGCACGTTTCTATTTTTCAGACATGTCATCAGCAGAGGCAAGAGGCTGTTTGGAGGAATTGAAACTTAAGAAGAAAGAACTACGGGATGCAGATCGGGAACTTCATCGGTTGTCAGCGGGCATTGAGGAGTTCGAAAAGTATAATCCGGAAGTACTTCATATGACAAATGAGAATGAGCAAGCGGCTACGCTAAGTGCACAATCGCAATCAGCAGATAAAGCCTCAGCCCTTGTGAGATTGCAGGCAGAAGAGCAGGGTATAGAGGCTAAGACAGAAGCCTTACGCAGTGAAATATCCAATATGGAAGCAAAGATAGAGGAATTACAAGCGGTATTGGATGCACGAAATGAGTATGAAGGAGACAAGGCGAGGATTAGTGAAGAATTGTTGCAGGCACAAGAACGCTTTGAATTACTTGAAGATACTCTGAAGTATCTAAAGAAGGCAAAAGAACTCTTTTCTACGCATTATCTGCAGGATATCAAGAATGGATTTGAAAAGTACCTGAATATGTTGTGTGACAGTATTTCCGGTCAAGCCTCTATGGATATTAAGTTTGGCGTGAAGATAGAGGATAAGGGTGTGAAGCGGGAACTTGATTATTATAGTGAAGGCTATAAAGATTTAATCGGAATTTGTGCCAGATTTGCGCTTGTGGATGCGTTATTTGAGGGCGAGACTCCTTTTATTATTTTGGATGATCCATTTGCCAATTTGGATGAAGAGAAACTATCAAAAGCTTTGCAGTTGGTTGAGCAAATCGGCAAGGAATATCAGGTGATTTATTTTGTTTGCCATAGGAGCCGTGCATAGACAATATGAGAGTGGCAAGAGGAGGCGGAGAAAGTGAAGATTATTATAGAAGAAACACAATTGGATGAGGATGAGGTGGTAATCCGGTGCAACCGGATGAGTGATGATATCCTGCAACTGATATCTTACATTAAGTCCAATAAGAATGTAATTGTCGGATACGAGAACGACCATATTCACCGACTGGAGCCTGCCGATGTATATTATTTTGAAGCAGTGGATAATAAAGTCTTTTTGTATTGCAAGAAAGAAGTATATGAATCTAAGCAGAAGTTGTATGAGCTGGAAAATGAACTGATATCTCATAATTTTTTCAGAATTTCCAAATCTGTTGTGGTAAATCTCAGCAAGATTAAGTATATTTCTCCTGCCTTTAATGGCAGATTTGAAGCGACTATGTTAAATGGTGAGAAGGTTATTATCTCAAGGCAGTATGTACCGGAGTTTAAGAAGAAACTGACGGGAGAATAGATAGGAGGTAGTGAGATGCATTTTATTAATTTTTCAAAACGTGTTTTTATTAACTTTTTAATTGTTGCCGGGGCATGTTTGATTGCAACAACATTATACAGCACATTATTTATTACAGACTTAAACTTCAATGTATTGGATTTATGGATGGTTTTGTTGATGGCTTTTTTAAGTTCACTTACGATATTTGTTTACTATTCCAATCATGAAATATCAAAGAAGTCAATGAAATGGCGCAGAATTATACAGTTTATACTTGTTTTGGTATCAATATTCGGTGTGGCTTTTTATAACAATTGGATTGAGATTGACCATTTTGAACAGGTGCTCATTATGTTTGTTCTGATTGTGATTGTAACAGTAGGAGTCGGTTTGTATAATTTCAGAATGGATGCAGTAGAAGCACAACGCCTTAATAAAGCATTGGAGAAGTTTCGCGAAGAGGATGAGTGATGTGATTTTGACACGCATATGATGCAACTTACATTTCATTTTGTACCACCTACCCACAATTCTATTGTGGGTATTTTTGATTCCCGATATACTGCACTCATATAGAAGATACAAGAGGAAGGCGGTACATATGGATAAGATATTGGAAGTGAAAGGGTTGAAGAAATCCTACGGTGATGTAAAAGCAGTGAAAGGAATTGATTTTTATGTGGAACGCGGAAAACTGTTTGCATTTTTGGGCCCAAACGGTGCAGGAAAGTCAACAACGATTGATATGATATGCACTTTTTTGACACCGGATGAGGGCGCGGTAGTGATTGATGGTTGGAAACTCGGTGTCGATGATAATGAAATCAGAAGCACAATCGGTGCTGTGTTTCAAGACAGTTTGTTAGACCCACTTTTGACGGTAAAAGAAAACTTATATACCAGAGGCAGTTTCTATGGACTTGACAAAGAGGATCTACGGCTTGCAGTGGAAGAAGCAACGCATGCAAGCGGAATTGCCGGCTTTATTAACAGACCGTACGGAAAATTATCCGGTGGTCAGCGGCGAAGAGCTGATATTGCACGAGCGCTCATCAATACACCTCAAATTCTGTTTTTGGATGAGCCGACCACCGGACTTGATCCGCAGACCAGAAAAAGTGTATGGGAAACGATTCGTGCTTTACAGGAAAAATGGGGAATGACGATTTTTTTAACAACACATTATATGGAAGAAGCAGCCGATGCTGATTATGTGATTGTAATTGATGAGGGCAACATTTCAGCAAAAGGAACACCTGCTGAACTAAAGGAACAATATTCTACCGATGTGTTGAAACTAACGGCAGACGATACTGTCAAACTGATGCACTTACTGAAGGAAGAAAATGTTGCTTACGAGTCGGTTGCCGATCAATTTGTAATTAATATTGCAAATACGATGTCGGCAATTGAAATCATTGAGCGATGTAAGCCTTATATCAGTGGCTTTGAAGTATTGCGCGGAACGCTAGACGATGCATTTATCGGCATCACGGGAAAGGAGTGCAGAGAATGAGAACAGCAAAAGTAATTACAGCACGTAATCTTAAAATATTTTTCAGAGATAAGGGGGCAGTATTCTTTTCTCTGCTGGCAGTCTTTATTATATTAGGTCTTTATCTGGTGTTCTTGGGAGATGTATGGACAGATGGCATTGCTGTAATAGATGATCCACAGCAACTTATGAACAGTTGGATTATAGCCGGGCTGCTTGCCGTGACAAGTGTAACAACAACTTTGGGGGCTTTTTCGGTTATGGTTGATGACAAAGTAAAGAAAATTTCCAAAGATTTTTATTCAGCCCCAATATCCAGACGTGCAATTGCAGGAGGGTATGTTGGCAGTGCATTTCTTGTTGGTATTATCATGAGTTTGGTTACATTTATACTTGGAGAGGTGTTTATTGTCATAACGGGTGGAGAAGTGCTGCCGCTTCTGTCTATGATAAAGATATTTGGATTGATTATATTGACGACTTTTGCCAATACATCGATTGTGTTTTTGATTGTGACCTTTATTGGAAGCATAAATGCATTTTCCAATATTTCAATTGTACTTGGGACGTTAATTGGCTTTCTGACAGGGATGTACCTGCCAATCGGGCAACTCCCTGAAGGAGTGCAATTCGTTATGAAATGTTTTCCGATTTCCTATGGTGCGGGACTATTCCGTAAGGTGATGCTTGAAGAATGGATAATGACTGCATTTCAGGATATACCAGAACAATACAGTGCGCAGTTTCAAGAGGAGATGGGAGTTGTGTTCCGCTTTGGCGAGCATACAATCACCACTTATGAGAGCATTGTGATACTGGTGATAACAACAATTGTTTTCTTTGGATTGTCTGTTTTAAGTTTGTCAAGAAAGAAGAAATAGAGTAGGCATAACCGCATTCCTACTGCATATATTTGAAGCAGGAGGTGGTGCAATGAATCAATTATCGAAACTAAACCAAAAGGCAGTATGGCTGTTGAAATCACTACTGCTGGCATACGCAATGACGGGAGTACTGCTGATGTTACTGGCGTTACTCCTGTTTAAATGTCAGCTAAATGAACAGGTGGTATCAATCGGTGTGATTGTTATCTACATTGTTACAACACTGGTGGGTGGCTTTTACATAGGAAAGAAGATTAAAACCAAAAAGTATCTATGGGGGTTACTGCTGGGAGCTGCTTATTTTTTGTTACTGCTTGTTGTATCATTGGCAGTTAATCAAAACTTGGCAGACGGAACAAATTCTGTTGTCACAACATTGATTATGTGCGTTTGCGGAGGTACCTTTGGTGGGATGATGGCCTGACAAAAAGCCTGATAAAAAATACTTTAATTTGTATCAGAGTTGTGCTATACTACGTAATGGACGTTTTTAGATATGATACAGAGAAAAGGATGAAAAAAGTTATGAAGAAAAGTCAAGGAATTATTACCCTTTTGGTTGCATTATTACTCATTTTAGGATTGGGCTATGTTGCCATATTTGGAATAGGGGCAGAAAAAACAGGAGCAGCACAGGACATCAAGTTGGGACTTGATTTGGCAGGTGGTGTCAGCATTACATATCAGGTAGAAGGAGATAACCCATCTTCCTCGGATATGAGTGACACAATCTATAAATTACAGAAGCGTGTGGAGGAATACAGCACAGAAGCACAGGTATATCAGGAGGGCTCTGACAGAATTAATATTGAGATTCCGGGTGTGACCGATGCAAACGCGATACTGACTGATTTAGGAAAGCCGGGATCTCTGTATTTTGTCAGCGAGAACAGCCCGTCAGGAGAACCAAACTATGTAATGGGAATGAATCCGGACGGTACAGTGAACTATTTACTGAGTAAATCAATTGAGGATTTGGATGCGGAGGGTTCCATTGTATTACTTGGAACCGATGTAGCAACAGCACAGGCAAGAAGTACAACGGATGAGACAACCGGAAAGTCAGATGCAGTTGTTGATTTAACGCTTACTGAAGAGGGTACTAAGAAGTTTGCGGATGCAACAACAATCGCAGCAATCACACAAGAGGTTATTTTCATTGTATATGACGGTGACATTATCAGTTCTCCATCTGTAAGGAGTGCGATTACAGGCGGACAGGCTTATATTACTAACATCGGTGATTTTGCAGAGGCTGAGAACTTGGCATCTACCATCAGAATTGGTGGATTAAAGTTGACACTTTCAGAACTTCGTTCCAACGTTGTTGGAGCACAACTTGGTTCCGAAGCAATTGAGACAAGTATTAAAGCAGGTATTATTGGATTTGCAATTGTTATTTTGTTCATGTTGATTACGTATTTAATACCGGGTCTTGCATCAGCAATTGCATTGACTATCTATGTTTGTTTGATGGTATTACTACTTAATTTCTTCGATATTACATTAACATTACCGGGTATTGCAGGTATTATTCTTTCTGTCGGAATGGCAGTTGATGCAAATGTTATTATCTTTGCCAGAATTAAAGAAGAAATAGCAAGCGGTAAGACCGTTCAATCAGCTATTAAGATAGGTTTCCAAAAGGCATTGTCCGCAATTATTGATGGTAACGTAACAACATTGATTGCAGCTGGTGTACTTGGTGTTATGGGTTCAGGAGCTATTAAAGGATTTGCTCAGACACTTGCACTTGGTATTATTCTTTCGATGTTCACGGCAGTTGTTGTAACGAAACTTATCTTAAAGGCAATGTATGCACTTGGATTACAAAATGAAAAATTCTATGGTACGGCTAAGGAACATAAGGTAATTCGTTTCCTGTCTAAGAGAAAGATATTTATTGCTATTTCAGCGGTTGTCATTATTTCCGGATTTGTGGCAATGGGTGTTAATAAAGCAAACGGAAATAACAGTTTGAATTATAGTCTTGAATTCCTTGGAGGAACTTCTACCAATGTAACTTTCAATGAAGATATGTCAATCAGCGATATTGATGCAAATGTAGTTCCGTTGATTGAAGAGATTACAGGTGACGGTAATGTTCAGACACAGAAGGTTGCAGGAGGAAATGAAGTAATATTCAAGACACGTACACTTTCAGTGGAAGAAAGAGAAGCATTTAATCAGGCATTGTCAGAAAATTTCGGAGTGAATGAAGAATTGATTACAGCAGAGACAATCAGTTCAACCATCAGTTCTGAGACAAAGAGAGATGCTATTATTGCAGTTTTGGTTGCGACTATTTTCATGCTGGGATATATCTGGTTCAGATTTAAAGATATTCGTTTTGGCGCAAGTGCAGTGATTGCATTGTGTCATGATGTACTTGTAGTCTTGGCATTCTATGCAATTGTCAGAGTTTCTGTGGGAAGCACGTTTATCGCCTGCATGTTGACGATTGTCGGTTATTCTATCAATGCAACGATTGTTATCTTTGACAGAATACGAGAGAGAATTGCTGAAATGAAGAATAAGGATGATTTAGAGACAGTTGTTAATGAAAGTATTAATCAGACTTTATCAAGAAGTATCTTTACATCACTTACCACTCTCGTTATGGTTGTAGTTCTTTACATCATGGGCGTTACATCTATTAAGGAGTTTGCTCTGCCACTGATGATGGGTATTATCTGCGGAACATATTCTTCTGTTTGCCTTGCAGGTGCATTGTGGTTTATGATGAAGAAAAAAGGGATTGCAAAAAAGGCTTAATTCAAATTAGGAAGTAATTCAAATTAGGTGAAAACATGGCAAATTGGTTTGTCAGTGCGAAAAAGGCAGACTTTAATCAAATAGGAGAAAAGTTCGGTATCACACCGATACTGGCTCGGATTATACGAAACAGAGATATTATTTCAGAAGAAGAAATATCTCTGTTTCTTCATGGAACGCTAAATGAACTGTACGATCCACGTATGATGAAAGACATGGATAAAGCAGTTGCGTTTATTCGAGATGCCATTCATAACAAACAAAGAATTAGGATTATCGGAGATTATGATATTGACGGAATATGTGCAACTTATATTCTTTTAACCGGACTGCAGAAATGTGGGGCTGTGGTTGATACAAAACTTCCGGATCGTATCAAAGATGGCTATGGAATTAATGAGAGTATCATCAAACAGGCACATGAAGACGGGATAGAGGTATTGGTTACCTGTGATAACGGGATTGCAGCGTCTTCGCAGATTGCGTATGCAAAGGAACTCGGCATGACGGTGATTGTTACCGACCACCATGAGGTGCCGTATGAACAGGTGACGGAAAAGAAATATGTTTTGCCTCCGGCGGATGCAGTTGTAGATCCGCATAGGATAGATTGTGATTATCCGTTTGCCGGAATTTGTGGTGCAGTTGTGGCATATAAGGTGATTCAAGTCTTATGGGAAGAATGTGGGATTAAAGATTCGCTTACAGAAGAACTTCTGGAATTTGCCGCATTTGCAACAATCGGCGATGTTATGGAATTAAAGGATGAAAACCGTTTGATTGTTAAATATGGCATGGAACAACTGAAAAACACAAGTAACATTGGTTTAAAAGCACTGATTGATGCAACAGGGATTGACAGAGATAAAATAGCGCCATTTCATATCGGATATATCTTGGGACCCTGTCTGAATGCCTCAGGACGATTGGATACAGCTGAACGGGCGCTGTCATTGCTTACTTGTCAGACAACAAAGGATGCTGCCATCATTGCCGGCGAATTAAAGGAATTGAATGACAGCAGAAAAGATATGACACAGTCTTTCACAGAAGCAGCACTCAAAATGATTGAGAACCCTTTGGAAGAAGCAGACTACACCAATGACAAAGTACTTGTAATCTATCTTCCGGATTGTCATGAAAGTCTTGCAGGTATTATTGCAGGACGTATTAAGGAACGCTACTATAAACCGACCTTTGTCCTAACAAATGGAGAAGGGGAAGGATTGGTTAAAGGCTCCGGACGTTCCATTGAAGCGTATCATATGTATGATGAAATGACAAAATGCAAAGAACTGTTCAGTAAGTTCGGCGGACACAAAATGGCGGCTGGGTTATCGATGCCAATTGAGAATATTGCTTTATTCCGTAGGCAAATCAATGAAAATGCAACATTGACAGAGGATGATATGCAGGAGAAGGTTTTGATAGATATCCCATTGCCTGTTTCATATGTTACAGAGCAGTTGATATCGGAAATAGAATTGCTGGAACCGTTTGGAGTAGGCAATCCAAAGCCTTTGTTTGCGGAAAAGGACTTAATCATACAATCACTTCGCATTGTCGGAAAGAACAGAAATGTGGTCAAACTTTCCCTGTTGGGCGCGGGCGGTGTAACTGTGGATGCGGTATGGTTTGGAGACGGTGACTCCTTTTTAAAGAAGCAGGGTGAGTCTATCTCAATTGCTTATTTTCCAACGTTAAATGTATATATGGGAAAGTCCACAATTCAACTCAATGTGCAGCATTATCTTTGAACAAATATCTTTAGAAAATAGATATTGTTTGTTTAATAATCTTCAGGCTTTTTTTATACTTTAATCACAAAATGAACACATTTTTTGGTTATTATAAATGAGGATAGTTGATAAACACTCACTATCTCCCCCCTCATAAGAGAACGAATCCCACGGTGCCTAAACC
>DATESB010000122.1:0-2498 GCA_035271065.1 Lachnospiraceae bacterium | reverse complement strand
TTACAATATTTTGTAAAGCACTAATGCAGAATATAATAATTGCATTTGAATCATTATTTATTCTCTGATTAAGATATGATTGTTAACTTCTCATCTTTTTCCTACTCAAGGTCACAACCAGCAAGGGTAGTGACCTTAAATCACTAACTTTAAGTTTCAAGGAAAGCCATGATTTCAGCATAGGATTTACCACTTTTTTCTATTGCCTTTATCATTTCATTCCTTTGAATTGCTCGTTGCTTTTCTTGGCATTCTTCTAATTCCTTCGCCGCCGCATCATACTTGACCTTGGCTTTTTCAAAATTATCTTTCGCTATTGCTATCTTCTCATCAATCGATATCGTCTTCCTTGTTCGTGTCATCGTATTCCTCCTTTTCTGCGGGAGCGGCAGATTTCAGCTGTTCACTTAATCTCAGTGCCTTCTCGTTTATATAGTTTTCATCTACACCAAAGGCTTTCAGTATCGTCTTCTGTGTTGCGGTTACTGCATGATCCAGTCTGTATACATGATCCAACCGCCGTACCATTTCAATCTTCTCCAGTTCTTTCAAAGCAGCTGGAACGGTCATATAATTTGGCTTCTTAGCCATTTCAGCCATGAATGATTTTAATCTGGTGTAAATTTTACAACGCACAATCATTGCAACAAACTCAATGAATATCTTTGCATCTGCCGATTCATTTGTATGTACTCGCAGGCTTCTGTTTCCAAGATATGATTTATCTCCACGGAATAATTTTTCCGAAACGTCTCTGCTTTTGTACAAGGAGAGTGCTTCGCAGGCTGTCATTTTTTTTGATGTGACAATCACAAAATATCCACATAGGCTAAGCTCTCTTTCGATTACGTCTGATTTTTCTTTCGCATAAAGAAACTTTGTTGTTCCATCCTCTTTTTTGTTCATAAACAAGTCAAAGTAGTGATGGTACACATCACTGAATGTAGCGACTTTTCCTTCTTGTCGTTTGAGGAACTCTGTCATTTTTTTTATCTTACTTTCTAGGCATCCGCTTTCTGCACTTTCCTTTGAAATTTTATGATAAATATGAAAATATCTGTCCTTTTCATCGTCGGCATAAAGTTTCCCTTGAACGGTCTTTCCATAGGCTTCATATTCCGAAATTACATAGGATCGCTTTTTCTCAAAGCTTCCCTTATTTTCAAGAATTAAATTCTCAACAAAAGAAGCCATGCCCTTTACCATGATAACAAAATCATAGTTGCAAGAATCCATGTATTGGATATTCTTTTTACTGAAATAACCTCGGTCAAGAATAAAACCAATCTTTTTATAACCATATCCGGTTGCTTTTTCAAGCATATACTGAAGCTGCGACACATCAACAATGCTCCCGGGATATGATTCATAAAACAAAGGTTCCTTGTTATTTATATCATAAGCAACAGAGTAGTTGAAGATTGGAAGGCCTTTGTCATCCTTAGGATGTCCATACTCCACCATTTCGATATCGCCTGCCTGGCAGTTCTTATTTGTGGAATCATACGAAATATAAATCTGTTCTCTATGGTTTCTGGAAGCATTCCAATTGTTCAGAAATCCCACCTTGTCATCCTCAGTTATGGAGGCCAATAGTCTCGAAACGGTCGAATCACTATAGATTTTCATACCTTCGGTAAGAAGCGGATGGTTATAAGCGTACTCTGGATAATACTGTCCTGCATTGTTCTCGCATATGATAGAATAAGCAGCCAAATCAAGAAAAAGTCCAACACCTCTGTCATCCCAGTAGTTCGAAAGAATTTCAGGGAGTTTATATTCCTCCATAATCTTACGTATAATTAAAAATCCACCAATTCGGAGGCAACTGCTCCGATTCGAATGATTTTGTTCCTCCTGAAGAGCAATATCTGGGAAGAACTTAACAAAGTTCTGATTTGGTTGCATCATGGTTGGATCTGTCTTTGATAGTTTTCCGATGGTTGTTCTCTTGGGAACGTTGTATTTTTTCTCAGGAACGTATTTACGGTCATATGTATATTCAATATAGGTAGTATCTCCGCGACGATTAACTGTAATTCGACCTGTGTTTTCTGGTATTTTTATCAATGAATCGTAGTACATTTTTGCCTCCTTTGAGAATGATATCCTACTCAATTTATTGTAACAAAAAACCAAGATTTTTGCAATAGAAATCTTGGTTTTTCTCATGTTTTCAAAGGTTTTATTAATTTTTTTATGTGAATCGAATGATTGAGTCGGACATTTTATGAGAAGTTAACAATATATTCTCAATGCAATCTGCTGACAGATTTATAAACTGCACCGAGTAGTTACATCGCATATCTATTCTCATAAACGACACACCCCTTTTCTGTCACTAATATTACTTTCTTCTTCGTATTATGCTCACTTTATTCGCTCTACTGCATATAGAAAAAATTCCATATCTATATTCCTAAAATTCTTAGTATCTTTATCAATAATATTCATACCGTTTCTAACAGCAACTTTTTGAGAGGCTACATTTGTGTCCC
>DATESB010000121.1:0-68241 GCA_035271065.1 Lachnospiraceae bacterium | reverse complement strand
GACAAAACACCTACTAAAACCGCCTGTAGATTAATCGTTGAAAAACTGTGAATGACTTCACTTAATTTCTCCATTGTTTCAACCGGTGCATTCTGAAATGTCAATCCGGCAAAGTCCTTGATTTGACCAATTAAAATCGTAACGGCAATACCCGACGTAAAACCTGTTGTAATGGTATAAGGAATGAACTTGATCAGATTACCGAACTTAAGTAACCCCATAACAATCAAAATAATACCTGCCATGATGGTTGCAATAATCAGACCGTCCATACCGTTTTTTGCAACAATTCCTGCTACTATCGTAGCAAATGCAGCTGTTGGTCCCGATATATTGACACGGCTTCCGCCCAAAAAAGAAATCACAAATCCTGCTATAATTGCGGTATAAATACCACGCTCCGGATTAACGCCAGATACCAGTGCAAGTGCAATCGATAAAGGAAGTGCAATAATCGCAACAATAACACCTGCTATCACGTCTTTCACAAATTGTTCTTTGGTATATGTTTTCATAACAGAAAACAATTTTGGTTTTAACTTTTCCACTTTTGTAAATGCTCCTTTTGTAATAAATTTAATGTTCATTTAATAAATCAAACTAATTCACCCATATAATAAAATCCTTTGCATTCCGACAGACGAACCTGCACAATGGTTCCGATTAAGGAAGGGCTTCCTTTAAAATGTACCAACAGATTATTCCCAAGCCTTCCGGTTAGAAGCTTATCATCCTGCTCGTTAATTCCCTCCACCAACACACTATCTGTTGTTCCTTCAAAACGTGTTGCCATTTGCTTTGAGGTTTCCTGAACCGCAAGCAGAACTCGGTCGAAATTCTCTTTAATTTCATCCTCGGACACTTGATTTTCCATGGCGGCCGCGGGCGTTCCGGTACGTTTGGAATAGATAAAAGTAAATGCGCCGTCAAAGTTCACCTTATGGATTACATCAATGGTATCCTCGATATCTTCCTTTGTTTCACCGGGAAAACCAACAATAATGTCTGTGGTGATTGCAATGTCCGGCATTGCATTTCTGATTTTTAATGCAAGTTCCACAAATTGCTCTTTTGTATAGCGGCGGTTCATCCGTTCCAATATTTCAGTACTGCCGGATTGTAGGGGCAGATGCAGATGCCTGCATATCTTCTTGGAATGTTTCATCACCTCAATTAAATCTTCTGACAAATCCTTTGGATGTGAGGTCATAAAACGAATACGCTCTAAACCTTCTATTTTCTCTATTTCCTGCAGTAACTGTGAAAAAGAAATCGGATCATCCAAATTTTTGCCATAGGAATTCACATTCTGACCAAGCAACATAATTTCAATGACACCATCCGCAACCAGACGCTCTATTTCTCTGATGATATCCTTGGGCTCCCTGCTCCGCTCTCTGCCGCGTACATACGGAACGATACAATAGCTGCAAAAATTATTGCAGCCAAACATGATATTTACACCTGATTTAAACGGAAACTTGCGCTCATTCGGCAAATCTTCCACAATCAGTTCTGTATCCTTCCAGATATCAATAATCATCCTGTCTTTTTGCTTTACCGCCTGCTCTGATTCAAACCTTGCCACTAACAGTTCAGCAAACTTAAATATATTATGCGTCCCGAAAATCAAATCAACAAACGGATAACTCTTCTGTATTTTTTCAACCACAGAAGGTTCCTGCATCATACAGCCACAAAGTGCAATCAGCATATGTGGATTTTTTTGCTTCAGTTTTTTCAGAGTTCCCAATCGTCCGTAGACTCTGGTATTGGCATTGTCACGTACGGTACACGTGTTATAAATTACAAAATCAGCCGCCTCGTCATCCGTTTCTTTGTAACCGATTTGCTTCAAAATACCGGTCAATTTTTCAGAGTCGCGTGCGTTCATCTGACAACCAAAAGTCACGACACAGAAAGTCGGCTCATGTCCCAAATGGATACGCTGTTTTTGAATATGTTCGCGTGCTTTTTCTATGTATTCATATTGTCGTTTGACTTCTGCAATCGACAATTCTTTGTTTTCTGTTTCTTTACTCATGAGACTCCTCCGTATTACAATCCTGCATTCCCAGTTCTGTCACCACTTTATCTACTCTAAAATCATGTTCCTGTGCCGGAATATCTGTTACAAGCTGACATTCATATGCCACTCCGATTTTAATCACTTGATTTGCTGCTTCGTGTAAGGAATGCAGATAGGTGTCATAAAAGCCCTTTCCATATCCAATCCGATTGCCCTGTCTATCAAATGCAATCCCCGGCATCAATACCATATCAGGTGCCGGTGCTTCTATATCAGCACGCAAAGGCTCCTCAATTCCGAAATACCCCTTCTCGGTCATTTTTTCAACGTTGTCAGCTTGCAGCAGATGAAATCGCATAACACCGTCTTTGTGTATCTTTGGAACAGCCACCTGCTTTCCGTCACGAAAAGCAGACTGCATTACTTCAAATAAGTACACTTCATTACGAAATGCCATATACAGATAAACCGTATCGGCATTTTGATAATCAGAAGATTTGATAATAGTTTCACATATCATTCGACTCTTCCGGCTGCATTCTTCAATTGGCATTGCACTTCTGAACTGACAGATTCGCTCTCTCAGTTCATTCTTTGTTTCCTGCATTTTTCTCTCCGTATTTCTCGCCCAGATTTGTGATGCTGCCATCCACTTCCTGAATGTTAACGTTGTTCAACTGCCCGCGAAGATTGGCACGCACTGACGCAACATAATCTGCCCGCAATTGCTTCTGTTCTTCTTTCTCGGCATCTGTCAGGCCCTCGCCTTGTGATTTATGATATAGTTCATTAATTCGTTTTGTCTTTTCTTCTAACGTCATATGACACCTCAATTCATTTTAATCTATTACATTTCGCGATTTACGTAGTCTGTAATATGGAATTCTTCGTCTTTATGGGCAAGGAACAAGGTTCCGTAATTGCGTCCTTCCATGATTTTATGAATGACACTGACATCTTTTCCGTTGGCAATCACCATATCAGCACCTGCATTTGTCGCAATCTTTGCTGCATGCAGTTTTGCGCTCATTCCTCCGGTTCCGATATCACTTCCGGTGGTGCTCTTTCCCATACTCATCAGATTGGCATCCAGTTTGTCCACAATATCAATAAAGCGTGCATTCTTATTTTCCCGTGGATCATCAGAATACAATCCATCTATATCAGACAGTAAAATCAACAAATCAGCCCCAATTAAATAGGCTACAATTGCAGACAAGGTATCATTATCACCGATGACATCCTCTACTTCATAGGTAGAAACCGTATCATTTTCATTGACAACCGGAATGACACCGAGTTTCAATAACTCTGTAAAAGTATTATGTGCATTATGACGGCTGGTTTTATCCGTAATGGTATTCTTCGTCATCAAAATCTGTGCCGTCACATGATTATACTCTCCAAACAGTTTTTGATATACCATCATTAGTCTTGCCTGACCAATTGCAGCACAAGCCTGCTTTACAGCTACTTCATTATCTGTCGGATTGATATTAACTGCTTTTTTACCGACAGCAATTGCGCCTGAAGAAACAAGGACAACATCTTTACCTTGATTTTTAAGTTCGCAAAGTTCTCTGACAAGGCGCTCCATCTTGGTCAGATTTAATTCACCTGTCTCACTGTGATGCAATGATGAAGAACCGATTTTAACCACAATTCTTTTTTTATCTTTCAGTATCTTTCTGGCGTCCATACACTACTCCCTCTCTCATTTCTCTCAAGTATATCCTCTTTTTTTATGTCTGTAAATAACCTAGTATTTTTTCTGCTATCTTCATGCCGTCCATTGCTGCCGATGTAATTCCACCTGCATATCCGGCACCTTCTCCCGCAGGATATAATCCCCTGATATTTGACTGCCCGCTTTCATCCCTTACAATCCTGACCGGAGAAGAAGTCCTGCTCTCAACACCTGATAAAACTGCATCCGGACGATTGAAATTATGAATGGAATGTCCAAAGTGTTCGATGCTTTCAACCAATGCTTCATTTAGTTCCTGTGGCAATAATTCATGAAGCGGTGCAAATTGGTACGCACCCTTGATACATGGCTTTACTTCGCCAAAGAGTTCTGAAGTGGTTGAATTTCCCGCAACACTCTTTTTGAAATCTCCGTATAATTGTATCGGCACACTTCCACTGCCAAGTTGATACGCTTTCTCTTCAAGGCGGCGCTGAAACTCTATGCCTGCAAGTGCATCATCATTTCCGAAATCATCCGGAGTTATTGATACAATCAATGCACTGTTTGCATTCTGTCCGTCCCGCTTACTGTAACTCATACCGTTAATGGCAAGCCTTTTTTCTTCAGAGGAAGCATTGACCACATATCCGCCGGGGCACATACAGAACGAATAAACACCGCGTCCGTTTTCTGCCTGATTGGTTAATTTATATTCCGCCGGAGGAAGTTTGCACGTTTTCGGATTAATTTCCGGCTGTTCAATTCCATATTGATTTTGATTTATTTGTACTTGCGGATGCTCTATACGCAGACCGACAGCAAAGGATTTTGCCTGCATTTCCACTTTTTCATCACGCAGCATATAGAAAGTGTCTCTTGCGCTGTGACCGATTGCAAGGATTACGCAATTCGTCATCCGTGTATATTCTGCCTGTTTCTTCGATATGTTTTCTTCCTTCGACAAATCAAGTAATCGAACCCCTGTTACAGCACCTACCTCTGTCAGAATGCCTGTCATTTTTGTGGAAAACAGAAATTCTCCACCCATTTCTATGATATATTCACGCATATTTCTGACGATATGAACCAATTCATCCGTTCCCAGATGGGGCTTGTTTTCAAACAGAATTTCCTGCTTGGCTCCAAATTTCACAAATGTCTCTAATACAAACTTATTTCTTCCGCATGCATCTTTCACCAGTGTATTCAATTTCCCATCTGAGAAAGTTCCTGCACCGCCTTCTCCGAATTGTACATTTGAGTTAGGATTTAATGCGCTTTTATCATCCCAAAAGTTGGTAACGCTTTCTTTGCGCTTTTCTACGCATTCCCCCTGCTCGATGACAATGGGTTTCATCCCTGCTTCAGCAAGCAGATACGCGCAAAACAATCCCGCAGGTCCACTGCCGACAATCACTGGGCGAGGACAATTCTCCGATTTAATTGTCTTAATTGTTTCAAAAAATTCATACTCTTTCGCCTTTGTTAACATAATACTATTACTGTTAACCAGTTTGACGATTTTACTTTCATTTCCATTTTTCAACATAACAAGAACCGAATATATAAAATAAATATCCGGTTTCTTACGTGCATCAATTGACTTTTTTATGATTTCATAGGTAAATGTAATTTCACCCATGCTTTCCTGATGCTTATGCAGTTTCAAGAGACTGCCTATCTTATTCCTTAAATCCTCTTCCGTATGAGATATCGGCAGTTTTATTTGATTTATCTGTATCATAATGTTCTTCCCGCAAGCATTCCGGTAGACCATGCCCACTGTAAATTATAACCTCCGCAGGCTCCGTCAATATCAATGATTTCACCTGTAAAATACAAACCCGGAACAATTTTTGATTCCAATGTATCAGTAAGTTCCGCTGTATCCACACCACCCGTACAGGTTTGTGCATGTTCAAAAGAATTGGTATCTGCAATCAATACCGGAAAACGTTTGATTAATCTTGCAAAAGCTCCTATTTCTTCTTCGGTCAGTTCGCTTACCGGACGATTGCTCTTTAGGTCATTCATTTTCAAAAACAATTGGCACAGATTTTTATGAAAGACACCTATCATCAGTTCATGAAGTTCCTTATTCGGGCATGCTTTCACTCTACCCAAAATCATTTCTTTCATGTCGCCGACCGTTGGCATATCAGGCATAAAATCGATTTCTACCCTGACATCCTTCTTCTTATATAAAGCGCGTGAAGCCAAATAACTGATTTGAAATACCGGAATTCCCGATATTCCGTAGTCTGTCAATTGTAATTCGCCACGTTCCTCTTCTTGATACTGTCCATCAATCAACAGCGTCAATCTTGCATCACATCGAATCCCTGCAATCGACTTAAAAAAAGGTTGTTTCGATAGTAATTGCACAAGTGCCGGACGCGGTTCAATTACCGTATGTCCAAGTGTTCGTGCCAGTTCATAACCACTTCCGTCAGAACCTGTATGCTTTGCTGCTTTTGAGCCCGTTGCAATAATAACTCTGTCAAACTCCCGCGTCAATTCTTTTTTTTGCTGTTTTAACAATACCTTGAATTTTGGGTGCGCCAAGGCATCGCTTTGTGTTGCCTTGAAAGGTTCTATCCGAACCACTTTGGTTTCTGTCAACAATTCTACTTTAAGCCTTTTTAATTCCATACGTAAAACATCCAGAACAGCTGATGCCTGTTCTGAATATGGGTATAAACCGCCATTACGGTTCTTTGTATAAATACCGAGTCTTGTGAAAAACTGCAAGGTATCCTTATAACTGCATTGCTCCAATATTGTTTTGGCATACTCCGGATGCGTTCCGTGATAAAATTCCAACCCTTGATTGGTATTGGTCAAATTACACTTGCCGTTTCCGGTTACCAGTATCTTTTTACCGATGCGATCCATATGTTCCACAATCGTCACATCGTTTCCACCGGATGCTACAGTGATTGCCGCTGTCATTCCCGATGCGCCACCACCTATAATTGCAACTCTCATGTTTTTACTTCCTCCAAATCAGTATCATCTGCTGACGACACCAGATACTTCTTCAGTATATCATATAAATCCTCTTTTTGGATTGGTTTCATAATGTAATCATCCATTCCGATACTTTGCGACAACTTAATATCTTCGGAAAAAGCATCCGCGGACATTGCAAGAATCGGAATGGTTGCAGCATCTGCGTGTTTCGCCTCACGCACAGATTTTGCTAAATCCCTTCCGTCCATATTCGGCATTCTGATATCCGTCAAAATCATATCATAATACCCCGCAGGCGCCTCCAAATATTTTTGTAGGGCAATCTTTCCGTCTACAGCTGTGGTAATCTCCGCATTAACTTCTTCAAGATACATTTTTGCTATTTCCATGTTGATGTCATTATCTTCAACCAGCAAAATATGCTTTCCGGCCAAATGATATTCTTTCTTCTCCAAAGCATTTAAAACCGGTTTCACTGCATTTTTCGTCATCTCTTCCGTGGCTGTCGTCTGTGCCTTCCGCATCGGAACATCAATATGTATGATTGTGCCTTTTCCTTTCACAACTTTTCCGGTCATGAGTCCGTTCATCAAGATAGTCAGATTGTAAGCAATTCTCAACTCAATTCCTGTGCTTTCTTTATGGAAGCGCTGACCGCTTTCGTAAATATCCAAAAGTTCATTCAATTCCTGTTGATTAATATCCGTCATATGATCATGCACTTCAAATCCACACACTGCAAAGGATTTCGCATCTTCTATCAGTTCAGCTTTAAAGATAATTTCACTGTTGTTTGGTGAATACTTAATTGCATTACGCAATATATTCACCAATATCAAATGCAGGCATTCCCCATCCGTAATGACTCCATACTCTTTGGGTATCTGTAACTGCCAATTGATTTGTAACGATTTCTCATTGATATCTTCTTGCATTTGTTTCTGTACCAACGTTAGTAATTCATATAAATTGACTATCTCATCAGAGAGTCTTAACTTTTTGTCTTCATCTTCCGAATGATTCAGCAATCTTTGATACATCACCAACAGTTCCTTAGAAGCAACATCAATTCTGTCAAAACATTTTAGCTGTACATCAGCGTTTTCCATATTATTTCTCGCCATCTCATTCATACCGATAATTGCATTAATCGGCGTCTTGATTTCATGAGACATGCGCGAAAGGAACTCACTCTTGGTTCTGTTTGCCTGTTTTGCCAGTTTTACGGACTCAAGAATCAACTGATTGCTCTTCTTCTGCTCCTGCAGCAATTGAGAAAGATGCGCCTCATTTGCAATTTTCAACTCCATCTGCTTTCTCCTGCGTTCTGTCCTAAGTACCCACCCAAACATCAAGCAAAAGAAAAACAAACATTTTACAAAAAACGAAAGTGCAAATTTGGATATTCCCAGTATACGACTTGCCACCAATTGATGGGATATTACATTGATAATATACCAACCTTCTGCATTAAGAGGCTGATAAAAGCCGACGTACTCGATACCCTCTTTCTCATAGTGTGCAAAACCGGAGATACCTGCATGGATATTGTCATAGAATTGCTTCTTTTCTTTCTCTGTAAATTTCACATTTTCTTCAAAGTATTCAAAAACATTATCTCCCATATCCAGATTGCCGACATTGGCAGACCCAAGGATTAGTTCTCCCTTAATATTAAACAGATACGTATTTCCTTGATTGTCAAAACTGTCCGCATCGATGATTTTCGATAAAGCTGCCATATCATAGGCTCCCTGAACAACGCCAATAACCTCACCATCTTGTTCATAAATCGGCGCATACAAAATCAGATATTTTTGACCTGTGATTGCTGATGTAATCACTTCAGAAATACCTGATTGTCCCTTTATTCCGTTTATATAGTAATCTCGATCTGACAAATTCCGTTTTTCACCATTATCAAAGATTCCGTTTCCGCTTTCATCAATAATACACATATTCGTAAATGGTGTACTTTCAGAAACTTTTTGCAATATTTCTAAAACATCCTGTTCCTCCATGCTTCTCATGTCCAAAAAAGCAATCGAAATTTCTCTCAACGAAAGAATGGAATTCTCAATGGTAACATCTACAGCATTACATGCCTGCGTAGAAATATTCTCAAGTTCACTATTTGCTTCCTTGTGAGCATTGAGATTAACACGGATAATAAAATCCGCAAATGTCATAATAACCAAAATGGAAATATAGATGATATTAAGATAATGCGACTTTTCTTCATAAAAGGATTCCCATCTTTGTGTCTATCTTATGTGTATATATACATATATTACCTTATATTGTCTATAATTGCAACACAAATCGGTCTTTCATTGCAAAATAGTCTGTCATTTAACTTGAATAGGTTTCCAAAAAACCATATAATTCCTCTATTGATGCAATATACTTCATTGCCAATACTTCCTTCTGAATGTCCTCCGGCAGACTATCCAATGCAATTCCGGTATACATATAAATTGTTTTCTTATCATCACAATAAACAGAGACATAATGATTTTCTACCACCAAATAAAAACTTTCGGGAAGTTCTATCGGACGGAAGGATTTGCGAACAATGACCTTTTCCTCAGAAAAAGAAACCAGTTTCAGAGACTCAAACCCTGCGTTCAAATCTTCCTCTGTCGGATAATTGCAATAGTCCTCAATCACACCAATTAACTCTTCACGTGTCAATCCGATATACTCAAACGGTATCTCTTCTGTTTTCTCCATTAGGGTATATTGATTCAAATCATATTCTTCCACAATATATTCTGTACCGGCCTGCACCTTCGGTTTATCGTTTGTATCAACAAAAACTGCTTCTGAATTATCGTCCCCTACTTTTGCTACCTCTTGCTCTTTAACCGGCTGTTTTGTCTGTTCAGACTCTTTTACTTCACTTTCACTCTTTAACTTAACCGGCGCATCAGAAAGATACGTAACGGTATAATAATAAGCACTTAAATAAACAAATCCCAACACAATTACACAACAAAAGAAGCCAATAAAATATGTCTTTTTCATAGGTCACCTCACCTTAGATTTTACATATATTATGGACTTCTTTTATTTAAGCTATTCATTTATGTGTAATACATGTCTTTACTTTTGATTACATCAAGCGAAACATTCTTGCAATGATGACTAAGAAATCTCCGCCCGGCATATTACGCAGTTCTGACTCTTTTACACCTCTTAATGCAAGTAACGTGAAAAAGTATACAATTACACCAATCAGAATGGAAATCAGCGTTGCCGGTACAACGGAACATATCTTGGAAAGTAATAAATGTGAAAGCCAACACACAACGCCCATAACTGCTGATGACATTGCCGGTATAATAAAGGTACGTTTTACCTCCTGTGTATAGCGTAAATATTTGCGTACAGACAGCCCATTCAGAATGCACATCACAAGTGCAAAGATAATGCATGAGAATACAACTGCATATAACTGCAAATCAAATACTTCAAGCATAATATAAAGCGACGCCAAATGAACAGCCAGTGCAATAAATGCATTTTTAACCGGTATATTCAACTTATCAATCCCCTGTAGCACTCCATTGGAAAGTGTCGACAACGTATAGAATACTACAGAAATCGAACCAACCTGCAGAAGTCTTGCAGGTATATCAATCTCTCCTGTAAACAACATAGAAATAATCGGTTTGCCAAGCACCGCTAACCCAACTGCACAAGGAATTGCAATAATCATCGTAAATCTTGTAGCAGTACTGACTTTATGTCTTGCCGAACGGTGGTCGCCATTCTCCATCGCCTCGGTGAGTGTCGGCATCATGGACGCGCAAATCGCACTTGCCAAAGCAATCGGTACATTGGTAAGTACTCTGTATTTACCGGAGAACATCCCCCATAATGCAGTCTGCTTATCTCCCATGCCATCTCTGGTCATAATATAATTAAAGATACCCTGATCCAGCGGATCACTGATATTATAGACTGCTGCACTCAGAATAACCGGAAGTATTGTAATCAACAATACGCGGAATATCTGACCATAACTCTCTTCATAACGTGTGCCATCTTTTAATGATTGACGACGCAGAACACCCCTTTGTGTCAATAAAACAAGTGCCAAAAACAACAAACCGGTCAGAGCACCCGCCCCGGTACCGATGGTGCCACCGGCCGCACCATATGCAGATGCATAGGAATTATCATGTAGCAACGCCGCAACCTTTGTGCCATATGCAAATAGGAAGGTAGCTGCTGCAATTGAAACAATCGCATTGATAATTTGTTCCAAAATCTGCGAAATGGCAGTTGGCATCATTGTGCCCATTCCCTGAAAGTATCCTCTTACAACACCCATCAGGGCCACCACCAAAAGTGTTGGCGCCAAAACACGCAATGCAATTGCACTTTTAGGTTCCGTCATCAATGTGCCAGAGAAGAAATCCGCGCCGAAGAACACAACAAGGCACACTATGCAGCCCGATATTAGGGCAAACAACAGTGCACCTCTGAAAATTTTTCTTGCATTTTTATATTGTCCCTTGCTGATTCTTTGTGACACTAATTTAGATACAGCAAGAGGCAGGCTGTAAGAAGATAATAACAGCATAATGGAATAGATTTGAAAAGCCGCAGCATACAGACCGTTTCCTTCATCGCCTATGATGTTTGTAAGAGGCACTCTGTAAAGCAGTCCTATCAATCTTGATATGATGCCTGCCGCCGCTAACACTCCACCTTGGACTATAAAGTTTGCACGTTTATTGTTTCTGCTGCTTTCCATCGATACACCTTACTTTATCTCTACTTTGTCAGCCTTTGTGTCTTGAATAATACAAATCCAGGTCTTACCCTGATTAAATACAATTTCTTCACCATCATTTGTATAGTATCTGGAAACACCCTCATCGTGATTATCATCACCTTCTACAGTACGAATCCAGAACCCGTCTACCACCTTACCGCCGGTGATAAACTGCATCTTTCCGCCGCTATGACAGTCAAATGCCAGATAATCCTTATCGTCCAATTGCTGCCACATACTGTATTGCAGCACAATATTGTCATATGAAATCTGCTCGTCTGTCAATTCATCAATCTGTGGTCCGCCATATTGGAAACGATAATATTTCTGATCTTCTTCATTATATTCAAACCATGGCTCATTAATGACATATCCAGGTGCAACATATTCTGCACTCTTACCACCTTCATTTGTTGTGAACTCTCCGTCCTTAGCAAATGTAAATTTTCCTTCATAGGTGCTTCGATAACCTGTATCATAACCAAGTTTCTCAATACCGGCTTTAATGCCTTCTGCGCTTGCATAAACATTATGCGGAGACTTTCTGTCGGTTGTCCTATAGAATACAGTACTTCCGATACTGGATAAACCGCTCAAATTATCCACATATGGCTCTTCCAACAACGGAACCGCATAAGCAGCCTGTCCATAATGTGCATAAATTGCATCAAATTCCAATGCATAATACACATAATAACTTCTGCAGCTTCTGACAGAACCAATCCTATCCAAATCGTCATAGTTCTCAAAAATACCCATTAATCTCGTGATTCCGCCTTCTACAACCGCCTCATAGACAACGTCTGCTCTGGATACGCCACGCATAGGCTGCGCCGCCTCTAAGTTATTAAGCATAATCGCAACAGGTCTTCTTCTTGCAATTGCAGGATCAGTCACCTTACCTGTCAGATAACTTCTGATTGCGTCATCAGACACGGTTGCTTCATCACCGGATACCTGATCGGTTTCTTCTGATGTTGGTTCATTCTGTGTTTCCTGTGTTGCTTCATTATTTTCAGGATTATCTCCCTGTCCCTCTTCCTTTGCACAACCAAAGCTCAAAATCACAATAGTACTGATGAGCAAACATACTAATAATCTCATCTTCTTCATAAAACTGTACCTCTTTTCAACATTGTTTTAACGCTCTATTTTTAAAGCGCTTAATATTGCTTTTTGCTTGCTTTCCATAACCTCTGATTCATCAACTGAAATATGGTCATATCCAATTAAGTGTAACACACTATGCACAATAAGAAAAGAAAATTCTCTTAAAACGCTGTGTCCATATTCAGCAGCCTGTGCCAAAACCCTATCCGCAGATATGACAATATCTCCAAGCATGAGTTCTCCTGTTTCAGGGTTAAAAGCATCTGCTTCACCCTCTTCCAACTCCGAAAAATCACTTGGATGAGCATACTGTACCATTGGAAATGACAGAACATCCGTTGCACGGTCAATGTCTCTTGCAGTTCTGTTCATTTCTCTGATTGTCTCATCATCAACAATCAACAAATTGATTTCTGCTTCATACGGACACCCCTCTGCATTGAGAACCGCTTCTGCGACTCTTTGAAAGTGCTCCGTGATATCAACCGGCAAAGTAAGCTTTTGTTCCTCATCAACGTAAAAAGTCATAATATAATTCCTCCGATTTATAGTATTCCTTCATTTGATGATACTCTTCAAATGTAATATCGGTATATTCTAAAACACCGCTTTCATATTTTTTCTTAAAGACCACCTCAATAATCTTATCATAGTCTGGTTTTTCTTCGGCATTCTTATCAAAAAAATATCGAATGGTAGATACAATTGCATCAGATAACATGACCACAACCGATTCTTTCATAGTTGGCAGTTCATGTCTGCCTGAATATTCACTCATCAGCTGTAATAATTGTGGCGGAAACTGATATTCCTTACCAATTTCGAGACTTTTCAGTACGCGTTCTCCCTCTCGCATTGTTCCAATCTTATGATAATAACCGCCTGTCCTTGCAAGCATTTCATTTAAACCTAACATCTGCGCCAATCCGCCGCTCAAATAAGCCGTATGAATTGCATTATAATAATCATTCTTAGCGATTTCTTTCAATTTTATCAGCAATTCATGCTCTGGATTATTGAGTTCTGCATATTTCTTATCATATTTATGTACAATCTTTAAATCTATCAGTTTGAGCGAAATCATCATTACAATCAAATTCACGATCATTCCAATCGCAAACCAAATCATTGGTTCAGTTTCCATATGCTGCGCATCCGGCAATACATAAATGACCGCATACAGCAAAATATATTGAACGCATACTACCAGGATTTGCCACCATGGCTTAAAACATTTATCTGCCATTCTAAGCAGACAAATACCGACCAATCCGACAATCAAATAGAGTAGGAACTGTTTAAAATCAAATTCATTCATGAAAGCGGAAACAATGACAAAATGCGTATACGCAGTCAATCCGATATGAAAATTCGAAAACAAAAGAAATAATGCCGCAATTACCATATACGGAAACAGTACAGAAAACTGACCAAATTGTGCCAGTGCAGCTACAATCAACAGACCAAGTGTATAAGTCATGCAAAATCTGCCTTTATGTTCTGCATTATCAAATAAATAGTCCTTGCTCATATCTGATTGCAACATCAAAAAGATGACCAGACCAATGCCAATCATACTGAGAATAATATTTCGTAAAATGATTTCTGCCTGCATGGAACAAAAAAAAGAAGAAAAGCCGACCACAATCGGTGTCATAAAAAAGATACAGGCATATTGAATCATTCTGTTATGATTTTGTAGTTCTGCTTCGTTTTGCTTTTGCATTCTTATAGGCATCCTTTGCTTCGTATGCTTCATAGGCTTTTACAATCTTCTGTACCAAAGGATGTCTGACTACATCCTTGCTGGTGAGATAGCAAAAACCGATATCTTCTACCTTATTCAACACTTTAACCGCTACATCAAGTCCGGATTTTGTTCCAATCGGAAGATCTTTTTGCGTCATATCTCCGGTAATAATAACCTTAGAGCCAAATCCTATTCTTGTTAAAAACATCTTCATTTGCGACGGCGTTGTATTCTGCGCCTCATCCAATATAATAAAAGCATTGTCCAGTGTTCGGCCACGCATATAGGCAAGCGGTGCAACTTCAATCAAACCCTTTTCCGTATTCTTCATAAAGCTGTCTGCACCCATAATTTGATAAAGTGCATCATATAACGGTCTGAGATATGGGTCAATCTTACTCTGCAAATCACCGGGTAAGAAACCCAGTTTCTCTCCTGCTTCTATTGCAGGTCTTGTCAGAATAATACGGCTCACTTCATCATTTTTAAAAGCTGTAATCGCCATTGCCATCGCCAAGTAAGTTTTACCTGTACCTGCCGGTCCAATACCGAACACAATCATTTTATCCCTGATTGCATCCACATACTGCTTCTGTCCAAGTGTCTTTGGTTTAATTGGCTTCCCGTTAGTGGTATGGCAAATCAAGTCCTTATCAATCTCAAGTACCGCAGTCTCGTTTTCTTCCATTGTCATTGCAATCGTATAATCCACATTCTGCTCATGGATGACATTGCCGCGTTCCGATAATATCATCAGCTGCTCCAAAACACGTTTTGCCTTTGTAACATCAGATAAATTACCCATGATTTTGGTTTCATCATCACGCTCGATAATCGTCACCTGAAAGGTCTTTTCTATTTTCTTCAAAAAAGCATCAAACTGGCCAAAAATATTCTTTGCATGCTCAGTCGGAATTTTCATATATTCTTCTGCAATTCCCATGATTGAATTTCTCCTGCATTCTGAATGACTGTCAGTGTTCCTCGGGTTCGACATATACGATCCGTAAAGTCTATTTTAACATTATTTTCGATAATTTGAACCCCTTTTTTTATTAAATCATTATAATATCTTTGAAATACATCTTGCGCTATCTTTTTTGCCTGCTCTTCCTCATACTTCTTTGTAGCTGTATAGTACTCTTTCAACTTGCAACATCCCACAAACATGGGAGACTTATATTCCTTAAACAGTGGAATGACATACTCGGTTGCCACCATATCATATTCAGTGAACTCATTTTTTCTTGTCGGTAAATATAGTACCTTTTGATCATAACCCATTCGAAGTCGATTGATCTCTTTCCCTGTATATACTTTCTCCTGATATTGCAACGCAAATTCATCCTCATAATAAATTTTTGTTTCCATTAAAATATCCGCATCCGGAGTTGCATACTGATATCCTGTAATCGTACCGTCATCGCCTTTAATAGGTATGGTTCCCGAAACAAGCAAATCACCTTTTTTTACCTCTGTATCCGGAACAACCTGCGGAATTCCGGCTCTTGTAATAATTTTGGCAATTTTACCGTCACAATCGGCAATGATATTACCGGATACCGGTACTGCTTCTGCCTTCTCCTGCTTTACAACTTGATTTTCTTTTACCTGTATGTAGAGTGCAGTGCCCTCAATTCTCACCGAAGTCCATATAATATCGTCATACGTCTGCCGTAACATTTTTTCAATCTGTTCACAATCAATTTTATTTTTTTTCATCCCCGGCACAATTGCATTCTCTTCAAGATAACTATTCAGAATATCATCCGTCTGTGTATAATTTCCGTCAATTTCTATTTCCCAGATAAAACCTGACATGACAAACAGAAAAATCAAGCAAAAAACAATTCCGACAGCAAACAGTTTTCTCTTTCTGTAACGATAGAGAAAAAAAGGCAGACCATAGCGTGCAACAATGCTTGCTTTTGTCTTCGTCTTCCTGAGTAACGGTCGCAGACACCGATAATCATCAATGGAAATAAACATGATATATTCATCATTACAACGGCACAAATCCCATAGTAATATATTTCTGTTTCCGCATAAATTAATTAAACGCTCCGGTGACAGACCGCATACTTTTATCCGCAGGTAGCCTTTACAATACTTCAGCAGCCTAACCAATATTTCAAAACTCCTCCCGCCGGTATAGTTTAAAACTTTCAATCAACAATATGACACTTGACAAATGATGCCCTTAATCTTCATTTCTTCATTTGTATAGTAGTCAATGACAAGACATTCGCCACTGATGTTGATGAGACAGGTCTTTGTTTGAATCAGTATACTTTCCTGCGAATACTCTAAAATACCGCGATAATTTTCAATATAGGCCTCGTTTTGCCCTGTAATCGTAACAATGGCAGAACCCAATACATAATCCTTCGGAAGATGTAACGATTCTACCATGTTCATTTTTATATCTTCATGTTTGTTTTTATTATTTTTCCTGCCCATAGTTCAATTTATGTCAGGATAAATTGTCCTATGCCATGAATTACAAACTATTCTGTTATGACAGCCTTAATAAATTTTATTTCTTCAGGTGCTTTTGATGCATAGAAATATGCATCCAACAAACAAGTCTTTGCTTGTTCAATCTGTTCTTTATCATTACCGTAAATCGTTGCAATACTTTCGCCCTTCTTTACATAGTCGCCTAGTTTCTTATGCAATATCAGCCCAACAGACAGGTCAATGGTACTCTCCTTTGTCTTTCTGCCCCCACCAAGTAACAAGGACGCAACTCCCACATGGTCACAAGTAATTTTAACAACATAGCCTTCATCCATAGACAATACTTCTTCTTGCATACTTGCCTGTGGCAATAAACTCGTATCATACACAGGCGCAGCATCGCCACCCTGTGCCTCTACAAACTCTGCCAGTTTGCGAAGCGCACTCTTATCATCAATGACACCCTGTAACATCTGTTCTGCCTGCTCTACCGTATCTGCCTTTTTTGCACACAACAACATATAGGAACCAAGTGTAATGCAAAGTTCCGCCAAATCCTTTGGACCTTTTCCGTCAAGCGTTTCAATGGCTTCCTTTACTTCCAACGCATTACCGACATTATAGCCAAGTGGTTGATTCATGTCTGAAACAACAGCAACCGTCTTTCTGCCCGCCATTGTACCAATAGCCACCATTTCTTTTCCAAGTGCAAGGGCACTTTCATCACCCTTCATAAACGCACCGCTTCCGCTTTTTACATCCAATACAATTGCATCTGCACCTGCAGCTAATTTCTTACTCATAATAGAACTTGCAATCAACGACATATTTTCAACCGTTGCCGTTACATCACGTAACGCATAAAGCATTTTGTCTGCCGGTGCAAGGTCTGCTGTCTGTCCCATAATTGCTAACTTCACACGATTGACATTAGCAATAAACTGCTCTGTTGTAATGGCAGTGTTAAATCCCTTAAAACTCTCCAATTTATCAATGGTTCCGCCGGTGTGACCAAGTCCACGTCCACTCATTTTTGCAACCGGCACTCCAAGTGCTGCCACCATAGGGCCAAGTACCAAGGAAGTCTTATCTCCTACACCACCCGTAGAGTGTTTATCAACTTTTATTCCTTCAATGGCAGACAAATCAAGCATATCCCCGCTTTTTGCCATCGCCATCGTTAAATTTACCGTCTCCTCCGGTGTCATTCCACGGAAATAAATTGCCATTAAAATAGCAGCCATTTGGTAATCGGTAATCTCTCCGCTGATGTAACCGTTTATCATAAAATCAATTTCTCTTTTTGTTAATTCTTCGCCATCTCTCTTCTTGGCAATCAATGCTCCCATGTACATAGATAACGCCTCCTTATTATTTCTTCCAAGTACCCGGTGCAAACAACAAAAGCATCGGGAACAGTTCCAAACGTCCAACCAGCATATCAAACATCAAAACAACCTTTGAAAATGCTGAGAAATGTTCATAATTTGACATCGGCCCAACCAGAGAAAGTCCTGGTCCGATATTATTAATGGTTGCCGCCACTGCTGTAAAGTTCGTAGCAAAATCATAACCGTCAAAGGAAAGCAGGAAAATGGAACCTGCCACTAACATCATAAACGTAACAAAGAACACATTAATGGAGCGCAGTACTTCATGCTCAACCATTCTTCCTTCAATTCTAATCTTTTTAATACTGCGTGGATGTATCAGGGAGGCCAATTCTTTCTTAACTGTTTTTAGTAAAATGATAATCCTGGATACCTTCATACCGCCACCGGTACTACCTGAACATGCACCAATAAACATCAATAGAACCAAGATTGTCTTGGACTCTTCCGGCCACAGATTAAAGTCTGCTGTTGCATACCCTGTTGTTGTCATAATAGATGCAACCTGAAATGCTGCATGGTGGATGGATTGCCCAATTGTCTCAAAATGATTCACTACATTTAAGGTAATAATAGCGGTTGCTCCCACAAAAATGCCAAGATAATACTTCACCTCTTCTGATTTCAAAACCTGACCGAATTTTCTGCATACCATTAAATAGTAAACACCGAAATTCACACCGGACAGCACCATAAATATAGTGATAATCGTCTGTTGTGCCCATGTATAGTCTGCCATTCCTGCCGTGGTCGGTGCAAAGCCTCCTGTTCCAACCGTTCCGAATGTAATGGTCAATGCTTCAAATAAAGGCATACCGGCAATTAAAAGAGCGATTATTTCTGCAAGTGTAATCACAAAATAAATTTTATATAGTATCATCGCAGTGGAACGTACCTTTGGCACAAGCTTACCGACCTGAGGACCGGGACTTTCCGCTCTCATCAGATGCATGTTATAACCACCTGACATCGGTAGAATTGCAATAATGAACACCAATACACCCATACCGCCAATCCAGTGTGTAAAACTCCGCCAGAAGATACTTGCCTTTGATAAGGCATCCACATCCACAAGAATACTGGCTCCTGTTGTTGTAAAACCGGAAATGGTCTCAAACAATGCATTTTCAATATTGGGAATATCGCCACTAATGACAAACGGCAGCGCACCGATGATACTGAGTACCAACCAACTTAACGCCACCATAACAAATCCTTCTTTTGCATAGAATACCACATCTTTTGGCTTTTTTCTGGTCAAAGGTATCCCAAAACATAAAGCACCAATTGCAACAATCAAAAAAGCAAAAGCACTTTTTTCACCATATATCATTCCCACAGCCCAAGGCAGAAGCAGAAATCCCGCCTCAAAATTGAGCACCCAGCCTAAAATATAGGTAATCATTAAATAGTTCATCGTTATCTCCTGCTATTCCAGAATATCTGCTATATCATCCAGTCCATGATGAGACGTTACAATAATAACCGTATCCCCAAGCTGCATCATATCTTGACCTCTTGGCGTAATAATCTGGCCTTTTCTGTTAATACTGCATAACAGCAAATTCTTCTTTAAGTTCAACTTTTCAAGCGGTATGCCAATGACCGGTGCATCCTGACGAATCACAAATTCAAGTGCCTCAACTTTATCCTCAATCAATTGATAAAGCGTCTCAATGTTACTTCCGATTGAGTTCTGCATTGCCCTGACATATCGTAAGATATACTCAGCCGTCACGTGTTTCGGATAAATCACACTGCCCAAATTCAAATTACTGATGACATTATCAAATGAAATACGGTTAATTTTCGTAATAATCTTTGCATTTGATTCACTTTTTGCAAATAGAGAAAGTAAAATATTTTCCTCATCAATATTGGTCAATGAAACAAATGCCTGCGCATGTTTCAGATCTTCTTCCATCAAAATATTCTGATCGATTGCATCACCGTTAATGATAACAGCCTTTGGAAGCAATACGCTCAGTTCTTCACAACGCTCTTTCTTTAATTCTATAATTTTAACGCTGATTCCCATAGATAATAATTGCGAAGCAAGGTAATATGATATTTCGCCTCCGCCTACAATCATGGCATCCTTGACTTGATGTGTATCAAATCCCATTTTCTTGAAAAATGCGCCGGAATTCTTTGGGGAAGCAACCACTGAGACAACATCGCCTGCCTGCAGCACAAAACTTCCGTTTGGAATCGTAACCTCTTCTCCACGCTCTACTGCACAAATCAACACATCGCACTTCAATTTTGTGGTAATTTCCATGACACTCAGTTCATGAAGCGGAGAATCCTCTCCAATGACCATTTTAATGATTTCAACCCTGCCTTTTGCAAATGTCTCAATCTTCATTGCAGAAGGAAAACGCAGAAGTCTTGCCATCTCAAAAGAAGCAGCAAGTTCCGGATTAATGACCATAGATAAGCCAAGTTCCTCTCGAATAACATCAATTTCTTTACTATAAATCGGATTACGCACACGCGCAATGGTATTACAGTTCCCCATCTTCTTTGCAATCAGGCAACATAACAGATTTAGTTCATCAGAACCTGCAACGGCAATCACCAGATCTGTATCCTTTAGCCCTGCTTCTGCCTGCACACTATAACTTGTACCGTTTCCGACAACGCCCATAACATCATATTTATTAGAGACTGCCGTTACAATACTTCTGTCCTGGTCAATCACCGTAATATTATGTCCTTCCTTTGTCAACTGCTCTGTCAGGTTAATACCAACCTTGCCACAGCCCACAATCATAATCTGCATAATCCGTTAACCTCCATACACCACTTTTGCGGCGGTATCTCGTTATTTATGATATGGTTCATTTTGAATAATTCTAAATCCCCTGTAAATCTGTTCCGTCAAAATCACTCTCATCAATTGGTGCGGAAACGTCATATCAGAAAAACTTAAATGAAAATCCGCCTTTTTTGTAACACTCTCATGTAATCCAAGCGAACCGCCAATCACAAACATGATATGACTCACCCCATTAATACTTAGGCTTTCAATCTTATCCGCAAATTGTTCCGAATTCATTCTTGTTCCGTTGATTTCAAGCGTCATCACATACGCATCATCACGAGCAAACCGCAGAATCGCATCTGCTTCTTTTTTCTTAATCTGCTCATTAAGTGCCTCACTGCTCTTATCAGGTGTTTTCTCATCAGGCACTTCAATGACCGTAAATTTACAGTATTTCGAGAGTCGTTTTGCATATTCTGAAACTGCATCTCTATAAAACGCCTCTTTTATTTTGCCAACTGAAATGATTGTAATATTCATGCTTCAAATAATTCCTGATACAGTTCATCAATTATCTTTTCCATGAATGCCGGTTCCAACTCTTCAAAATTCTCCGAAATCAATGTCCGCATTGTTCCTGTACGTTTGAAATACTTGATTTCATCGGTGTCGTCCTCTTGGATTAATTCTTCCATATAATCATTCAACGTATTGTCCGGATAGGAAGCAATAAACCATTCCTTAATACGAATTGAAAAGTCATTCTCTTCTTCTGCCTCTTTTGAATATCTTTTGGCTTCCTTCATAGAATGAACTCCAACAACCAAAAAGATAACAAACATCAAAGTAAGTACAACATATGCAATTACACGGATATTTGCAGCAAGACTAAGCGGGATGATCCCTAACATGATTAAAATGATTGCTATTAATCCAATTGCACCAACCAGTATCAGCGCATAAGCAGACGATTTATAATTTTCTGCTTTTTCCTCCGCCTTTACATAAGGTTGCTCAGGTATCTGCTTTGGTTCGTCTTCTATCAGCATATCATCAGCCAAGTCTTCCTGTTCTTCAAAAACTTTTTCTTCGGCAGCCTTTGCTTCTTCCCGTGCAAAAATATTGGCTAGCTTCTTGGCCTCTTTTTCTTCATCCTTACTTACCGAAACCTCATATAGACCGCTTTCATTTGCATATGCGGTTTCTGCAGAAGTAATCTTGCTGAAAACCAGAAAATCATACAATTTGTTCATGTATGCTTCTTCACCAAATGACATAATCACGGTCTTTTCATTTGTTTCCAGACTTTCCACTAATGTTGCACCGCAATCACTGCATTCTGTAATTCCTTCTTTATATTCATTTTTGCAAATCGGACACCATGCCATATCATTTCTCCTTTAATGTTACTTGCCTGAAAGATATTCGTCGATACCTTTTGCGCCAGCTTTTCCGGCACCCATAGCAAGAATAACGGTTGCTGCTCCTGTAACTGCATCACCTCCGGCATAAACACCTTCTTTGGTGGTCTTGCCATATACTTCATCCGCAATGATACACTGCCATTTATTGGCTTCAAGTCCCTTTGTTGTAGAAGAAATCAATGGATTGGGTGAAGTACCAAGTGACATAATCACCGTATCCAGTTCCATCTCAAATTCTGAACCTTCCTTTACAACAGGTCTTCTTCTGCCTGATTCATCCGGTTCTCCAAGCTGCATCTCAATACACTTCATTCCACGTACCCAGCCGTTATCATCCGTTAAGATTTCAACAGGATTGGTCAGGAGATTAAATATAATACCTTCTTCTTTTGCATGATGTACTTCTTCCACTCTGGCAGGAAGTTCTTCTTCACTTCTTCTGTAAACAATGTGTACTTCTGCTCCCAAACGAAGTGCTGTTCTTGCAGCATCCATTGCAACATTACCGCCACCAACAACTGCAACCTTCTTGCCCATCATAATCGGGGTATCATAAGTCTCATCAAATGCTTTCATCAAGTTACTTCTGGTCAGGTATTCATTGGCAGAAAATACACCGTTTGCATTCTCACCCGGAATTCCCATAAACTTTGGAAGTCCTGCACCTGAACCGATAAATACTGCCTCAAATCCTTCTTCTTCCATTAATTCATCAATGGTGGTTGATTTACCGATGACAACATTTGTTTCAATCTTAACACCAAGATGCTTTACATTCTCAATTTCCTTTTGTACCACCTTACTCTTCGGAAGACGGAATTCAGGAATACCATATACCAGCACACCGCCTGCTTCGTGAAGTGCTTCAAATATTGTTACATCATATCCCATTTTTGCCAAATCGCCTGCACACGTTAGTCCTGCGGGGCCTGAACCGATAACAGCTACCTTCTTGCCGTTCTTTGTTGCCGGCAGTTCCGGTTTGATATCATTTTCTCTTGCCCAATCAGCTACAAATCGCTCTAACTTACCGATTGAAATCGCTTCACCTTTAATTCCTCTGATACATTTCTGCTCACACTGGCTTTCCTGGGGACATACACGTCCGCAAACAGCCGGAAGTGCAGAGGATTGACCAATAATCTTACTTGCTTCTTCAAAATTGCCGTCTTTTACTTCGTGAATAAATGCCGGAATATTAATTGCTACCGGACAGCCTTCTATACATTTTGCATTCTTACAATTGATACAACGAGAGGCTTCTGTTTGCGCTTCTTCAGCATCATAACCGTAGCAAACCTCTTCGAAATTAGTTGCTCTGACTTTTGCGTCCTGCTCTCTGACAGGTACTTTCTTCATAATATCCATCTTATTTATCACCTCCGCAATTTCCACATCCTCCGTGATGTGTATCGCCTTCCTTTATACGCAGCATTGCTCTGCCTTCTTCTGTCTTATAGATTTGCTGACGCTTCATTGCCTCGTCAAAATTCACAGCATGTCCGTCAAACTCAGGTCCGTCTACACAGGCAAACTTCACCTTGCCGTCTACGGTCAGACGACATGCACCACACATGCCTGTTCCGTCAACCATAATCGGATTCATGCTGACAATGGTCGGAAGATTCAGTTCTTTCGTCAGCAAGCATACAAATTTCATCATAATCATCGGTCCAATGGCAACACAAACATCGTATTTGTTTCCCTGTGTCTGAACCAAATCTTTGATAACCTCCGTTACCATACCTTTTCTCTTATAGGAACCATCATCGGTTGTCACATAAAGATTTCCTGCAACAGCTTCCATCTCTTTTTCAAGAATGAGTAAATCATGGTTTTTAGCGCCAACGATTACATCAGCTGCAATCCCATTTTCATGCAGCCACTTTACCTGTGGATATACAGGCGCTGTTCCAACACCTCCGGCAACAAACAAAAGTTTCTTTTTCTTTAATTCTGCTAAATCTTCATGAACAAATTCAGACGGCTGTCCAAGTGGTCCCGTAAAGTCTCTGAACGCATCTCCTACTTTTAGTTTTGACATTTTTTCTGTAGACGCCCCAACTGTCTGGAACACAATCGTAATTGTTCCGGCTGTTCTGTCGTAATCACAAATCGTCAATGGAATTCTCTCACCTTTTTCATCCATCTTTACAATCACAAATTGACCCGGCATACAAGTCTTTGCAATTCTTTTTGCTTCTACATCCATTAAATAGATGTTCTCAGCCAGCATTTCGGCTCTTAAAATTTTGTACATAATAATATAACTCCTCCTATATGAATAATTTAATTAAGTAACATCATCATTTTTTCATCATTCGAATAAAACAGAAAACAATGAAAATTCATACAAACCTGTCTCTGCATTGATTGTTACATTATATAACTCTCCTGTCCGAACATCAACACCGAAATATCTGCCAGTGCTCTCTGTTGCATCATCACTCACATGAAATTCTTCTACCAGATAATAAATTCTGGAACCGGCTTTTGCTGCTGCATTACATTTATATTGGTTTTTTCCGCCACCCTCTTTGGGGGTTCCGTTCATGTCCAGCAGTTCGCCCTTTGCCGTCAACGTCAGAATAACCGCCTGTTCAGCTGCTGCTGTATTCACCAACGATACGATTTGCAGATTGTAATGCGCCTCCGCTACATTGCTTACCACACCGTCTTTACTGACAGCAATGAATTTAAAATGACTATTTCCGAGTGGCATAGGAATTGGGGTTATGTATTCCTTTGAGTCAACTGTAGGCTCTGAGCCGTCATCAGTATAATAAATTAAACTTTCTTCGCCTGCCTGCAATTCTGCCTTGATTGCACTTGGTTCTGCATAACTGCCACTCTTAGGCTCCACAAGAGGTGGCATTGGTACTTTCAATTCAATCTGGTAAGTCTTTGTAACACTTTCACTCTCAATCCCCTTTTGATTGACAAAAATGGCTGAGACTACATTGATTCCTTCTTCTAATACAATATCATTTTTATACTGAATGCTTTCCTGCGTTGGTTTACTGCCGTCAAGTGTATAGAAAATGGTTCCGTTACTGCTTTCCATGAGTTTCAAGCCAACAGATGTGTCATAGGTTCCTTCTTCCAGACTGAATTCCGGAGGCATAGCCGTATATTCATTAAACTGCGATGCGATCTGCACATCCGGGCAGGAACTAATCAATTCATTAATGGCAACATTATTATGCTGTATCACATAAATCTGCACTAATTTCTCATAAATAGAGGCATCATTCGGAAATTTCTCCAACAACGGGAGCAATACAGCCAAAGCCTCATCATATTTTTCATTTGTAATATATAAATCCGCCAGCAGTAAATTGGCATCTGAAGATGTTTGATCTAATTCTATTGCACGCTTGATATAATCCGTTGCCTGTTCGTAATTACTGTTTTCAAAACACTCTACTGCTCTTGCATATTGATAATCATAGGAAAAGTATCTGCCGGAAAGAATTGCGATATAAACAACCAGAAAAACTACAAAAAGACCGAGTGGAATGAATAACATCATTCTCTTGGTCGTGTGTCTTACCTTCGTCCGTTTTATAGGTGTATGCACTTCAATCGGAGGCTCAGGCTGTTGTTCTTGAACAATCAAATCTGCCACTTCCGAAAGCGTCTCATTCATACTCTCTTCCAGCTCGGGTTCAAACACCGGAACCATTTGAATTTCAGTCCCACATTTTTCGCAATACAGATGACCCTTAGGAAGTTCAGTGTTACAATTTGGACATACCATGGTTTATTCTCATTTCTTCTGAATTGCTTCTACACAGTTATTCATCAACATTGCAATTGTCATAGGGCCAACACCACCGGGTACCGGCGTAATTGCACTACACAAAGGTGCAACGCTCTCATAATCAACGTCACCGCAAAGTTTATTGTTATCGTCTCTGTGAATACCGACATCAATCACAACTGCACCTTCTTTGATATATTCACTTGTAATCATTTTGGGCTTTCCGATTGCAACAATTAAAATGTCAGCTCTCTTTGCCACCATCTTTAAATCTTTTGTCTTAGAATGCGTCACAGTGACAGTTGCATTTTCGCGTAACATCAACATCGCCATCGGTTTTCCTACAATATTGCTTCTTCCGATGATCACACATTCCTTACCTGCAATTTCAACTCCTGAACGTTTTAATAACTGGATAATGCCGGCCGGTGTGCAGGAAATAAATCCCGGCTGACCAATACACAGATTTCCAACTGATACCGGATGAAAACCATCCACATCCTTTAATGGAGATATTGTCTGTATGATTTTATCTTCACTGATATGCTTCGGCAAAGGCAGTTGCACCAGAATTCCGTTAACTGCATCATCCTGATTTAACTTCTCAACCAATTCTATCAACGCATCTTCGGTTGTCTCTTCCGGCAATTCATATGCCAATGATTTGATTCCTATGTATTCGCAAGCCTTTTTCTTATTGCCGACATAAACTGTAGATGCAGGGTCGTTTCCCACCTGAATCACTGCAAGTTGTATCTCAATCCCCTGCTCTTTCAGTTGCGCTGTCTTAAGTTTTAATTCATCCTTAATCTGTGATGAAATTATCTTTCCGTCAATTATCTGTGTCATTTCTGCAATCCTTTCTAAAACAATCCTGTAATCATTCCTGCTTCATTTACATCTATATTATATGCTGCCGGTTGCTTCGGAAGTCCCGGCATAGTCATAACCGTACCTGTAATCGCAACAATAAATCCTGCCCCGGCGGAAACATATACTTCTCTGACATTGATTTCAAAATTCTTCGGTCTGCCAAGTTTTTCAGCATCGTCAGACAACGAATACTGTGTTTTGGCCATACAAACAGGCAATTTTCCAAAGCCAAGTTTCTCTATACGTGCCAGTTCCTTTTCAACGCTTGCCGCATAGGTTACACCATCTGCGCCATAGATTTCTTTTGCAATTGTCTCTATTTTATCCTTCAAAGATAAGTCCAGTTCATAAATCGGCTTGAATGCACTTTTCTTTGTCTCAATCGTCTCTATTACCTTCTTAGCAAGTGCAATTCCACCCTCGCCGCCATGCTCCCACACCTCGGAAAGCGCAAACTCACAATGCCTCTCTTCACAGAACTGTCTGATATAATTCACTTCAGCTTCTGTGTCCGTCACAAATGAATTCAGGGTAACAACAACCGGAACATTGAACTTCTGCAAATTCTCAATATGCTTTTCCAAATTAACAATGCCTGCTTTTAAAGCCTCTATATTCTCTGTTGACAATTCACCCTTAGGCACCCCGCCATTATACTTCAGCGCACGCACAGTTGCAACCAAAACAACGGCATCCGGTGTAAGACCTGCCATACGGCATTTGATATCAAAGAATTTCTCTGCACCAAGGTCTGCGCCAAAACCCGCCTCTGTAATACAATAATCTGCCATTTTAAGTGCTGCCTTTGTAGCACGGATACTGTTACAGCCATGTGCAATGTTGGCAAAAGGTCCACCATGCACCAGGGCAGGTGTATGTTCCAACGTCTGAATCAGGTTTGGTTTCATTGCATCCTTTAATAAAGCCGCCATAGAACCAACTGCTTTGATATCTGCTGCTGTAACCGGCTGACCGTCATAATTATATGCTACAACAATACGACCAAGCCTTTGCTTTAAATCCTGCATATCCTTTGACAGACACAATACCGCCATGATTTCAGATGCAACCGTAATTACAAAATGATCTTCTCTGACAAATCCGTCTGTCTTACTGCCAAGTCCTACGGTAACATTACGAAGGACTCTGTCATTGATATCCAAGCATCTCTTCCATACCACACTTCTTGTATCAATTTGTTTCTCATTTCCCTGTTGAATATGATTGTCCAATAAAGCTGCCAAAAGATTGTTGGCTGTTGTAATTGCATGAAAATCTCCGGTGAAATGCAGGTTCAATTCTTCCATCGGAACAACCTGTGCATTGCCACCGCCTGCAGCTCCGCCTTTAATGCCGAAACAAGGACCCAAAGACGGTTCTCTGAGTGCCAGCATGGCCTTTTTATCAAGTTTTGCAAAAGCCTGTGCCAATCCAATACTTGTTGTTGTTTTACCTTCCCCTGCCGGAGTTGGATTGATTGCCGTAACCAGAATTAGTTTTCCGTCCGGATTACCTTCTATTTTGGTCAAATATTCTTCTGACAGTTTTGCCTTATACTTTCCGTACAGTTCTAAATCATCCTCTTGAATCGCAAGGGATGCCGCAACTTCTTTGATGGGTAACAACTTGGCCTGCTGTGCTATTTCTATATCTGTCTTCATTCCATGTCCTCCGCTTCGAATTGTTCCATTGTCATCAATACTTTTCTCGGTTTCGTACCTTCTTCTTCACCCACAACACCCGCATCCGCAAGCTGGTCCATAATACGAGCAGCACGGTTAAATCCTATCTTAAACACCCTTTGCAACATTCCAATGGATGCCTTGTCCTTTTCTATGATAAATCTGGCTGCATCCATAAAATATGCATCTCTGTCAGAGGAACTTCCATTATCTGCCGCACCACCTGCTGAAGTACCTGCCTGTGCTATTTTTTCCACAACCTCCGAACTGTAATTCTGTCCGCCGGAATGCTTGGTCAAAAAGCTTACAACATCAGATACCTCTTGGTCTGAAATAAAAGCGCCCTGAATACGTGCAGGCTTTGAATATCCTTGTGGATAAAATAACATATCACCCTTACCCAACAGTTTTTCCGCACCATTCATATCAAGTATCGTTCTGGAATCCACACCACTTGAAACACTGAATGCAATTCTACTTGGCATATTTGCTTTGATTAAGCCGGTAATGACATCAACAGAAGGTCTTTGCGTTGCAAGAATCAAATGAATCCCTGCCGCTCTTGCCAACTGTGCCAAACGACAAATGGACTCTTCCACTTCGTTTGGTGCTACCATCATCAGATCCGCCAACTCATCAACTATAATCACTACCTGTGGCATCGGCTTTGGTTTCTCATCCTCCGGTACACCACGCAGTTCAGAAACTTTCTTATTGTATCCCTTCAAGTCACGTACATTTAAGTCCGCAAACTTCTGATAACGTTCCGTCATTTCAGACACGCCCCAATGTAATGCAGCTGCCGCCTTTTTCGGATCTGTTACCACGGGTATCATCAGATGCGGAATGTTGTTATATACACTTAATTCCACAACCTTCGGATCAATCATAATGAGCTTTACATCATCCGGATGTGCCTTATAAATCAAACTCATAATTAAAGTATTGATACAAACTGATTTACCGGAACCGGTTGCTCCTGCAATCAATAAATGGGGCATCTTTGCAATATCCGTTACTACGGTCTTGCCACTGATATCCTTGCCGACTGCAAAGACCAGATTCCCCTTAAACTCTTCATATTCCTTTGATTCAACTAGGTCTCTAAACATGACGGCTGAGTTTTCTTTATTTGGTACTTCAATACCAACAGCTGCTTTTCCGGGTATTGGAGCTTCTATTCTGATATCTGTTGCTGCAAGGTTTAACTTAATATCGTCGGTCAGGCCAACAATTTTACTTACCTTAACGCCCTGTTCCGGCTGCATTTCATATCTGGTTACCGTCGGTCCCTGGCTGATGTCCGTAACCGTTACATTCACACCAAAATTCTTCAATGTCATTTGAAGTTTCTTTGCCGTCTCTTTTAATTGTTTCTCCGTATCTCCTGTACCCTTCTTGGTGCCTCTCTTTAATAAATTGATACTCGGAAATACATAAGCACTTCCAACATCGGATGAGCCTTTTTCAACATCTTTTGTAATATCAAGTTCCTTTTCGGTTAGTCTCTCTTTTGCTTTCGATACCGTTCTTTTCACCGGCTCGGCTTCCTCTGTGCTCGACTCTTTTTCTGCCGGAATTTCTTCCTCGGATACCTGTTCTATCGAATGCGAAGTACGAATATTAATATGTGCAAATTCATCCTCCGATATTGTAACTTCGTGGATATCTTCAATCTCTTTATGATCCTCAGCAGCTGCTAATGTGGTATCTAACATCACACCGGCAACCTTTTTATTCCTTCTCGGCACATGCTCAAGTTCAACAGGTTCAGGCGCATTCTTCCGTGCCTCTTCTCTTTGTCGTGCACGTTCTGCTTTGATTTCTTTTCTTCTTTGTACATCGTCTTTTGCTGTATGATAAATCGTCTCACTGCTCTTTTTTACCCCACCAAAGAAGGAACGCTCTGTAATCAAAACAACACATACAATGACCAAAACAATCAATACAACATAGGTCCCCAGCACATCAATTGTCTGAACTAGCATCCATGAAACCGCACCGCCGACAATCCCGCCACCCTCACGATTTGCAGAAGATAACGTATAGAATTCCTTGATTGCAGATACCGTCTCATTTTCTCCAAACAATAATTGTGTAAACGCGCATAATGTAATAAACAGTACAACTCCTGACACTGCCTTCATAACTGCTATTTTATTTTCTTTATTGGAAATCAGAAAGGCTGTTACTACAAATAAAATAATCGGTGCAAGATAGGACATAACACCGAACAGACCAAACATCACTCCGGCAACGGCATCACCGAATCCGGCATGAATTAAGCCAAAATTGCTTAACAACATTAAAACGGATATCGCAAGGACAAATAATAAAATAATTTCATCCTGCAATCCGTTATCGTTTTTTTGATTACCCTTCTTTTTAGAACTGCTTTTTCTCCCTTTTGAACTCGGTGCCATTCACAAATCCTCCCCGATTTTCAGCACTTAAAATTATAACATGACCAGATAACCAATTACAGATATGGCTCCTATGGCCAAGCAATAAAAAGCAAACCCCTTAAATTTTTTGCTTTGTACAATTGCCATCATAATTTTGATACATATAAAACCAACTACTGCAGCTACAATCATTCCCACAATATAGCCTGCAATTTCACCTGCGCTTAATGATACATTCGCCACATCACCCAGTTGCAATATCATTGCACCCAGAATGGCCGGTATCGACATAATAAATGAATACTTAACTGCAAATCTACGGTCAAATCCACATAAAAGACACGCTGTAATTGTTGTTCCTGAACGTGATAATCCGGGAAGTGTTGCAACACTCTGTGCCATACCGATTGTAAATGCATCAAAATATGTAGCATCTTTGGGCTTCTTACGTCCTGTCTTTGTTGCATCGGCAACTAAGAGAATACCACCTGTAATCATCAAACATACGCCCGGTACCAGCAAAGCAATCCCTGCTGTCTCAACTACATCCTGCATCAAATAACCGATAATTCCGGTTGGAATGGTTGATACAATAATCAATACCACAAACTTACGATAGGAATTGTGAGTCAAATGAATATACTCTACATCCCGTCCGGCAAGTTTGCTGAACATAATACCAATATTCTTAAAGACATCAATTACTATCAAGATAAATTCAACAATCAATTTTACAACATCTTTGAAAAAAACCGCACAAATTGCTATCAAGGTTGCTACATGTAATAAAACATCATACAGCATCCCTGTATCCAACTGAATATGTAACAGGTTTTTGAATATCACCAGATGCCCGGAACTGCTGACCGGCAAAAATTCTGTTAACCCTTGTAGAATTCCGAGTAAAATTGCTTGAAAAAACGACATCGTAAGCCTCCCAATATATCATTACACCAAAAAACATTATATCATTTCTGCGTCAAATTGTCTATCACATGAATATCTACCTGCTGATAAGGAATTTCTATTCCATTCTGATCAAAACTCTCTTTTACTTTCTCAAGCACATCCCAGCGTGTTGTCCAATAATCTTTTGTTGCCACAAATCCTCTGAAACCAATTTGCACAGCACTGTCCAAAAAATCCGCAACAAATATCTGTGTCTCTTTATCCTTATGAATGGCATCTTCATTCATCAGAATATCTTTGATTAATTGCTTTGCTTTTGCAATGTCAGCTTGATATGAAATACCGATTCTCAAATCCAGCATACGCTCTTCCATAAAGGTTAAATTCGTCAAAGAACTGTTGGCTAGTGTTCCGTTCGGAATAATAATAATTTTGTTGTCCACTGTACGTAATCGTGTATAGAACAATTCAATGCTTGTCACAAAGCCTTCATTCTTATTGGTATCTTCTAAGATATAGTCGCCGACTTTGAATGGTTTTGTCGTCAGCAAAAGTACACCACCCGCAAAATTAGCAAGACTCCCCTGCATTGCAAGACCAATCGTAAGTCCAAGTGAACCAAGTACCGCTACAACTGAAGCAGCATCAATCCCAAACCATGCACCAATCATCAAAATCAGCACAATATAGAGTACCGTCTTGATACAGGAATCTAAAAACTGGATACTTCCGATTTCAACAGCCGCCTTCTTCAGTGACTTCTTGATAATCTTTCGAATCAATCGGATTAACTGTACCCCGATTAGAAAGAGTAATATGGCAAGAACTGTTCTGATACCGAGATTCAACAGTTTTTCGGGAAGGGACTGTAAAAAGGCTTCAATTACACCGATATTGATATTCTCTGTCTGCTCCATTGATTACACGCCTCTTTCTTCCTTTTCATACTTCTTTTGGAGTTCCTTTTTTAAGCCACTCTTTTTGCTCTTTTTACCCTGTGGTTTTGTTGTTTTCTCTAACGCACTTTGATTGTCCTTTAGTGCTTCATTCTCACGGGTGTAACGGAATACGCATACAGAAAGCGGAGCAAGTTTGATTTTAACAGAATAGTCACGGTCATCACACTCATCCTTCTTTGCCTGCTTTAAGCGTGGATTGACAAATCCGGTTCCTCCGAAACAGATTGCATCCGAATTAAAGATTTCTTTATACTTACCGTTACCCGGAACACCGATTTTATAATTGTCATGTTCCATATTACCGAAATTGCAGACAACAAGCAATACTTCCTCGTCTTGACTGCTCTTTCTCAAATATACAACCACATTCTCATTTGCCGAAATATTATTAATCCATTCAAAGCCTTCCGTTTTATGGTCTTCCTGATACAGTGCCGGATGTGTCTTGTATAATGCAAGAAGCGTCTTTACATATTCCTGCATCTGTTTATGCTCATCATATTGCAGCAAATCCCATTCTACGCTTCGCTCTTCATTCCACTCATCATATTCCGCAATATCCTGACCCATAAAAATCAGTTTCTTACCGGGATGTGTCATCAAATATCCATAAGCAGCACGTAGATTAGCAAATTGTTGTGCTCTCTCACCCGGCATCTTCCCAATCATGGTAGCCTTGCCGTGCACCACTTCGTCATGTGAAAATACAAGCATGAAACGCTCACTGTATGCATAAATCATACTGAATGTTAATTCGCCATAGTGATGTGTTCTGAAATAGGAATCATAATGCATATAACCCAGAAAATCATTCATCCAGCCCATGTTCCACTTATAATCAAAGCCCAAACCGCCATCTTTCAAATCCCCTGTCACCATAGGCCATGCAGTTGATTCTTCCGCAATTAGCAGTACATCACTCATTTCCTTCTTCATCACGGAATTCAAATGTTTGATCATTTCAACTGCTTCCAAATTCTCATTGCCACCGTAGATATTGGCAATCCATTCGCCGTCTCTTTTTCCGTAATCCAAATACAGCATGGAAGCAACCGCATCCATACGAATACCGTCTGCGTGATATTTCTTTGCCCAGAACAGTGCATTGGCTATCAAATAATTCCATACCTGTGGCCTGCCATAGTTATAAATCAGGGTACCCCATTGCGGATGAAAGCCCTGGCGCGGATCTTGATGTTCATATAAGCAGGTACCATCGAAATTCGACAGCCCATACGTATCTCTTGGAAAATGTGCCGGAACCCAATCTAAAATGACACCAATTTCATGTTGATGCAAATAGTCCATAAAATACATGAAATCTTCCGGTGTTCCGTAACGGCTTGTTGGTGCATAGTAACCAATCACCTGATATCCCCATGATGCATCAAAAGGATGCTCCATAATCGGCATCAACTCTACATGGGTATATCCCATTTCCTTGACGTATTCTGTTAAAAGTGGGGCAATCTCACGATAATTATAGAACTCTCTGCCGTCTTTTGGTCTCATAAAGGAACCCAAATGTACTTCGTATACCGACACAGGTCCATTCACTGTCTGTTTATTCTTTCTGGCACCAAGCCACTTTTCATCATTCCACTGATAAGTGTTGATATCTCTGACCACAGACGCACTTTCAGGACGTAACTGCGCACCAAATGCATACGGATCAGATTTTAAGACAAGCATACCGCCCTTGACTTTAATTTCATATTTATAGATATCTCCTGCTTTTACATCCGGAATAAAAAGTTCAAAAATCCCCGAATCTTTAAAGCGTCTCATTTGATGAATGCGTCCGTCCCAATTGTTAAAGTCACCAACTACGCTGACTCTGACAGCATTAGGCGCCCATACGGCAAATGCAACACCACTCGCACCATCTATTTGTTTCGGATGCGCCCCAAGCACCTCGTATACAGTATAATGAAGGCCGCTGCTGAATTTCTCTGCATCCCTATCTGTGATACATGGTGCAAAATTATAAACTTCCGGCACTTCCAGTGATTCACCGTCTTTGGTTTTCATTTGATAACAATATGAAAATCCGGTTTTTTCTTTGATAAGAGCAGCAAAAAAACCTTCTTCATCAGCTACTTCCATCGGAATACACCTGCCGTCTGTCAGTTTCACGGATACAGACTCCGCATACGGCTGAAATGTCTGAATTAAGGTACCTCCGCTCACCGGCTGTGCACCAAGAATTTCACTTGGATGATCCTCTTCTGAATATACAATTGCTTCAATTCTTGCCCAATTCATCAGTTTATACAATTTAGCATTCATTTTGTAACCTCCATGGAGCATCTATATTTTTAGTCTTTAACGGCTAGTTCAATTCATGAATAAACAAGCCACTGCGCAATTTCGGTTCAAACCAAGTTGACTTTGGCGGCATCAAAAGACCGGCATCCGCAACTGAAAAGAGTTCCCCTATCGAAGTTGGATACATTGCAAAAGCAACCGCACAATCATCATTTACCCTACGCTCTAATTCAGCAAGTCCTCGAATACCTCCTACAAAGTCAATTCGTTCGTCTGTCTTCGGGTCATTAATCTTAAGAATTGGTGCCAATACCTGTTTCTGTAAGATAGACACATCAAGTCCCTCTACAGGATCATCATTCTGATATGCTTCACGCATCGTCAAACAATACCACTTGTTACCCAAAAACATACCGATTTCGCCCTTTTTCGTAGGTTTGTATGCTGCGTTTTCTGATTTAATCTCAAATATCGGGCTGATTGTCTCTAAAAATGAGGCTTCGGTATATTCGTTCAAATCCTTCACCACACGGTTGTAATCCATAATCATCAATTGCTCATCCGGAAACAGTACCGATAAGAAGTAATTAAACTCTTCTTTCCCTGTATAATTTGGATTGGCTTCTCTTCTCTTAAGTCCAACCTTAACCGCAGAGGCACATCTATGATGCCCATCTGCTATGTATATTTGATTCATGCTTGAAAAAGCATTCTGAATTGTCTCAATGTCCAATGCTTGATTCACACACCACACTGCATGACGGATACCGTCCGGAGCAATAAAATCATACAGGCTTTTCTCTTTCTTTACCTTTGAAACAACGTCATTGATTTCCTTCTTTGCTCTGTATGCCAGAAAAATCGGTCCGGTCTGCGCATTACAGATATCCACATGATTGATCCGGTCTACTTCTTTATCTGCTCTTGTATTCTCATGCTTCTTAATCACCTGATTCAGGTAATCATCAATTGAGGCACATGCCACAATACCCGTCTGCGAACGTCCGTCCATGGTCAGTTCGTAGATATAATAGCAATCAGACTCCTCTTTAATAAGCTCCCCATTTTCAATCATTTGCATCAATATTTCATGTGCTTTTTGATACACGCTTGCATCATAGGTATCAACATCATCCGGAAACTGTGTTTCGGCTCTGTCAATCTTTAAAAATGAAAATGGCTCTCTTGTAACCTCAGCCTTTGCCTCTTCTCTGTTATACACATCATAAGGCAGCGCTGCGATTCTATCCGCCAACTCTGCCTTAGGTCTGATACTTTTAAATGGTTTTACCTGTGCCATGTGACTGTCTCCTCGTTGTTGTATTCTATTTCTTCATTTTAGCAAAAATATCTCGTCAGCACAACACAAATTAAGATTTATATGTTATACTCTTATGTGCATAATACTTATTTTGGAACGGAGGATTTCATTATGACAAGTGAAGACAGAGAAATGATTGATCGCATTAATCAATATGCCGAAGAAGTACTTGCAGATATAGACCCTGAGAATACCAGAGTATCTTTTCAGTTGGAAAAGTTAAAACCGATTATGGAAGAAATCGCTACAGAAAAAGGCATGTCTGTAGAGGACTTATTTATTCGTTATATGGATCTTGCAAGTGAAGTATCTGTTGAAAAGGACCGCAAATTCAGAAGTGAATTCGGTAATCCGTCACCGTATGGAGATGTGAATCTGTAACAGGTATTTATAAAGCAGGCAGAACTTAATCTGCCTGCTTTTTTCATTCTAATGATGAAACAATCTGATTCCGGTACATGCCATTGCGATGTTGTATTTATCGCAACAATCAATGACCAACTGATCTCTTACAGAGCCACCGGGCTGTGCTATATATTTTACGCCACTCTTATAGGCTCTCTCAATATTATCCGCAAATGGGAAAAATGCATCTGAGCCAAGTGTAACATCTGTATTGCCGTCCAGCCATGCTCTTTTTTCTTCGCGTGTAAACACAGGCGGTTTCACTTTAAATCTTTGCTGCCATTCACCTTCACGTAACACATCTTCGTATTCATCTCCGATATACAGGTCAATTGCATTGTCTCTCTCCGGTCTGCCAAGTTCATCTAAGAAAGGCAAATTAAGCACCTGCGGCGCCTGTCTCAGATACCAATTATCTGCCTTTTGACCGGCAAGTCTGGTACAATGAATTCTTGACTGCTGTCCCGCACCGATACCGATTGCCTGTCCGCCTTTGACGTAGCATACGGAGTTTGACTGTGTGTATTTCAACGTAATCAAAGCAATCTTCATATCGTTTAATGCATCCGAAGGAATCTCTTGATTCTTTGTCACAATATTGGACAGTAATTCTTCATTGATATTCAATTCATTTCGTCCCTGCTCAAAAGTAATGCCATATACCTGCTTTCTTTCAATCGGGGCGGGTACGTATGATTTATCAATCTGAATAATATTGTAATTGCCCTTTTTCTTTTCCATCAACAAGGTAAGTGCTTCTTCGTCATAACCCGGTGCAATAATTCCGTCTGAAACCTCACGCTTAATTAATCTTGCAGTATCGACATCACATACATCTGACAGTGCAATAAAATCGCCAAATGAAGACATTCTGTCTACGCCTCTTGCTCTCGCATAAGCACTTGCAAGCGGTGACAACTCACCAAGGTCATCCACCCAGTAGATTTTGGCAAGTGTCTCAGTCAGCGGAATACCCACTGCTGCTCCGGCAGGTGAAACATGCTTAAAAGAAGTTGCTGCAGGAAGACCTGTTGCTGCCTTTAATTCTTTTACCAACTGCCAGCCGTTAAAAGCATCCAAAAAGTTAATATATCCCGGTTTTCCGTTCAGTATTTTAACAGGAAGTTCACTTCCGTCTTCCATAAAAATTCTGGAAGGTTTCTGATTTGGGTTACATCCGTATTTTAACTGCAATTCATTCATTTTACGTTCCTCCGCCTATTGATTCTTATTGATGATTCTGGTTTCATATGTTCCGGTTTCAATATCAATATATCTGACAAAAAGTGATACTTTATTCTCAGCATTCAGACTTTCCCAAATTGTATTGGTAAACGCATCAATATCGCCCTCTACCTTCACAAGCTTTGGTTCTCCTTCAAAACTCGGAAGCGGATTGCCGTCCTGCATATAGGTATGTATAAAATGTCCTTCTCCGGCAACCGGATTCTCATAAGCAAATGTATATCTGTTACAAGCATCAGGATTACCGTTGTTGCTCTTTAGGATAGACATTGCATAATCATATTTACCGGCATCCACATTCATAATCCCTGAAATTCTCGGTGTATAATTCGGCGCATCCGGTTCAAATTCTCTACATCTTAAAGATTGTTCAAAGGTCAATTTATATTTTAGTCCGTCATAAATTGTGTTGGTCTGATCGCCGTTTGTTACAATTGTTTTATTGCCAAGCACTTTAACCGGTGCATAGATAATCAGACTCGGATCTTCCAACTTTGATTCATCGAATGCTTCCGTCCTGATTCCCTGTCCTTCTTCCGAAAAGACACGATTCCTACTGTTAGAACTTCTGCCCATGATAAAATAAGCAGTCACAGCCTTCTTCCCATCCGCAGACTTTCCAATCACAATCCCTCGTCCCGGATAAGCATTTGATTTCAGTTCCTGTTCCAAAGATAACATCTCCATAGTAGCCTCCAAATTCATTTGTTTTATTTTGGTGTTCGCACTTCATGACAATAAAAAAGTCTGGGCGCACTTTTTGTGTGCTGCCCAGACGGTCGGCTTAATCTCATAATACACTCCCTGTAGGTAACCCTACACAGACTCAATGTCTGCTTCCGTCAGTCGTGTATCTGTTAACAATCATATCTGATAATCAATAAAAATGCAAGAATGAAATTGTACGGTGCAATTATTTCACCACTCTGACTCTGATGACACCATCGATTCCTTCCAGTTTCTTCACCATCTCATCGGAAACCGGCACCTCAACGTCTAACATGGTATAACCATACTCACCCTTGGATTTATTCACCATATCAGAAATATTTATACCTAAATCACCGAATGATGCGGTAAACTTTGTAATCATATTGGCAACATTCTTATGGAAGATTGCCACACGTCCTGCATTGTCGCAAACGCCCATATCACAGTTCGGGAAATTAACGGAATTGTTGATATTACCGTTTTCCAAATAGTTCTTTAATTCCTTAACTGCCATTTTAGCGCAATTATCTTCTGATTCTTCTGTTGATGCTCCCAAATGAGGAATGACAATACAGCCTTCCGCACCTGCTGTTGTCGGATTCGGGAAATCAGATACATACTTCTTTACCTTACCTGCCTTAATTGCAGCAACAACATCTTCTTCATTTGCAAGCAAATCTCTTGCAAAGTTCAGGATTACAACGCCATCCTTCATTTTATCGATTGCTTCTTTATTAATGGTTCCTCTTGTTGCATCCATAAGCGGTACATGAATGGTAATAAAGTCACACTCTGCATAGATTTCATCCACGTTCAATACATGCTTGATCTCTCTTGAAAGATTCCATGCTGCATCAACTGAAATATACGGATCATAGCCATACACTTCCATACCAAGATGCTTTGCAACATTTGCAACCTTAACACCGATTGCACCAAGTCCGATAATACCAAGTTTCTTATCCTGAATTTCATTACCGGCAAAATTTTTCTTTTCTTTTTCAGCCAACTTTGCAATATCAGCATTGCCTGCTTCTGAGGATACCCAATTGATACCGCCTACTACATCACGTGAAGCAAGTAAAAGTCCGGCAATCACAAGTTCCTTTACACCGTTTGCATTGGCACCTGGTGTATTAAATACAACAATACCCTGTTCTGCACATTTATCAAGCGGAATATTGTTAACACCTGCGCCTGCTCTTGCAATGGCAAGTAAACTCTTTGGCAGCTCCATTTCATGCATGGAGGCACTTCTGACTAACACACCATCCGCATCAGCAATATCATCACATTTTTCATATTGGTCATTAAAATATTTCAAACCAACCTGTGCAATCGGGTTCAAACAATTATATTTAAACATTTCCATTCACCTCTTCAAATTTCTTCATAAAAGCAACCAACGCTTCTACGCCTTCTATCGGCATTGCATTATAGATACTTGCTCTCATACCACCAACGCTTCTGTGACCTTTCAAGTTCTCAAAGCCTGCCTCTTTTGCTTCCTTAACAAACTTTGCATCCAACTCATCACTACCTGTTACAAACGGTACATTCATTAAAGAACGATCTTCCTTGACAACAGTTCCCTTGAATAACTTGCTGGAATCAAGGAAATCATAGAGGATTTTAGCCTTCTTTTCATTATGTTCTTTCATGGCTGACAAGCCGCCCATTTTCTTAATCCATTTGAATACTTTACCACAGATATAGATTCCATATGCAGGCGGTGTATTATATAATGACTCTGCATCTGCATGTATTTTATATTTCAGCATTGTCGGTGTTCCCGGTAATGTATCTTCTGTAATCAAATCCTCGCGGATAATTACAATCACAACACCGGCAGGTCCGATATTCTTCTGAACACCACCGTAAATTACGCCATATTTCGTTACATCCACAGGTTCAGACAAAAAGCAGGAGGATACGTCTGATACAAGTGTCTTTCCTTTTGTATTCGGAAGCGTTTTATACTTGGTTCCGTAAATAGTATTGTTCTCACAAATATATACATAATCTGCATCTTCTGAGATTGGCAGATCTGAACAATCAGGAATATAGGAAAATGTCTTGTCTTCACTACTTGCAATCTTATTTGCCTTACCATAGATACAAGCTTCCTGATATGCTTTCTTTGCCCACTGTCCGGTAACGATATAGTCTGCCACCTTATTCTTCATCAGATTCATGGGAATCATTGCAAATTGCTGACTTGCACCGCCTTGCAGAAAGAGCACCTTATAATTATCCGGAATATTCATCAGTTCTCTCAAATCTGCTTCTGCTTCTTTGATGATACCGTCATACACCTTAGAACGATGACTCATCTCCATAACAGACATTCCCGAACCCTTATAATCCATCATCTCATCTGCAGCTTCTTTCAATACTTCTTCAGGCAGAACTGCCGGGCCTGCTGAAAAGTTATAAATTCTTTTCATATCTATCTCCTCCTTAATTTAATAACATCTTTTTTAATAGTAGCCTCATCGATTATTGATGTAATCAATAATACATGATAACGGGGGTTCCTACCTCTACCATTTCATATAAACTGGCGGCTTTATCTTTTGGTAAATTCACACATCCATGTGAGCCAGCTGTCTTATAGATTGTTCCGCCAAATTCGTCTCTCCAAGTTGCATCATGTATTCCGATATTGCCTTTAATCGGCATCCAATAGTATACAAAAGACTCATACGTTGCGCCACGTAACACACGATTTTTCTGTTTCGCATATACAGAGCAAACAGCAGCCGGTGTTCCGTTTCCATATGAGGTATTTCCTGTTACAATATTCGTTGAAAGTTTCAATACATGATTCTCATAATAATACAACTTTTGTGCAGTCATATCAATCTCTATGTAGGTTTCGCCCATATCAATTTCTTCACGTGGTTCTCCAACCTGTGAATAAATCGGCTTTCTTGTAACGTGACTCCCCTGAGATAATGCCTTTACGATACTTGCAGCTTCCGCTTCTCTGTCCAGTTCGTATTTCTTACCCTTTTTTTGAATGCTGATAACCTTACCATCCGGTCGTGTCCATGTTCGTGTTACTCCGGAAGTCTCATATACTTTTGCCAACTGCTCAATAAATTCCGTCAATTTTTCTTCATCAATAGAAATCCTGCCATTTGCAGTTAAAGTAAACTCACCGTTTCCGCCTTTACTTATCCAATCAATTGCTGTCTGACCGTTCAATTCGCTCTTTAGAGCGCCATCTTGATAGTTGATTGTTGTATTCTGTACAGCCTCTATCTGTTCCCAGATATCATATACCTCTTGTTCCTGAGGTGTCTTCGCCTGCATATAATAACACTTGTTATCAATCAATGAAAGTTTACTGTCTCTTTTGTTAAGTGCAGTCTTGATTAGTTCCGTGGTTTTCTCGGCATCAATGACTTCCGTCTTTTTATCGATTAAGACATACCTTTCGTCTTGCATGATAATGGTAGGTCTTCTCAATTCATTGGCAGCTTCTAACATATAGCAATTCAATTGTTTTAGTTCTTCTTCTAAAAGCTGTTCATCATAGGTAATCACAGGTTCCAAATCATAAGAAACCGGCTTAATCATATACATGCCCCAGTTAAACGGATTTTGCTTTTCCTTAATAGCAGCAATTGCTTCCGTATAATCTGCATTATAATCAATTTGATCTGCATTCAGCACTTCGATTTTACCGTCCTGTTCAATCAGTGAAAGTTTATAATCATCAAATTCACCTGCTAAAAGTGCATTGACTTCCTCCACCGTCATCCCGGTACAAAAATTTCCGTTAATCCATGTACCAAAAACAAAGGTCGGATTATAATAGAATCCAAGTACTACATATGTAATTGTAAGAACCGCAAGAAGGCTGCAAACCGCCCATGCAATTACCTTAAATGCTTTTTTCATTCGTATGAATTACCTTAACTTACTGTTTATTCAGATCGTCTGCATCAAAGACTTCGTCGATTGCCGCACCAGCCGGAACCATCGGAAAGACTTTTTCGTCACTGTCAATCATACATTCTATCACAACTGGTTTGTTCATGGCAATGGCTTTTTCAATTGCAGGAGCAACTTCTTCCTTCTTTGTAACGCGAATAGCCTCACATCCAAGTGCTTCAGCCACCTTCACAAAATCAACCGTATCATTCAATACTGTGTTCGAATATCTGCCTTCATAGAACAAAGTCTGCCATTGACGAACCATACCAAGCACCTGATTATTGATGATTACTTCAATAATCGGAATCTGAAATCTGCTTGCAGTTGCAAGTTCATTCATATTCATACGGAAGCATCCGTCACCTGCAATATTGATAACAGTCCTGTCGGGGCGTCCAACCTTTGCACCGATACAAGCACCCAATCCGTAACCCATCGTTCCGAGTCCGCCTGATGAAATAAAGGTACGCGGTTTTGTATATTTATAGAATTGTGCTGCCCACATCTGATGCTGTCCAACATCGGTTGTAATAATTGCATCACCCTTTGTAACACGATAAATCTCTTCCATAATATAAGGACAAGTCAGCGTATCCTGTGGGTATTTCAGCGGATATTGTTCTTTATAGGATTTAATCTTTGCAATCCATTCATCGTGATTTAACTGCGGTAACTTTTCATTCAGTACCGTCAAAACATCCTTTACATCACCGATAATATGTGCAACCGACTTGATATTCTTATTGATTTCAGCCGGATCAATGTCAATATGCAGCACCTTTGCATCCTTTGCAAATTTCTTTGCATTGCCGATAACTCTGTCTGAGAATCTGGCTCCGATTGCAATCAAAAGGTCGCACTGACTCACACCATAATTTGCTGTTTTTGTTCCGTGCATACCAATCATACCTGTATACAGTTCATCCGTACCGTCAAATGCGCCTTTACCCATTAACGTATCACATACGGGAGACTGAATTTTATGAGCAAATTCAGCTGCTTCTTTGGAGGCCTCTGAAATAACAGCGCCACCGCCAATATAGATATACGGTTTCTTGGCTGCCTTGATTAATTTCACTGCTTTTTCAATATCCTGCTCACTAAATGCAGAAACACGTTCAATTGCTTCCGGTTTCATGGGGGTGAATTCGGTCTTGTTTGCCGTTACATCCTTGGTAATATCAACTAACACAGGTCCCGGTCTGCCGGTCTGTGCAATCTTGAATGCCTTACGAATGGTATCTGCCAAATCATTGACATCTTTTACGATATAACCATGCTTTGTAATCGGCATGGTAACGCCCGCAATATCAACTTCCTGAAAAGTATCCTTACCAAGCAGCGGCAATACAACATTTGCTGTAATTGCTACCATAGGAACAGAATCCATATATGCTGTTGCAATTCCCGTTACCAGGTTGGTTGCTCCGGGGCCGCTGGTTGCCATACACACACCAACCTTGCCGGTTGCCCTTGCATATCCGTCAGCCGCATGTGCAGCGCCCTGCTCATGTGAAGTCAGATAATGCTTGATGGTATCGCTGTATTTATAAAGTTCGTCATAAATGTTCAAAATAGTTCCGCCCGGATATCCAAATACGGTATCCACCCCTTGTTCTTTCAAACATTCCATTACGATTTGTGAACCTGTAAGCTGCATAGTAATCTCCTTTTCTATTCTAATATTGCTCCTTTATCGCCACTTGTTACCATTTTAACGTATCTTGCAAGATAACCGGTTGTAACCTTCGGTTCTCTTGGTGTCCACGCTGCTTTTCTCTTGGCATATTCTTCTTCACTGATGACAAAATCAAGTTTGTTTTCAGGAATATTGATTTTGATGATATCGCCCTCTTCTACCAGTGCAATCGGTCCGCCAACTGCTGCTTCAGGTGAAACGTGTCCGATGGAAGCACCACGAGAAGCTCCTGAAAATCTACCGTCTGTAATCAATGCTACCGAAGAACCAAGTCCCATACCTGCAATTGCAGATGTTGGGTTTAACATCTCTCTCATACCCGGTCCACCCTTAGGACCTTCATAGCGAATGACTACAACATCGCCTGCCACAATCTTTCCTGATTTAATAGCGTCAATTGCATCTTCCTCACAATCAAACACTCTTGCCGGTCCCTCATGCACCAACATCTCCGGTGCAACTGCAGAACGCTTCACAACGCCTGAATCCGGTGCCAGATTTCCTTTTAAGATAGCAATACCACCGGTTTCGCTGTACGGATTTTCAATCGGTCTGATGACATTCGGATTTTGATTGATACAGCCTTCAATATTCTCTCCGACTGTCTTTCCGGTTGCTGTGATAATATCCGTTGTCAATAATCCCTTTTTATTCAATTCATTCATAACTGCATAGACGCCGCCTGCTTCGTTTAACTCTTCAATATAGGTATGTCCTGCCGGTGCCAGATGACACAGATTAGGCGTTCTTGCACTCACTTCATTTGCGATATCTACATTTAATGTAACACCTGCTTCATGTGCAATTGCAGGCAAATGCAACATAGAATTGGTAGAACATCCAAGTGCCATATCAACTGCAAGTGCATTCATAAATGCCTTTTCATTCATAATATCTCGCGGTCTGATATTCTTTTCCAAAAGTTCCATAACCTTCATTCCTGCATGTTTTGCAAGTCTGATACGTGCCGAATAAACTGCCGGAATCGTACCGTTTCCCTGTAATCCCATTCCAAGAGCCTCCGTCAGACAGTTCATACTGTTTGCAGTATACATACCGGAGCAAGAACCACAAGTCGGACATGCCTTTTCTTCAAACTCACTCAGTTCATCCTCTGTAATCTTACCGGCTGCATGTGCTCCAACTGCTTCAAACAAACTGGACAGGCTTGTCTTTTCTCCCTTTACACAACCGGCTAACATCGGGCCTCCGGAAACAAATACTGTTGGTACGTTAATTCTTGCTGCCGCCATCAAAAGTCCCGGTACATTCTTATCACAGTTTGGAACCATAACAAGCGCATCAAACTGATGAGCAAGTGCCATACATTCTGTTGAATCTGCTATCAAATCTCTTGTTACAAGAGAATATTTCATGCCGATATGTCCCATTGCAATTCCGTCACATACTGCAATTGCCGGAAATACAACCGGTGTTCCGCCGGCCATGGAAACTCCCATTTTAACGGCGTTCACAATTTTATCCAGATTCATATGACCCGGTACGATTTCATTATAAGAACTGACAATTCCGACCAAAGGTCTTTCCATTTCTTCTTTTGTATATCCCAGTGCATTAAATAACGATCTGTGCGGTGCCTGCTGTGCACCCTTTGTAACATTATCACTTTTCATAGTATTTGTACCTCCTTATTTATGGTAATAGGATTGACCGATTCTTTCTGCAATCAAGTCACCCATTTGTATTGTTCCAACCTGCTTACATCCCTGCGACATAATATCTGAAGTTCTGTATCCTTCATTCAACACTTGTTTTACTGCACTATCAATGGCATCTGCCTCTTTGTCCAAATCGAACGAATACCGAAGCATCATAGATGCTGATAAAATCGTTGCAATCGGATTGGCAAGGTTCTTTCCTGCTATATCCGGCGCTGAACCATGACTTGGCTCATACAAACCAAACTTAGTATCATTCAAACTTGCCGAAGCCAACATTCCGATGGAGCCTGTCACCATACTTGCTTCATCTGATAAAATATCTCCAAACATGTTCTCTGTCAAAATGACATCAAACTGTGAGGGATCTTTTACAAGCTGCATTGCACAATTATCAACTAACATATGCTCTACGGTGACATCCGGATAATCCTTTGCCACTTCATTGACGACGCTTCTCCAAAGTCTTGAAGAATCAAGAACATTAGCCTTATCTACACTGGTTACCTTTTTATTTCTCTTTCTTGCAATATCAAAACCCTTAATGGCAATACGTCTGATTTCATTTTCATCATAAGTCAGTGTATCTGTTGCTTTCCTTACCCCATTCACTTCTTCTGTCTTGCGTTCTCCAAAATAAAGTCCACCGGTTAATTCGCGCATAATCATCATATCAAATCCTTTTTGCGCAATCTCTTTCTTTAACGGGCACGCATCAGCAAGCACCTGATATAAGACTGCCGGTCTTAAATTGGCAAATAAATTCAATGCCTTTCTGATTGCAAGAAGTCCTGCTTCCGGGCGAAGATTCGGAGCCAACTTGTACCATGGAGATGTATTTGTATCACCGCCGATAGAACCCATCAATACCGCATCACTGCTTTTTGCAATTTCAATTGTTTCGTCTGTTAAGGGTACGCCGTTTACGTCAATTGATGCACCACCCATTAGTAAATCTTTGTATATAAATTCATGATCAAATTCCACAGCAACCTGATTAAGCACCTTTTTTGCCTCCGCCACAATTTCCGGGCCAATTCCGTCGCCACCGATACACGCTACATTAAATTTCATATTCTTAATCCCCTTTATGCGTAGTTTCTTTTAAATAAAGGTCTGCTTACACCAGACTATCTTATTCATAATATCTTATTTATATATAAATTTCAAGGTATAACCTGTGGTGATAAAATCCATAATCTATAGTGATAAAAACAAAAAAATACGCCACAAGGACGTATTCATTTGTTCAATATTTGTTTGTACTGTAAGTACCGTATTCGATTCTACTCGGCATCCGGCTTTTCAACCTGTGCAATTGCTGCCTTCTGCATCGGAATTCTGCAGTTTTTGTTATTACCGAATTCTACAATAACCGTATCATCTGTAATGTCGATTACAATTCCGTAAAAACCACTGTTTGTCAATATAGAGTCTCCAACTTCCAGTGATGAAAGCAGGGCATTCATTCTTGACTGCTCCTTCTTCTGTGGGCGAATCATTGCAAAATAGAAAAACCCTCCGATGATTACCACGTAAAGAACAATTACGATCAGGCTGCTTCCGCCTCCCGGTGCTGCTGTAGCTGCTGTTAATAATGCGTTCATTTCATTTCCTCCGTTTATTTTAATTGTTATCAACACTTAACATGTTAGAAAGCTTTTGTTTTTTGTATGCTGCAAACCTGCCTTCTTCCAACGCCCCTCGTATTTCTTCCATCATCATATTATAAAAATATAAATTATGCAAGACACAAAGTCGCATCCCAAGCATTTCTTTTGCTTTCAAAAGATGTCTGATATAGGCTCTGGAATACTTTTGGCAGGTCGGGCACTGACACCCTTCCTCAATTGGCCGCTCATCCAATTCATACTGTGCATTGAATAAATTCAACTTTCCGTAATTCGTGTAAACATGCCCATGACGTCCGTTTCTGCTTGGATATACACAATCAAAGAAATCAACTCCGCGCTCTACGCCTTCCAAAATATTTGCCGGAGTCCCGACACCCATCAGATAGGTTGGTTTTGAAAGTGGCAGATACGGTATTGTCTCCTCTAAGATGTAATACATCTCTTCATGCGACTCTCCGACTGCCAATCCGCCAAGTGCATAGCCATCCAAATCAAGCTCCAATATACGCTTTGCATGTTCAATCCGAATATCCGCAAATATTGCTCCCTGATTAATCCCAAACAACATCTGATTTTGATTGATGGTGTCTTCCAGCGTATTCAACCGTGTCAGTTCTGTCTTGCAACGTTCCAACCACCTGGTTGTCCTGTCAACGGATGCCTGTACATAAACTCGGTCTGCCTTTGAACTCGGACATTCATCAAATGCCATTGCAATGGTAGATGCCAAATTCGATTGTATTCTCATGCTCTCTTCAGGTCCCATAAAAATCTTTCTTCCGTCAATATGTGAACTGAAATAAACACCTTCTTCTTTAATTTTGCGAAGACCGCTTAATGAAAAAACCTGAAATCCACCGGAATCCGTCAAGATCGGCTTATCCCAAACCATAAATTTATGGAGCCCGCCCAATTTCTTAATAATCTCATCACCAGGTCTTACATGAAGGTGATAAGTATTGGAAAGCTCCACTTGTGTTTTAATTTGCTGCAGGTCTTCGGTGGATACTGCGCCCTTAATTGCCGCCACAGTTCCGACATTCATAAACACAGGAGTCTGAATTGTCCCATGTACAGTCTGAAGTTCTCCACGTTTTGCCCTACCCTCTTGTTTAATGATTCGATACATTTATTTTAATCCAATCTGCTCTACATATTCTTCTAATGTAATCTGCTGTTCTGTAATTGCCTGCGCTGCTGTTTTACCTACATATCTGAAATGCCACGGTTCAAATTCAATTCCCGTAATATTTTCTTTTCCTAATGGATAACGCAGAATAAATCCATACTCTGCACTATGCGCTTTTAGCCACTTTCCGGCATCGGTATCGGCAAACCCCTCATTTAATGAGGTATATGTATTGCTGATTATATCAAGTGCCAATCCAATCTGATGCTCGCTCTTTCCCGGAATAGTGACTGCCTGAGACGCAATTGAGTATGCTTCAAAATAAGACATTCCGTTTGACATATAATTTTTAATCTTTTTATCAAACAAAGTTGTCTGCCGTCTATAATCCCGACAACCGGAACATACTACAAGCGTGATGCCATCCTTCTTTGCTCCGTCAATCATATCATTTAATTCATTCAGAATTCTGACATCTGCCTGAATACTTCCGCGAATGGTACCAAGTTCAAATGTATAATCATCGGGCACCATATTCTGCTTATTCACCAAAATCAGTTTCCAATCATCTTCAAAAGCCGCATCAATCGGTTCACCATTCTCACCATAAATTGCAACTTCATCACTGTTTAGTAATACTGCATTTTCTGCCACATCGGTATCAATTCCTGCGCTGAAGTTCTCCGGCAATTCTTTCCATAGCAGTTCATCCTCAATAGTCTCTCCGCTTGTTTCTAAACTATTCACATCTGCTGTCTGATGATTGTCATACTCCATCGAAGAAATAAAACTGTTACTTGCAAAAAAGATAGCAAAAGTACACAATACAGCAGAAAGCCTAAACTTATTCCGGCTGATACGCTGCATCAGATAATGCCATGCAAAAAAGCCTGTCACTAAAATTAGTACAGGATATTTCATCCACTTATGTTTTTTCCCCAGTTGAATCAATTTAGGTATCAGATGTTCCCTAATACTCACCTAAATTACTCCTTCCGTAAGTTCAAATACTTGTTGTATGATACTTCCAAATTTCGATTAACATAACAATTATATCACCATATTCCATAAAATGCACCTATTTTTGCAAAAATCGACACTATACGACACATCCCACACGAAGTCATGTTTACAAAATGACATGAAACAAGTATAATTTGTTTCAGATTATGCAATTTAACATTGTAATAGAAGTATCAAAACAGAGAGGTAAAAACTATGGCAGGTTCCACTTTCGGAAAACAATTTTGTATCACAACCTGGGGAGAATCTCACGGTGAAGCAATCGGCGTTGTAATTGACGGCTGTCCTGCAGGTCTGCCGTTATGTACCAAGGACATTCAACAATATCTGAACAAAAGAAAACCGGGAACAAGTACTTATACAACTCCACGCAAGGAGGATGATTTGGTGGAAATACTCTCTGGGGTGTTTGAAGGAAAGACAACCGGAACGCCTATCTCTTTGCTGGTTCGAAATGAATCACATCAATCCCGTGATTACAGTGAAATAGCATCCTATTATCGTCCCGGACATGCTGACTATACTTATGATGTAAAATATGGTTTTCGTGATTACAGAGGTGGCGGACGTTCTTCCGGGCGCGAAACCATTGGTCGTGTGGCTGCCGGTGCTGTTGCAATACAAATTTTGAAAGCTTTATCAGTTGATGTGACAGCCTATGCCATTGCGATTGGTCCTATTTCTGTTGAACCGAATCAAATAGATTTATCCCATATTTCAAAAAATCCGCTGCGGATGCCTGACAATGAAGCCGCCGAAAGAGCTGCGCAATTTCTAGACACTTGTATGAAGGATGGCGATTCTGCCGGTGGCATGATTGAATGCCGTATCAACGGTTTTCCTGCCGGAATCGGTGAACCTGTCTTTGATAAACTGGAAGCAAATCTTGCTAAGGCTGTTATGTCAATCGGGGCTGTAAAGTCCTTTGAAATCGGTGATGGTATTCAAACAGCACAGTCTACCGGCTCTGCAAATAATGATGCCTTTATCATTGCAGACGGCAAAGTTAAAAAAACCACCAATCATGCCGGTGGCATTCTTGGCGGTATCAGTGACGGTTCGGAAATCCTCTTTCGCTGTGCCATAAAACCAACACCTTCTATTTCCAAAACACAGCAGACTATCAATCAATCAGGCGAGGAAATTGATGTATCAATCAAAGGACGTCATGACCCTATCATCGTTCCGCGTGCCGTGCCGGTCATCGAAGCAATGGCAGCCATCACACTTGTTGACTTATTATTTTGTAACACGAGTGCACAACTGAATCCCTTGATTGAATTTTATAGCAAAAAACAGAACAGACCTTAATTGGTCTGTTCTTGTATTCTTAAGATTGCGATGCAATTTCCTTTATTGACTTTTAGTTCTCTTCCATTCATCACAATGGTCTTCTTATCCAAATCCACATGAAAAAACGTTGCCGTATCCGATTCATGATTCAGACTCACCAGATGCTTTGTATCCGGGAACACCGCAATATCCTTCGGATAATCCCCGCTGACAGGTAAAACAAACATCTTTGAAAGCATTCCTGTCTTTGCATTAATGGTAAATGCCCCCACACTGTTATCCGCTGCATTAGAGCAGAACAGGTATTTATTATCGATTGAAAATTTCATTGCGCATGCTGCTGAGCCGCCTGCATGATAGTCATTCAAAGTCGATATGGTCTGTATCTTTGTAAATACCGGCATATCATTCTCTACTTCATAAGAATACACCTCAATGAAATTTTTCAGTTCATAAATGATATAAGCAAATTTGCCGTCTTTTCTAAACTTAATATATTTCGGTGCCGATTCCAATTCACATCTGATGACATCAATCAACTTAATGGTACCGTTTTTTTCATCAAACTTATAGATTTTCACATGATCGAGTCCAAGGTCTGCCGCACATAAAAACTTATTATCTCTTGTCATCTTCACGCAACTCACATGAGGTCTGAAATTGCGCTCTGAGATGCTTCCCATTCCCTTATGGAACACTTCATCCGTAATCTCACCAACTCCACCGTCCTCATTAATACGCAGAACCGTAATCTTACCATCATGGTAACCTGCCACAAATAAATAATGGTCTGTGTAGTCTGTAGAAATATAGCATCCCCGCATTCCGTTAATCAGCGCCTGATTAATTAATTTGAGTCCTCCGTCTTTTAAAATCAGAAAAGACTCTACTCCCAAATCTGTAATAGAATACAAATATCGCAGATTATGAGATATCGTAAAGTAAGAAGGATTGGTAATCGTCACCTGTTCTCTTGGCTCCATTCTTCCCTCTTTCACATCTACATCATATATCTGAAGCCCTTTATCGCTTCCCTGTGTATAAGTCGCCACGTAAGCCACATATTTGTCACCATTCATAAATCACTTAACCTCCTGTATCTGTCTCGCCTGAGTTTACTATGAATAATAGTACCATAGTTAGAACTTTTTGTTAATAGAATTTTGTAAAAATCAATTGACTTTTAGTACATTCAGTATATAATCTTCCTATGAGCAGAAAATTAATAGAACTTAAGAACATCACGAAGTCTTTCGACGGTGATGTGGTCATTGATGATCTTAACCTCTACATACGCGAGAACGAATTCATTACACTCCTCGGACCAAGCGGCTGTGGCAAAACAACTACCCTTAGAATTATTGGTGGTTTTGAGACACCGGATGCGGGAAGTGTTATTTTTGACGGTGAAGATATTCGCAACCTCCCACCTAACAAAAGACCTGTAAATACGGTCTTTCAAAAGTATGCACTGTTTACGCATATGTCAATTGCCGAGAATATTGCTTTCGGTCTTAAAATCAAAAACAAAACTGATAAATACATTCAGGATAAAATTAAATATGCCCTAAAACTTGTCAATCTTGAGGGCTTTGAAAATCGCAGGCCTGATTCATTAAGCGGTGGTCAACAACAGCGTATTGCCATTGCACGTGCTATTGTAAATGAACCAAAGGTGCTTCTGTTAGATGAACCCCTTGGTGCTCTTGACTTAAAATTACGCCAGGATATGCAATATGAATTAATCCGCCTTAAGAATGAACTTGGTATTACCTTTATTTATGTAACACATGATCAGGAGGAAGCTCTGACCATGTCTGATACCATTGTTGTCATGAACCAGGGCTATATCCAGCAGATCGGCACTCCCGAAGATATTTATAATGAACCTGAAAATGCTTTTGTTGCAGATTTCATCGGCGACAGTAACATCATAGGCTCTATTATGGTAAGAGATAAACTTGTCAATATACTCGGAACAGAGTTTGAATGTGTGGATACCGGCTTTGGTACAAATAAACCGGTGGACGTTGTAATACGCCCGGAGGATATTGACCTTGTCAAACCCTCAGAAGGAACCATACAGGGAGTTGTATCTCACCTTATCTTTAAGGGTGTGCATTATGAAATGGAAGTTATGGCCAATAATCACGAATGGCTTGTCCACAGCACAGATATGTTTCCGGTTGGTACAAAAGTAGGTCTTCATGTTGACCCATTTGATATACAAATCATGAATAAACCTGAATCTGAAGACGAGGAGGCGGTTGGCGTTGAAGAGTAGACGATTTCTTGCAACACCATACCTTGTCTGGATGATAGCCTTTATTCTCATTCCGCTGGGTATGGTGTTTTATTATGGTTTAACCAGTAAAACAGGGGTGTTTACCCTTGAAAATATTGTAGCAATTGCAACGCCTGAAAATTTAAAGGCATTGATGCTTTCACTATTGCTTTCTTTGATTAGTACCATCATTTGTTTGGTGCTCGCCTATCCGCTTGCCATGATTTTGCATAATCTGAATGTGAATCAATCCAGCTTTATTGTTTTGATTTTTATTCTGCCGATGTGGATGAACTTTCTACTCCGTACGCTGGCATGGCAGACTTTGCTTGAAAAAACAGGTGTTATTAATAGCATCTTAAGTTTCTTACATTTACCGGCACTTAATATTATCAACACACCCTATGCCATTATCCTTGGTATGGTCTATAATTTTCTGCCCTTTATGGTATTACCGATTTATAATGTTTTAATCAAAATAGATAAAGATGTTGTAAATGCCGCAAGAGATCTGGGTGCAAACGGTTTTCAAACCTTTTTCAAAATTATTTTCCCACTCAGTCTTCCCGGCGTCATCAGTGGTATTACCATGGTATTTGTACCTGCACTCACTACTTTCGTCATTTCCGATTTACTGGGCGGAAGCAAAATATTACTTATTGGTAATGTCATTGAACAGGAATTCAAACAGGGAAGCAACTGGCATGCCGGCAGTGGTCTGTCACTTGTATTGATGATTTTCATTGTTATCAGCATGATTATCACAACCAAATATGACAAAGACGGAGGTATCGTATCTTAATGAAAACAACTATACAAAAGATATATATCGCCATGATTTTCATACTGCTCTATGCTCCGATTGTAACGCTGATGGTACTCTCTTTTAATCAAAGCAAAACCAGAGCTAAATGGGGTGGATTTACCTTTAAATGGTATGTGGAATTATTTCAAAATGAGCAGATTATGAATGCACTTTCAACAACGTTGATTATTGCATTGCTCTCCGCTTTGATTGCTACGCTCATCGGTACCATTGCTTCCATTGCCATTCACGGCATGAAGCGTAACTGGCGTACATTTTATCTTGGTGTTACGAATATTCCCATGTTAAATGCCGATATTGTAACCGGTATTTCATTTATGCTATTGTTTATTGCACTTGGTTCAACGTTTGGTTTTTCTACCGTTTTGTTTGCACACATTACCTTTAACATACCATATGTTATTTTAAGCGTAATGCCTAAGCTAAAGCAAACCAACCGAAGTACTTATGAGGCAGCGCTTGACCTTGGCGCTTCTCACATCTACGCTTTCTATAAGGTCATATTACCCGATATCTTACCAGGTGTTTTATCCGGCTTTTTGTTATCGTTTACAATGTCTTTAGACGATTTTATCATTACTCACTTTACAAAAGGACCCGGATTTGATACATTATCAACGAAAATCTACACCGAAGTCAAAAAGGGAATCAAACCGGAAATGTATGCATTATCAACATTACTGTTTGTATCCGTATTAACACTGCTATTCTTGGTGAACAGGTCGCCTAAAAAACCTGTACCCATTAAAGATTAATCATCATAATGTAACATGGAGGAGAAATGAATGAAAAAATTTTTAAGTATTGTATTATGTTTCACCCTAACTGCACTTACACTGTGCGGCTGTAGCAGTTCTTCTGACGAACCTAAAAATCAGGTCATTGTCTATAACTGGGGCGAATATATTGATCCCGATGTTTTGACCATGTTTGAAGAAGAAACCGGAATCGAAGTTGTATACGATGAATTTGAAACAAATGAGATTATGTATCCTAAGGTAGAAAGCGGTGCTTCTGTATACGATGTCATCTGTCCTTCGGATTATATGATTCAGAAAATGATTGATAACGATTTACTTCAGGAAATCAATTATGACAACATTCCAAACAGCGCCAACATTGGCGACCAATATTGGACACAGTCCGAACAGTTCGACCCGGAAAACAAATACTCTGTTCCTTATTGCTGGGGTACCGTCGGAATTCTCTACAATAAAACCATGGTGTCAGAACCGGTAACAAGCTGGGGTGTTCTTTGGGATGAACAGTATAAAGATAATATTTTGATGCAGGATTCCGTAAGAGATGCTTTTATGGTAGCACTTGTATATGCAGGTCATTCCATTAATTCAACCGATACTGCTGAATTAGAGGAAGCCAAAGAACTGTTGATTCAGCAAAAACCGTTAACACAGGCATATGTCATTGATCAGGTTCGTGATAAAATGATTGGCGGAGAGGCTGCCATCGGTGTCATTTATTCCGGAGAAGCCATCTTTACACAGCGTGAGAATCCGGATTTGGAATATGTCATTCCTGAAGAAGGCAGTAATGTATGGATTGATTCCTGGGTTATTCCCAAGAATGCAAAGAATAAAGAAAACGCAGAAAAATTCATAGATTATATGTGCCGTGCAGATATCGCACTCAAGAATTTTGATTACATTACATATTCTACACCAAACGATGCAGCACGCGAATTAATTGAGGATGAGGATATCAAAAACAGCGAAATCGCATTCCCTGATTTATCTCAGCATGAAAACATGAGCACCTTCACCTACCTTGGCGAAGAAATGGATGCTTATTATAATCAGTTGTGGAAAGAAGTAAAATCCGAGTAAACCTGTGCCGAAACAATACAGACAAAAATTCAAGCCCGTCAGACGATATTGTCCGACGGGCTTTTCTTATGACCAAATCACTTGATTTAGTATGCATCCCTGATACGTGGAACCTCATCCGTATGCAGATATTTTGATAGACATTTGATAATCAAATCATGGTCAGCCACATGGTTCAAACCTGATACAATGATTGCCCCTATCACACCAACATCCTCAACTCTGATTGGAAAACCACCGCCTGAATTGGCATATTCGCTTTCGTCCATATAGATATCCGCCATGGTTCTCTCTGTCTTTTCTAACTTTGTATATAGATAGAGGCTGCTCGTCTCCATCTCTCTGACAGTATTGAATTTTCTTGTAATCCATCTTTCGTTGTTTAGATTTCTGCCGTCAAGTAAGTGTTGAAACACCGTCATCCCACTGTTTAATTTAATGCTGACCGCAACTGACAGTTCTCTCTTCTTTGCTTCTGCAACAATCAGATTGCCAAGTTCCCATGCATCTGCATTTGTGAAATGTGTGAATTGAAGAATTTCTTCCTGCAGTTCAAGCAGTTTCATAACCTCATCCAATTTCTTGTCTTTTTCCTCTGACATACTGAACAACTCCTTTCATTAACGTATTCTTTCCGGAAAACCAACTTTTTTCTGTACCTTGCGTAATGTCTTATTTGCATAATAGTTGGCCTTTTCATCATTTGCCTTAATCATGCTGTCAACATATGCTTTATCCTTAGTAAGGGCTTCCACACGCTCCTGTAATGGCTTCAGAACAGCGATAACGCTCTCTCCGACTGCCTCTTTGAAATCTCCGTAACCTTTTCCGTCAAATTCCTTTTCAACTTCTTGCGGTGTTTTATTCGTACACGCTGAATAAATATCAATTAAATTCTTCACGCCCGGCTGTTCATCACGATATCGTACCTGTGCTTCCGAATCAGTTACCGCACGTTTACATTTTTTCATAATGGTATCCGTGTCATCCATCAGATAAATACTTGCGTTCGGATTTTCATCAGATTTGCTCATCTTTCTCGTTGGATCCTGAAGGCTCATAATCTTGGCGCCAACCTTACCGATATAGGGTTCCGGAATGGTAAATACATCCCCATAAATTCCGTTAAAGCGCTGTGCAATGTCTCGTGTAATCTCCAGATGCTGCATCTGATCGATACCAACCGGAACAACATCTGCCTGAAACAGCAGAATATCCGCCGCCATTAAAACCGGATAGGTAAAGAGGCCTGCATTGATATTATCCGCATGTTTTGCCGATTTATCTTTAAACTGTGTCATACGATTTAATTCACCCATATACGTATAACAATTCAAAATCCATGAAAGTTCGGCATGTCCTGATACATGTGATTGATAATACAAACAATTCTTCTCGGGATCAAGTCCTGCTCCCATATAGAGTGTCAGCAAATCCCGTGCTCTTTTTCTCAGTTCTGCCGGTTCCTGTCTAATCGTGATGGAATGTAAATCTACTACACAATAAAAACATTCATATTCATCGCTGAGTGTCACCCAGTTCTTCAGTGCACCTAGATAATTTCCAAGCGTCAATCTTCCTGTTGCCTGCATACCACTAAACAATACTTTTTTGTCACCTAACATTTTCTCGTCTCCTCGTATCTGTATTATCTTCCGATCAGAACAACTATCGTTCTGTCGGTTACAATCAAATTCTCCTGGTCCGGTAGCAGAATCTCTGCACCATCCTCCAAAAAACTGTTTTTGTCAGAGCTTCCGGTATCAATCTTTAAGTACCACTTCATACCCTTTGGCAGTTTTGGAAGACCAAATTTATGAACATCCCAATGCATATTATAGGCAAAATAGAAAAAATCATCATCCTGTCTGCGGTCAATCTTTGCATATTTCCCGCACAACATCACACCAATATATCTGATATGATTATCAAAATTCGGATACCATGCCGCTTCACCGTGATACGAGAGATCAGGATATCCACAGGATATGTAATCCATAATGCGAAGTTCACTTTTATTACGCATAATGGGGTGTTGCTTGCGCAATCTAATCAAAGCCTTTACAAAGGATTGTATTTCACAGCTGAATTTGTTCTTTTTCCATTGCAGCCACGCAATAGAATTGTCCTGACAGTATGGATTGTTATTTCCTAATTGTGTATTGGCAAGTTCGTCTCCGGCTAATAACATGGGGGTTCCCTGGCTAAGCAGTAAAAAAATAAGTGCATTTTTCATCTGCTTCTTCCGCAGTTCTAAAACAGCTTTCTTTCGAGTATCTCCCTCAATGCCGCAATTCCAACTGTAATTATAATTATTGCCGTCTCTGTTCTCTTCACCGTTTGCCTCATTATGCTTGAAATCATAAGAAACCAAATCATAAAGTGTAAAGCCTTCATACTCGGTAATGTAATTAATAACACCCGTTTCTCTTGGTATTCGCCGCAAACGATATGCAAAGGCTTGTATCATATCCTCATCGCTCTTCAGAAAGCGACGCATGTCATACATAAAGCCACTGCTATACTCTGCTAAATTCTTATATTCCGGCAAAGGTTCCCTGCCAAAAATAGAGACAATATCAAAATCATGACAATAAATCTTCGTCTCTATAAAAAGCGGATTTGTTGCAATCAGTGATATGGGCAGTTTTTCTCCCTTTAAATGAAAGCCGTCAATATGATAAACTGCAATCCAGTATTTTAGGCAATCTAATACTACATTGCGATTTACCTTGGGCGGAAAATAGAATTGCATAATGATCTCAATACCTGCTTGATGTAATGCATAAACCATTGACTTAAATTCATTTACCGGATCGTTTGTATAAGCATATGCTGCCTTTGGTATAAAATACAATCCTTCTGTAAATCCCCAATAGTTGAGTTTATAGTAAGTGGATTGACTATCTGTATAATTAGGACGTCCATCTTGTGGCTCGTCAGCCTCTGTTTGTATTTCTTTAAACTCATAAGCAGGTAACAGCTCAATTTGATTAATACCCAGTTCCAAAAAATAGGGTATCTTCTCTACAATCCCCTGAAATGTTCCCTTTGCCGTAACGCCGGAAGCGGTATGCTTTGTAAAACCTCTCACATGAAGAGAATACATAATCACATCTTCATAAGCTAATTGTGGCGATTTATCGTCTTTCCAATCAAATAAGGAATTGTTAATTCTGGATTTAACATTGTTTCTTGTGAATAACTCTGTATCTCCCCATCTTCCGCAATCAGCCACAGCCATTGAATAGGGATCAATATATGGCTTACCGTCTACTTGATATTGATATTCGTATTGTTCCAAATCAGGTGCGAAAATTAGGATTGAAAAAATATCACCTGTTATATTAAAATCATGTAAGTCTATTCTCAAATCTTTCTTCTCAATATTGTCATCAAAAAAACGTAGCTCACACTGCTTTGAAGCTCCGCCTCTTATCTCTGCCGTAAATTGTATGCCGTCCACAGTTTTTGACACGCCCAAAGGATATGGCATACCTGCTTTTACAATCTTCTTTTTTTCTGTCTTCATGCCGGGTACCGTCTTTCCTGTTACAATTCTATGACTACCCTATCTTATCACAAATCAGCCGCTTCTGCAAACCTTGTACCCAAAGTCTAAATCACCAACGGAAGAATTTTCTTAACTTCATCATGAATACACAAATCTGCATTCTTATCCGTAAAATGTTCGTTTTTTGTTACAAGAACCAATCGACTCCCTGTATAATAATTGGTGAACGTTTTCACCATCGGATGATTCAAATTGATGCCAAGTACCATAATCATATCCGCCTCAGCACTGACATTTGCCGCCTCTGTCATTCTGTCATTACGAATTTGTTCTCCCTGCAATTTTACCAACGGTCTGATGGGTGCTTTACAATCCTCACAGAGAGGTACACCAACAGCATCCCGCATATACTCTGCCGAATAACGTTTTCCACACTTTGGACATTTGTTATCATGGATAGAACCATGAAGTTCTATGACATTCGAAAGTCCGGCTTTTACCGCCATACTTTGAATATTGTGAGTAATACAAGCACGTAACTTGCCGGTTGCCTCTAAGCGAAGCAATGCATCATATGCTACACTTGGCGTATAATCTAAACGCAAACATTCCTTTTTATAGTATTCATAAAACAATTCGGTCCTTGTATTAAAAAATACTGCCGAATATATTTCTTCCGGTGAATACTTGTATTCCCGCTCCACACGATAAGCCTCTTCATTGCTCCATCTGTTCGGCAAACCACATTCCATGCCCATGCCGATACCCAGCATGCATACAATGTTATTGGAATTACTTATCATCTTGGTCAGTTTATCTATTTTTTCTGCGTTATCCATGAACGATTCTCCTATATGCTTATATTAAAAACAATTTAGTAAATTGTCAATATTTATTGAAAAACAAATTATAATTTCGCAAAAATTTTTCTGATAATTGTTGAAATTTCTCAAAAAATTGTGTAAAATTATAAATATCAAAAGAACGCACTTGAAAGGAGTTCACTATGGATGATAATATGAAAGACACCGGCATCGAGCCTATCAATGATGAGGACATGACCGTGGATTTGGAATTAGATGACGGTTCCAAGGTTACCTGCGCAATTATTACGATATTAACCGTTGCCGATAAGGATTATATAGTACTCCTTCCGGTTGATGAAAGTGGCGAAAGTAAAGATGGTGAAGTTTGGTTCTATCAATATGAAGAGGATGAAAATGATGTGAACGCTGAACCTGTACTGACCTATATTGAGGACGATGAAGAATATGAAGCTGTTGCAGATGCTTTTGATGAGTACCTTGACAGCGTAGAATTTGATGAAGTTGACGAATAAAATAATTGATAGATAGATAGAAAGAGAGTTTCCACATGATATGCGGGAAACTCTCTTTTTTACATTACTGCATCTACTTCTATATATATGTTTCTAGTGTTTTACGTATTTCTTTGATAAATCCTTCACTGCTTAATGTCACTACATTATCCAGCGACGTAATCAGTGCCAAGTCCTTCGTCATTTTGCCGCTCTCAATCGTCTCAAGCGTAGATTGCTCTAATTTTTGTGCAAATCGAATCAATTCCTGATTATGATCCAACTCACCGCGCTTTTTCAATGCACCGGTCCATGCAAAAATCGTAGCAACTGAATTTGTTGATGTTTCTTCTCCGGCAAGATGCTTGTAATAATGTCTCTGCACCGTACCATGCGCTGCCTCATATTCATAAACACCTGACGGAGAAACCAAAACTGAAGTCATCATTGCAAGTGAACCAAATGCAGAAGATACCATATCGCTCATTACATCACCGTCATAATTCTTACAAGCCCAGATAAATCCACCGTCTGTTTTCATAACTCTTGCTACCGCATCATCAATCAGAGTGTAAAAATAAGTGATACCTGCTTCTTTGAATTTATCTGCATATTCTTTGTCGAATATCTCTTGGAAAATATCTTTAAAATCATGGTCGTATTTCTTAGAAATCGTATCTTTTGTTGCAAACCAAACATCTTGCTTGGTATCCAGTGCATAAGTAAAACAACACCTTGCAAAACTTGTAATCGATTCATCTGTATTATGCATTCCCTGCAATACGCCTGCGCCTTTAAACTGATGAATGAGTTCACGCGTCTCATGTCCGTTTTCATCGGTGAAAACCAGTTCTGCCTTACCTGGTCCTGCAATCTTCATTTCTGCATTCTTATAAACATCACCATAGGCATGTCTTGCCAATGTAATCGGCTTCTTCCAATTCTTCACACAGGGTTCAATTCCCTTAACGGTAATCGGTGTACGAAATACGGTACCATCCAGAATTGCTCTGATGGTTCCGTTCGGACTCTTCCACATCTCTTTCAAATGATATTCATCCATACGAGCGCCATTTGGCGTAATTGTAGCACATTTTACTGCAACACCATATTTCTTTGTTGCCTCGGCAGAATCAACTGTCACCTGATCGTTTGTTTGGTCTCTGTATTCAAGTCCCAAGTCATAGTACTCTGTCTTCAAATCAATATACGGAAGCAAAAGTTCATCCTTAATCATCTTCCATAAAATTCTTGTCATCTCATCTCCGTCCATCTCTACGAGCGGAGTTGTCATTTTAATCTTGTCCATTGATGCCCTACTCTCCTATGCTTAATTTATTAATGATATTCCTAAGTCAATACAGTTCTGTGTAACCATACCAACCAATTCTTCATTGGTCAGAACAGTGACTCTTCCACTCTCATACTCTGCATCAACTTCTTCTTTGATTCTCTTGACCAGTTTTGAGTTCTTGTCTATATGGTTTTCTTCCGGCAATTTGTAATATGTATTGATCCAGTGTGCAATACCTGCAAGACCTGAAGTGTTTGATACAGCACATAATACCGGTCTGTTTAACAGTTTATCTGTATCAAATATATTATAGATTTCTTCATTTTTCAGTAATCCGTCTGCATGAATACCTGCACGCGTTACATTGAAGTTCTGACCGACAAATGGAGTTCTGGACGGAACCTTGTAGCCGATTTCCTTCTCATAGTATTCAGCCATTTCCGTTATAACAGTGGTATCCATACCATTTAATTCGCCCTTTAACTGCGCATATTCAAAGACCATAGCCTCTAGCGGAGTATTGCCGGTTCTTTCACCAATTCCGAACAATGAAGTATTCACACCTGCACAGCCATATAACCATGCTGTTGTTGAGTTGACCACTGCTTTATAGAAATCATTGTGTCCGTGCCATTCCATCAAGTGTGCCGGAACGCCTGCATGTTTATTCAAGCCGTAAATAATGCCCTGTACCGATCTCGGAATAACAGCACCCGGATAATTGACACCATAGCCCATTGTATCACAGGCACGTACCTTAATCGGAATTCTGTACTCTTCCATCAAGCGCATCAATTCCAGACAGAACGGAATTACATAGCCGTAAATGTCTGCACGCGTAATATCTTCCAAATGACATCTTGGGCTGATGCCTGTCTCCAAGCACTCTTTTACAATGCTCAGATAGTGTTCCATAGCTTCCTTACGTGTCATTTTGAGTTTATAGAAAATGTGGTAGTCTGAACAGCTGACCAAAATTCCTGTTTCCTTCATACCAAGTTCTTTGACCAGTTTAAAATCCTCTTTGCTGGCACGTATCCAACTTGTAATCTCCGGGAATTGATAGCCGCGTTCCATACATTTATAGACAGCATCTCTGTCCTTCTTACTGTATAAGAAAAATTCACTGGCACGTATCATGCCCTTCGGTCCGCCAAGTCTGTGCATATAATCAAATATTGTCACAATCTGTTCTGTAGAATAAGGTGCACGTGACTGCTGACCATCTCTGAAAGTCGTGTCTGTAATCCAAATTTCCTTTGGCATATTATGAGGAACAATTCTATCATTAAATGCAATCTTCGGAACCTCATCATATGGGAACAAATTACGAAAAACATTGGGTGTTTCCACATCTACAAGCGGATACATCTTTTCCTCAAGTTCCAACAGATTATTGTGCTCATTCATTTGCACCGGTCTGCTTCCTTTATCAGCCATAGCCGCACACACTCCTCTCACATATAAAAACACTAATACAATCTTCTTTATTATACTAGTGTTTTCAAAAAAAGCAACTTTTTATTTCATGAAATTCTGTTGTTCTTCCGTTCTACGCGCGCTTTTTACGCTTCTTTCCCTTCATACAAAACAACACAACAGATACAATTGCAAGTACTCCTGCAACGTACCACTTAGGCTGTACGGTACTTGCCTTGAGTGTCAATGTCTGTGTCAAATACTGCATTGTACCACTTCCTGCTGCATTTCCGGATAAAGAAACAGTTTCCGAAACAGTGCCTTCAAAAGCATTTGGCAGTTCATAAATTGCATAGGGTGAAAAATGGCTTGCCACAAAACGTATGCATGGTGTTCCGTTCACATTAACAACCTCTGATGCCAGCAGTTCCGGACTTCCGTTGCTGTCAACCGTTGCCACATGCAGGTTTTCTGTATTCGTAAACTGACTCGGAATCGGCATACACAGTTCCATTTTATTGGTTGCAAGTTTTGTAATCGGTATCATCTTCAATGCATCATACATGGTAATCTCCATTGTAAATACATTCATACCGCCTGTTGAAATATACTCAGCAGCAAGCGCTGAATTCATGGCTGCCCCGCCGTCTTCACATCCTGTGATGATTAACAGATAGGAATTGGTATTGCCGGGAATAACCGCTGTCAACAATCCACTGTCAGCAGACATTCCATCCTTCACTGAATAAACAAAGATTGCCGTTGTTTCTGAATGCAAGTCATTGACAGAGCCGCCTTGTGATGAGAAGTTGACACCTGAAATCAAATCATTCAGGGCATCCGATGCATTTCCAAGTATTTTAATGCCTGTCAGACGAAGTCCGCTCCATGCTTCTACTGTCTTGTAAGCATCAAATACATCCGGCTTTACCCCGGTCATAATATAATCTCTTCCATTTACCTTTGCATGTACATCTATTTCCACGACTCCGGTAACTGCATCCGGCAACTGTGTACATTTTTGAAGTTCCAAAGCACCCGTTTCACCTTCACCCGGTTCAGCACTAATCACATAAACCAATCCGCGAAATCCGGCATAACCATGATCCAGTACAGAACCCGGCGCTATTTCTGTGTTCTCTTTGATAATTGCATTTTTAACCCCTTCAAATGCCAATGTACGCAGACTTTCACCTGACAATCTGGTAGCTGTTGAATTGTAGGTAACAAGCGGAAGTGTTGTTCCGTCAAACACCACCGTCTGCATCGGTGAACCGATGGCAGTGGCATCAAATGCACCCGCACCGATTCCGGTTACATTTTGAGGGATTGTGAGTTGTTCAATCGGGCAATCCTTGAAGGCACGGTCTTCTATCGTTACCAAACTCTCCGGTAACGCTAACTCAGATAAAGAAGAACAACCGTTAAAAGCATCTTCTCCGATTGCAATTACACTTTCCGGAAAATGAATGGCTGATATCGATGCATTGCCTTTAAAGCACTCTGCACCAATGCGTTTTACTGTATCCGGTATCGTCACATTGCCACCCTGTCCACGATAGGCAAGTAAAATGCCATCTCCGACAATCAAGAAATCTCCTGAAGACTTGTCCTGAGCCTGTAACCATTGTGTAAGCCACGGTGTTCCGTCAAATGCACCTAATCTGATAGATGTAACACTTTGCGGAATTGTCACATCCGACAGTGTATTGCAATGATAAAAAGCTGCGTAGCCAATGTCTGTTACACCTTCCGGAATGTAAACGGATGAAAGTGCTGAACGTGCAAACGCAAAATCGCCAATGGAGGTAAGTGATTGCGGTAAATTAGCATTTGTAAGCTGACTATTTTCATAGAATACTCTGTCACCGATTCTGCTGACATTCGTTGGTATTGTAATGTCTGTGTCAGAACCGTTGTAATCCGCAAGCGTACCCGATAATATCGTAAAATCTTCCAACGCGGTCGTAGTCATAGGATTACTGCCACTGGCTGCAACACCATCCTCTGTCTCCATACCGGGCACGTTAACCCCTCTGACCGGTTGTTCTAAAGGCATCAAAACCACAACACTTCCTCCGACAATCTTGCCGGAGCCCATCTCTCCCGGCAATACATTCTCGGTAAAGTCTACGTATTCTCTGTCACCTGTTGCATTTCCTGTTACACTATTTTCTACAACATCACCACTGATGGAATTTCCACTGACACCTTCCGTCTCGTCTGTCTCTTTGGTTGCCGTATTTGCTGATACCGGAACTGTCACGACATTGACATTCAAACTGGATGCAAATGCATTCTCATCAATATAACCAACCGAACTTGGAATACTGACCGTACTTAAATTGGCACAGTCTCCAAATGCATAGGCATAAATACTCTGAACCGAACCCGGAATGGAAACACTCGATAGGCCGTCACAATTTGCAAATGCGTATTCCGGAACTTCCTTCAGATTTGATGAAAGTGTAACCTGTGTCAATAAAGAAGAACCCCAAAAAGCATACTCTTCTATTTTCTCAACTGTACTTGGCATTTGGAAAGAAGTTGTTGGCTTACCGGCTAAATATTGAAGTAATTCAGTTTTGTCATAATTATATAGAACTCCGTCTGCACACACAAAGTCTTCATTTCCGCCTGCAACATCAATAGAGGATAATGAGGAACATTTGGCAAATGCTGCTGAGCCAATAGAAGTCGTTTTCCTTGGAATATTGATTTCAGATAATTTGGTACAACCCGAAAAAGCGCTGGAACCAATCGTTCTAACGCTTTCTCCTATCGAAACTTTTTTTAAATTTGTACAATTTTCAAAAGCCGAAAAGTCAATTGTCCCGACACTATTCGGAACGATGATTTCCTGTAAACTCGTATTGCCGGAAAAGGCCTCCGGGCCAATCACCGAAACAGAACTCGGCAATGTTATTGATGCTTCAGCGCCGTTATATTTCACAAGTGTGGTTCCATCCATTGTATAATCGCCCACATCAATTCGTGCCGCACTGACATCCGTTGCCGGTATCTGCGTCACCAAAAGTGCAGTAATCATTAACAATGCGGAAACAACTCTTCTAATCTTCTGTGCCATAGATTTTCTCCAATTATGCCATCTTCAACTTGTCTTCTTGGTCTCTCTTTAAGAATAGCACAACTGCAATTGCAGCAAGACCGATTACAAGGAACCACTTCGGATGAATTGGATCTCCTGTGACAGGTGTTGCATCCTGAGAGCCTGCAGCCGACAAATTGGACGTATCCACATAAATAGTATACGGTGAAAAGTGCGTTGCCGTGAATGTCATACATGGCACTCCGTTAATAACGGTAAATCTCGGATTAAGTTTGGATAATACACCGCCGTCTGCGTTGGCAGGCTTTGCATTACCACCATATATTGCAAGGTCATCCGGTATCGGCAGTGTAATGCTGACCGAAATACCGTCAGGAAGCGGTGATATTTTAGTTGTTCCTGTACTGTCATAGATACTGATATCCATCGGCAGATAACGAATGGGATCAAGTGAACCAAATTCTGCCATCAATGCCTGTTCTACTGCCTCTGTTGCCTCAGCTGAATCTGTAATCTTAATCACATAACTGTCCGTTGAGCCATTAACAGTTGCAGAAATCTTTCCAATATCCGAAATTCCTGATGTATTGGCTATTACTTTTGTTCCGCCGTTATTGCTGTTTCCGCCATTACTTCCTGTACCATTTGAGCCACTCGTACCGGTTCTTCCTGTCGAATTTCTGCCGGCTGTCGTTGACACAATCGTTGTTGAAGCCATTGTAGAACTGCTAGAACTACTGCTGGAACTGGATGAAGTACTGGAAGAACTGGTTGACCTGCTGGAGCTGGTCGTTCTATTTGTTCCGCTTGTTGCACTTGTCCTGCTCGTACTGCCAGATGTTGCACTTGTTGAGCTGCTTGTTGAACTGTTTGATGTATACTGCGCAACACAGGTTCTGTTAGAGTTTACTGCCGTATAGTTCGGTCTCCAGCCGGTAAATGTATATCCGGTTCTCACAGGATTTGCAGGCGGTTTTGCATCTTCACCACTCACTACCGTCTGCGTCTCTATCACAGTTCCGTCATAATCAGAAAACGTAACAGTAAATGTATCTGCCATCGGCATAAATGTCACATTAGAATGATCCCTGGCATATCTTGATGCTGCACTATCTTCATAACTATAGACCGTAGCATAAGGGTCCCCATCAAATGCTGAATCATGAATATATACTTCCTTTGCAGGAATGGTCACTTCTATGTAATCATCACACTCTGAAAACGCTCTTGCACCAATATCATTTACCGATGAAGGCAATAATACTTCCTTCAGATTATTACAATCGTAAAAACAATCCTTGGGAATGGCTTTCAAGCCTGATGCCGTTGAAAAGTCTGCACTTGTCACA
>DATESB010000120.1:0-8993 GCA_035271065.1 Lachnospiraceae bacterium | reverse complement strand
TATTATAGTTAGGGGAACACAATGGATAATAGTGCAGCAATCAGAATTGAACATTTGAATAAGGTATATAAGCTATACGACAGAAATCGTGATCGTGTAAAAGATGCACTTGGATTTGGCAAGAAAGCCAATTATAAGGAGCATTTTGCGTTGCGCGACGTCAATTTGACCATTACAAAAGGTGAAACAGTTGGTATTATCGGTACAAACGGTTCCGGTAAATCAACTATTTTGAAGATTATTACAGGTGTATTGAACCAAACCAGTGGGGATGTAGTGATTGACGGTCGTATTTCTGCCCTGTTGGAACTTGGTGCCGGATTCAATATGGAGTATACGGGGATTGAGAATATCTATCTGAACGGAACAATGATTGGCTTTTCAGAAGAAGAAATTGATGAGAAATTACAGGATATATTGGATTTTGCGGATATCGGAGAATTTGTGTATCAAAAGGTGAAAACTTATTCCAGTGGTATGTTTGTCAGATTGGCATTTGCAGTTGCAATTAATATAGATCCGGAGATATTAATTGTTGACGAGGCACTATCCGTAGGTGATGTTTTCTTTCAGAATAAATGCTATCATAAGTTTGAAGATTTTAAGAAGCAGGGTAAGACAATCCTGTTTGTAAGCCATGATTTATCAAGCATCAGTAAGTACTGTGACAGAGTTGTTTTGTTGGAAAAGGGAACAAAGATTGCCGAAGGAGCACCTAAGGAAATTATAGATATGTATAAAAAGGTGTTAGTAGGGCAGCTAAATAGTCATGGAGACACCTCAAAGAGTGTGGCTTATACAGGGGAAGGCAGTTGGAAGTCGCAGATGACACTAAATCCGAAGTTAGACGAATACGGAAGCGGACTGGCAGAATTTGAAGATTACTGTGCACTGGATGCTGAAGGTAATATCACAAACAGCATCATCAAAGGGGAAGACTTCTCAGTGAAATTGAAGGTTCGCTTTTTTGAGAAAATACAAGATCCGATTTTTGCTGTTTCAATTAAGAATATGCAGGGAACCGAAATTACGGGAACCAATACCATGATAGAAAAGGTAATAACAGGAACGCCGGAAGCAGGAGATGTCCTAATGGCAACCTTTACACAGAAAATGGATCTACAGGGTGGCGAATACTTGATTTCACTTGGCTGTGTGGGCTATCGCGATGGTGATTTTACGGTGTACCACAGGCTGTATGATGTATTTAATCTGACGGTTATTTCTGCAAAAGATTCCGTTGGTTATTACGATATGAATTCGGAAGTAATCTGTGAGAAATGTTAGAATGAGATGATTTCGGAGAGGATATAGGCATGAAAGAGACAATTGGCAAGGTAGTACTTGATTACAGTAAGTATCCGGGAGAAGATTTCTATAGTGAGGGCGTCAGTGAAGATGCCTTATTAGAAGTTGTGGAACATCAGGATGCTTCTGAATATGACCGCGTGATACTTGGTACGCGTTCCTGGACAATGTTGTACCATTTGTCACATATTAGGGGGAATGTAGTTAGCTGGCTCCCGATTAATAAATCGCATACAGTGCTTGAAGTTGGTGCCGGCTGTGGCGCTATTACAGGGACGCTTGCTGATATGGCAAAGAAAGTGACCTGTATTGAATTGAGCAAAAAGAGAAGCTTAATTAATGCAACACGTAACCGTCATCGTAATAATATTGAGATATTGGTTGGCAATTTTGAAGACATCGAGAAGGATTTGGAAGAAAAGTTTGACTTCATTACCTTAATTGGTGTATTTGAGTATGCCGAGAGTTATATCAATGATAGAAATCCGTATGAAACTTTTCTGAAGACAGTCGGAAAGCATCTGGCACCCGGCGGAAAGATTATTATTGCAATTGAAAATCAATTTGGATTAAAGTATTTTGCAGGTTGTAAGGAAGATCACACAGGCACATATTATGAAGGAATTGAAGGTTATACCAATACAGAAGGTGTTAAAACTTTTTCCAAGAAAAAATTAGAGGAACTGTTTACAAAGACCGGTTTTCAACAGGAGTTCTATTATCCATATCCGGATTATAAACTGCCGCACACCATTTATTCTGATGAGAGACTGCCAAAGGAAGGCGACTTAACGACGAATAAGCGTAACTTTGATGCAGACAGGGTGATTGTGTTTGATGAAAGTAAGGTATTTGACCAAGTCATCCGTGAAGAAATGTTTCCGCATTATTCGAATTCTTTTATTGCGGTTCTCTCCTATGAGGATGTCGTATGGGACGAACGTACAATTTATGCAAAATATTCTTCTGAGCGTAGGGATGAATACGCCATTATGACCTATATGACGGAAAAGAACGGAGAGCGTCATGTATACAAAGCAGCTTTAACACCAAAGGCAAATCACCATATCTGTGAAATGAAACAAAGGCGGGAACGTTTGGTAGAGAGTTATGATAAAACTTTATTTAGTCCGAATGAAATCATTGGATTGATTAAGGGAGAAGAGGGCAAGTTGATTGCAGGACGTCCTTTGACTGCACGCGACCGAATAGAATTCAAGTATTTGCACGGAATTGATTTTGAACAGTATTTGAATTCCTTGTCCGAAGAGGAAAAATACGAAAAAGTATTGCAAATGATAGACAGATATGTGGAAGAGGTTCTAAAGACAAAGAGTGCTGAACAGTTTCAGATTACGGCAAGGTTTGAAGAAGTATTTGGAAAATGGAAATTGGATAAAGCGTATATGGCAGCGGAACCATGTAACTTTGATATGATTTTTTCGAATATTATACTGAATGAGCAACCTGAGCAAGAGGTATGGAATGTGCTTGATTATGAGTGGACATTCGACTTTATGATACCCCTTAAATTTGTGATATACCGTTCGTTATTTTATTATCTGCAGGCCGATTCATCGAGAAAGTTTAGAACATACTTGTCGGAACAAAATATTGATTTGTATGAGAGATATGGAATTACGCAGGAAGAGTGTGCTGAGTTTGAAAAGATGGAACAGCATTTTCAAGTTTATTTGATAGGAGATAAGGCATCTCTGACATTACTGCATGCGATTATGCCGGCATCAACGGTAGACATGGCATTAATGGTAGAATCAGGTTCCTATTTGCGCAATCTGCAGACACCCAAAGTGTATTTCAGCACGGGAGAAGACTTCTGTGAAGAAAACAAAATAGCAGTTTTGGCCGGAGTGAATGAGCGGGCGATTGTTTCGATGGAAATTAAGTTGAAAAGTCGAATGCGTGCAATTCGGATTGATCCGACGGAATATCCGTGTGTCATACAGGTGAAAAAAATTTCCGTCATGACGGATGCCGGAGAACAAGAGATTTCACGCTATCTGATTAATGGTGTTCGGGTTTCGGATACCACGGTTATTTTTGACACGTCTGATGGGCAGATTATTGTGGACAATATACCGTTAAGAGCAAAAACGATGAAAGTGGAATATATGGTTACGATGTTCAGAACGACGTTTTTCGATGAAGTGGTAAGTGCACTGAGAGATAAGGAAAAGCCAAAGAAAGAAAAACTATCGTTATTAGACCGTGTGCTGGTTAAGTGTGGCATGACAGACAGAGCGTTAGAAATAAACGGTTATTGTTATAATCGGGAAAGTGATTAACATATGTTTATGCGTTCAAAAAAGCGTGTGTGTCTGGAGCATTATGAGACACAACTGCGCAGACAAACAGATGCATATGAAGCCTGGATGAATGAGCAGGAAAGCAAGGAGATAAGTGGGAGGACAAAATGTGACCCACTTATTACTGTTGTACCCTATGGAATTGACAAGGCAACAGATTTATTTGATTTTGCGGCAATGCAGGGAGAGTTTATTGCATATGTCAATGAGAGTGGTATGCTTGAGGAAACAGCATTATCCACGATATCGGAAAAATTAAATTATGATTTAATATATACAGACCAAGATTGTGTATGCCGTGAGAATAACAAAAGACACACGCCTTTTTTCAAACCGGACTGGTCGCCGGACACACTCTCTGTATTCTTTTATTTTGGAGATTTCTTTGTGGTGAGGAAGTCGCTGGCACAACAAATTGAAATAAAAACAACAGGAGATGCAATCAGCAGATTATATGATTTTGCGCTGAAGTACACAAAAAAAACAAGTGATATTTTTCATTTGCCACAGGTGCTCTATCATAGATATATGAGTAAAGAAGAAGCTAAGAATACAGACACTTTTTTTGCAGCGGGATTGTTGCCGCAGATGGTACCGGAGGAAGAACAACCTTTGGTTTCAATCATCATTTTATCAAAGGATCAGTTTGATATTTTAAGCCTTTGCACAGAAAGCATAGAAATTAAATCTAAATATAACAAAACAGAGGTTATTATTATCGATAACGGAAGTGCGGAGGAGACAAGAGAGAAGACTGAGGCATATGCGTTGCAAAAAGGTTATCGGTATTTTTATCAACCCATGGAATTCAACTATTCAGCACTGTGCCATATGGGAGCCAAACATGCAAGAGGAGAATATTTGCTTTTCTTGAATGATGATATTGAGGTGGATGATTCACTGTTTATTGAGAAAATGCTGCGCTATGCTTCTTTGCAGCATGTTGGAGCAGTTGGAGCAAAGTTATTGTATCCGAATTCAGATATCATACAGCACGTCGGAATTACCAATCAAGATTGTGGTCCGTCACATAAATTGGCAACGTATCCGGACAACACAAACTACTATTTCGGACGGAATAAACTGAACTATAATGTACTTGCTGTGACGGGTGCATGTATGATGATTTCCCGCGAAAAATACTTTCAAGTCGACGGGTTTAGTGATAAGATGAGTGTGAGTTACAATGATGTTGATTTGTGTGTTTCTCTATATGAAGCAGGATATTATAATGTCATCTGTAACGACACGAAATTGTATCATCATGAATCACTTGCCAGAGGCGAAGATAAACTGGATGCAGGAAAGAGTGAACGCCTGCAACGGGAACGAACTTGTTTTTATGAACGCCATGCATGGCTGGAACAGGGTGATCCTTTTTATAATCAAAATTTAATTCAGGATACGCTGACATTTAGGCCGAACGTTCTATATGAATATGAGAATAGGAATTTTCTGAATAGTTGCAGGCGGATCAGCAGGGACAGTTTACCGAAGCCAAAAGAAGGCATTGCACAATTTAGTTTAGAGCGCAGCGAGTTTATAAGAGGAATACAATCGGATGAAGAGGACTATTTCTATTTTGAAGGCTGGTCTCTTTTGATGAAAAAGGATAATGCTTGTTTTGAAAGAAGTCTGCTTTTGATACCGCCTGAAGGCGATGTGATTGAAATTGAAGTCAGTTCAAAGTATAGAGAAGATGTTGGGAAGGTGTTCCTTGATGCAAAGCATAGTGAATTGGCAGGTTTTGTTTGCAAAGTAGGAATGGAACAGATAGATACAGGAATTGTTTATCAGACAGCAATGCTTATGAAAACAAAGATAGGAACCCAAATATATTTGATAACGGGAGAACAATATGAACCAAAACGATGAGTACCAAGTAAAATTAGGGGAATATTATAAGGAACTATACGAGAAAGAAACAGAGAAGAATGCACAACTGACGGAAACACTGGTAGCCGTAGAAGCAAAGAATGCAGACTTGACTTATAAACTCGACAAAATTCGTAATTCTCTTATATGGAAGAGTATCTATCCGTTTAGATTGGTATGGAGTCATCTTAAGAATGCAGTGATTCGTGTCAAGCGATACGGCAATCCGAAGAACTTCTGGCGCAAGGTGAAAAGCAAAAGAATAGAGCGCAAAACATACAAGAGTTACGGGACTGAGAGTTATCCGACATCGGAAGAGAGAAAGAAACAACAAGAAACTGTATTTGCAAAGAAAATCAAAATCAGTATTCTGGTACCACTTTATAATACACCTGAGAAGTTCTTGAGAGAAATGATAGAATCTGTTACAGCACAGACCTATCAAAATTGGGAACTGTGTCTGGCAGACGGTTCAGATGCTGAGCATACGGATGTCGAACGTATTTGCAGGCAATATATAGAAGCAGATACATGCGGTACAAACGGAGAGTCACGTATCAAATATCAGCATATTGAAAAAAATCTCGGTATTTCCGGTAATACCAACATTTGCTTTGAAATGGCAACAGGAGAATTTATTGGATTGTTTGATCATGATGATATATTGCATCCGGCGGCATTGTATGAGTATATGAAGGTGATTTGTGAAAAGAATCCGGATTATATTTATTGTGATGAGGCAACCTTTAAAGGGGACAGTATCAACCATATGATTACTCTGCATTTCAAGCCGGATTTCTCAATTGATAATTTGAGGGCAAATAACTATATCTGTCATTTTTCTGTATTCAGTGCAGCACTGCTTAAGAAAACCGGTTTGTTCAGAAGTGAATTTGACGGCAGCCAGGATCATGATATGATATTGCGACTGACGGCAGCGGCAGAGAACATTTGTCATATACCGAAGATTTTATATTATTGGCGGTCTCATGCCGGAAGTGTGGCATCGGATATCAATGCAAAAAGTTATGCAATCGATGCAGCAAAGGGTGCTGTGGCAGCCCATCTGCATGCATGCGGGTTTGATGGTTTTCAGATAGAGAGTACAAGAGCTTTTGAGACAATATTTCGAATCAGATATCAGTTGTTATCTAAACCAAAGATATCGATACTTATTGCAAATAAGGATCATGAAGAGGATTTACGCAGATGTCTGGAATCTATATTGCATAAGTCCTCCTATGAGAATTATGAGATTATCATCATAGAGAATAACAGTACAAATGAGAGTACGTTTGCTTGTTATGAAGAATATAAAAAGCATCCGGCAATTCGCATTGTAACATATGAAGGCGATTTTAATTATGCGGCAGTCAATAATTATGGGGCAAGTTTTGCAACAGGGGAATACCTGTTATTACTGAATAATGATACAGAAGTCATTACCCGAAACTGGATGGAAGAGCTGTTAATGTATGCGCAGAGACAGGATGTTGGAGCGGTTGGATGTATGCTCTATTATGAGGATTATTCCATTCAACATGCCGGTATTGTGATAGGACTTGGAGCGCATCGCACAGCAGGACATACACATTACAAAATGGAGAAAGAAAATCTCGGTTATATGGGACGTCTCTGCTATGCGCAAAACGTATCAGCAGTCACGGGAGCCTGTATGATGACGAGGAGGACAACATTCGAAGAACTGGGCGGCCTGTCAGAAGACTTTGCAGTGGCGCTTAATGATGTAGATTATTGCCTGCGCTTGCGTGAGAAGGGATATCTGAATATTTTCACACCATTTGCAGAGTTGTTTCATTATGAATCCAAATCTCGCGGACTCGATTCAACTGAAGTAAGTGTGCAGAACGCAGAACGTTATGACAAGGAGTCGGCGCTGTTTAGAGAGAAGTGGAAAGAGGTACTTGAAGCAGGCGATCCGTATTACAATTTGAATTTTTCATTGGACTACAGCAATTATGTATTAGAAGATAGAACGAAACAGTCAGGGTGGACACCCCTGGGATAATAGGAGGGAATAGCATGAATTACAGAGAAGAATACGAATTTTGGATGAAAGACGATTATTTTGATGAGGCAACGCATCGCGAGCTTCAGCAAATCGAGGGAAATGAGGAAGAAATCAAGGACAGATTTTATAAGGAACTTGAATTTGGCACAGGTGGTTTGCGTGGCGTAATCGGTGCAGGAACCAATCGGATGAATTTGTATACGGTCAGAAAATCAACACAGGGACTTGCAAATTACATCATTAAGCAAGGAGCAAGTAACAAGGGAGTGGCAATTGCATATGACTCACGCTTTATGTCTCCAGAATTTGCGGATGAAGCTGCGTTATGTTTATGTGCAAATGGAATCAAGGCATATGTGTTTGATTCACTCAGACCAACACCGGAACTTTCCTTTGCTGTCAGAGAACTTGGATGTACAGCGGGAATTGTTGTAACGGCCAGTCACAATCCTCCGGAATACAACGGATACAAGGTGTATTGGGAAGACGGTGCACAGGTGACGGCACCGAAGGATGTTGAAATTATTACAGAAGTCAAAAATGTAACAGATTATCATACCGTTAAGATTATGGGCAAGGAAGAAGCGATTGCAAAGCGTCTCTACCATGTAATCGGTGCACCGATTGATGATGCTTACATGGCGGAATTAAAGAAATTGATTATTCATCCGGAGATTATTCAAAAGGTTGCAAATGAAATAAAGATTGTTTATACACCGTTTCATGGAACAGGTAATTTGCCGGTTCGCCGTATTTTATCAGAACTGGGCTTCAAACATGTTTTTGTGGTTCCGGAGCAGGAATTGCCTGACCCGAAATTCACAACACTTGCTTACCCGAACCCGGAAGATCCGGCTGCGTTTGAATTGGCGCTTAAATTGGCTAAGGAAAAGGATGCGGATATTGTTCTTGCGACTGACCCGGATGCTGACCGTCTCGGTATCTACGCTAAGGATACAAAAACAGGCGAATATGTGCCGTTTACAGGCAATATGTCCGGTATGCTGATTGCAGAATACATTTTGCGCGAGAGAAAAGCAGTGGGAACATTGCCGGCCAATGCTGCGTTGGTTAAAACGATTGTAACAACGAATATTGCCGATGTGCTGGCAAAAGAATATAACGTGAAGTTAATTGAAGTGCTGACCGGTTTCAAGTATATCGGTGAGCAGATTAAATTGTTCGAACAAAATCATACTTATGAATATGTATTCGGTTTGGAAGAGAGTTATGGCTGTCTTGCGGGAACACATGCAAGAGATAAAGATGCTATCGTAGCAGTGATGTGCCTGTGTGAAGTGGCTGCATATTGCAAGAATAAAGGGATTACACTATGGGATCAGATGGTATCGATTTATGAGAAATACGGTTATTACAAGGAAGGTATGCATACAATTACATTGAAGGGAATAGAAGGAGCTGAACAGATTAAGGCAATTATGGAGAAATTG
>DATESB010000119.1:0-5857 GCA_035271065.1 Lachnospiraceae bacterium | reverse complement strand
TCGGAAGCATTGGCTCTGATATTTAAGGAGAAACGATTCGTGGAACATAAACAGAAATTAATCATTACAAAATGGAGACAAGGTATATTATCCATGCTGCTGGAAGATGACACCGAAATTGAGTTTCATTATGAGGAATCATCTGAACAATACGTTGGTAATATCTATATTGCAAAGGTAAAGGATGTTGTTAAAAACATCAATGCCGCCTTTGTTGAAATTATGCCGGGTGTAAAGTGCTATCTGTCAATAGAAGATGCTACACATCCGATTTATCTAAATCGCCTTAATCAAAATACCAAGGCAAAGTTAGTGGAAGGCGACGAGATACTGGTACAGATTACAAAAGACCGTGTAAAGACAAAGGATGCTGTTGTTACGACAAACCTTTCTTTTACCGGAAGATATGCTGTATTGACTACCGGAAATCACAAACTGGGAGTATCCGCAAAACTAAGTAAAGAAAAGCGTGAGACTATCAAAAAAGAATTATTGCCATATATGCCGGAAGATGCAGGAATTGTCATCAGAACCAATGCACAGTATGCTACAACAGATGAGATTGTACAAGAACTTCAGATATTAAATGAAAAGCGTAAGCAGTTAGTTGACACGGCAATGCACAGGACTTGCTACAGTATTATGTACCGCATGCCTGCAAAATATCTGACATTAATCAGAGATTTGAACCAGGAGCGACTGTGTGAGATTGTAACCGATGACAAGGAACTATATCAAGATTTAATTGAGCATACAGAAGACTTTGGAGAAGGCTATACAAAACTTCTGAAACACTATCATGATGAATTACTTCCGCTTCATAAACTATATAGTATTGAATCACGATTAGAAAAGGCTCTGAACAAGCGTGTATGGCTCAAATCGGGTGGTTATCTGGTCATTGAACCAACTGAAGCCATGACGGTAATTGATGTTAATACAGGCAAATATGACGGCAAGAAGAACTTACAGGATACCTTTTTGAAAATCAATCTGGAAGCCGCAAAGGAAGTCGCAAGGCAACTACGCCTACGCAATATTTCAGGAATTATCATGATTGACTTTATTAATATGGAAAGTCCGCAGAATAGGGAATTATTAATGGATACCATGCGAACTTATGCAAACGAAGACCGCATTAAGACAGAAGTACACGATATGACGGTTTTAAATCTGGTAGAGATGACCAGAAAGAAAGTTGATCAACCACTTTATGAAAAAGCAGCCATATTTGGTGGTTGACGTAATTTAAAGATTGTGCTATTATACTATGGTATGCCGCATAGAGAGGTTATAAGTGCGTTGTGATTACAACGACACCGAATCTAGCGAGTAATGTAAATAGGAGGTGCCCTATGTACGCAATTATTGCAACAGGTGGAAAACAGTATAAAGTTTCCGAAGGTGATGTAATCAAAGTTGAAAAACTTGGTGCAGAAGCCGGAGAAACAGTTACGTTTGACAAGGTTCTTGCCGTTAGTGATAAGAAGCTTGCAGTTGGTGATGACGTTGCAAAAGCAACTGTTACAGCAACCGTTATGGATAATGGCAAAGGTAAGAAAGTCATTGTTTATAGATATAAGAGAAAAAGCGGATATCATAAGAAAAACGGTCATAGACAAGCATACACTCAAGTTAAAATCGACAAGATTAATGCTTAGTGCAGCAATGAAACATAGTGTTTCGGTGGTTATCATATGACTACAGTAATTTTAAGAACAAATGATTCAGGTGCATATGACAGTTTTACATGTATGGGACATGCAGGATATGCAAAGTTTCCTTTTCAGAAGGACATTGTATGTGCGGCGGTTTCCATTTTGGTCATTAACACAGTAAATTCATTGGAACAGATTACACATGATGAAATAGATGTGAAACATAATCAGCAAACCGGATTTATTGATTGCAGATTTTTAGGAACTATTTCACATGAAGGCAGTATTTTAATGGATTCAATGGTACTTGGATTAAAAGGAATTGAACAAGAATACTCTAAAAAGTATTTTCAACTCAAATACGAGGAGGTGTAATACCATGTTAAAGATAAACCTTCAATTTTTCGCTCATAAAAAGGGAATGGGTTCTACCAAGAACGGTAGAGATTCCGAAGCAAAAAGATTAGGTGCAAAAAGAGCTGACGGACAGTTCGTTAAAGCCGGCAATATATTATACAGACAGCGCGGAACCAAGATTCATCCGGGTGTAAACGTTGGACGTGGCGGAGATGACACATTATTTGCATTAGTAGATGGTGTAGTCAGATTTGAAAGAAAAGGAAGAGACAAGAAACAGGCTTCCGTATATCCGGTAGAGCAATAAGACGAATCACCAGGGTTTCAGACGAATTGTTTGAAACCCTCATTTTTTAATTAGGAGAATATTGATGAAATTTGCAGACAGAGCAAGAATTTATGTCAGAAGCGGCAAGGGCGGTGACGGCCATGTCAGTTTTCGCAGGGAAAAATATGTACCAAACGGCGGACCGGATGGTGGTGACGGTGGTGCAGGAGGCAATGTCATCTTTGAAGTAGATGAAGGGATGAACACATTGACCGAATTCAGACACACCAGAAAATATTGTGCAGAAGACGGAGAAAAAGGCGGAAAACGTAATTGTCACGGCAAAAACGGAAATGATATTATCATTAAAGTTCCTGCAGGTACTGTTATTAAGGATGCAGAAAGCAATAAAGTTATTACGGACATGTCCGGTGATAATAAGCGTATTGTTCTGTTAAAGGGCGGAAGAGGCGGTAACGGCAATCAACATTATGCCACATCTACCATGCAGGCTCCGAAATATGCACAGCCGGGACAGGATGCACAGGAACTGAATATTGCATTAGAGTTAAAGGTGATTGCAGATGTCGGACTGATTGGATATCCGAATGTCGGCAAATCAACGCTGTTGTCTCGTGTATCAAATGCACGTCCGGAAATTGCAAATTATCATTTCACCACCTTGAATCCTCATTTGGGAGTAGTTGATTTGGATGAAGGCAAGGGTTTTGTTATGGCCGACATCCCGGGACTGATTGAAGGTGCTTCGGAAGGCGTTGGATTGGGACATGAGTTTCTGCGTCACATTGAGCGTACTAAGGTGTTTATTCACATTGTAGATGCTGCATCGACTGAAGGACGTGATCCGATTGATGATATTATTAAGATTAATAAAGAGCTTGAAAATTACAATGAAGATTTAATGAAACGTCCGCAGGTAATTGCAGCCAATAAAATTGATGCTTTTATGGAAGGTGAAGATGAGGTCATTCAAAAAATAAAGGACACATTCGAGCCACAGGGGATGAAGGTATTTCCGATTTCGGCAGTCAGTGGTAAAGGGCTGAATGAATTGCTCTATTATGTGAGTGAACTTTTATCACAGCAAACGGAGGAACCTATTATATTTGAGCCGGAGTTCTCCCTTGAATTCCTAACACTAAAGGACGAGCCCTATACGGTATCATTTGACGAGGAAAACCACGTCTATGTCATTGAGGGACCACGTATCGAAAAGATGCTCGGATATACGAATTTGGATTCAGAAAAGGGATTCAATTTCTTCCAGAAGTTCCTGAAAGAAACCGGAATTTTGGACGAGTTGATACAACTTGGCATTGAAGAGGGCGATACTGTTCGGATGTATGGACACGAATTTGATTACTATCAATAAAACACACAACATTTTTTGATGAATATAAGAGGAAATAATTATGACAAGTAAACAACGTTCTTATTTGAAAGGACTTGCAAGTAAAGAAGAAGTCATTCTGCATATCGGAAAAGCCAGTTTGACGCCCGAAATAACAGAGGCAGTCAGTGAAGCTCTGAGCGCACGTGAATTGATTAAAATCGGCGTTTTGAAGAATTGTATGGACGATCCCCGTGCAATGGCAGAGATGCTTGCTGAGAGAACCAAATCATCGGTTGTACACGTGATTGGTAAAAAAATTGTATTGTATAAAGAGTCAAAAGAGCATAAGAAAATTCATTTGCCACTTGAATAACATGTATATTTACTGTTATTTCTGATTTGGGGAGGTTTGATTATGACAGGCGCAGAAAAAAGAGTAGGTGTTTTAGGCGGAACATTTAATCCGATTCATATCGGACATTTGGTCATGGCTGAAAGTGCATTTGACTTATATCAACTCGACAGAGTCTTGATTTTGCCGAGTGGTATTTCCTATATGAAAAATATTGGTGAAATTCAGGATGCAAAGAAGCGAACACAGATGGTTTCTCTTGCCATTCAGGGAAATAAACATCTTGAATTGTCTACCATTGAAATTGACAGAGACGGCAACACCTATACTTATGAAACTATGGAGTATTTGTGCGAGCGTTATCCGGATACGGAATTCTTCTTTATTATCGGAGCTGACAATCTGTTTTCAATTGAGAAATGGAACCAGGTGGAGAAACTATTTCAATGCTGTACCGTTCTTGTTGCCGGACGTAATAAGTATTCTGAAGCAGAAGTCAATGTTCAATTGGAATACTACAGAATTAAATATGGTGCAAAAGTCGAATTAATGGATACACCGTATATTAATATTTCATCAAGTTCTATTCGTGAATATCTGCAAAATGGACGTTCTATCAAGTATATGGTTCCGCCGGATGTAGAAGAGTATATCTACAGAAACTCGTTATATAAGGATGAGGCATATGAATAATACGGAAACAAGCATTGACAAGAATAAAATCAGAAAAGAATTGAAAAGAGTACTTGATAAAAAGAGATATATCCATTCCATGGGAGTCGCCAATACCGCAATTGCACTGGCAATGCGTTATGGTGAAAATTTGGAACAGGCAGAACTTGCAGGCATGTTACATGATTGTGCCAAATGCGAAGCCACAAAAGACATCGTAAAAGTATGTGAAAGTCATCAAATTCCCATTCGAGAGGTAGAACGAAGAAATCCGTCATTACTGCATACAAAATTAGGCGCCTATCTTGCTGAGCACACTTATGGGATAACAGATGAACTGATTTTAGATGCAATTCGCTATCATACAACAGGCAGACCTAACATGACAATGCTTGAAAAAGTCATATTTGTTGCAGATTATATTGAACCAAACAGAATATCTGCACCTAATCTGACAGCAATCAGGAAAATGGCATTTGTTGATATTGAGCAGGCACTTATGATGATTTTAAAAGACACACTTGTATATTTAGAATCTTCGGAATTTGAGATTGATGATATGACAAGAGAAACTTATCAATTTTATAAACAACAGGAACAAAAGGAGTCCAACTAAATGAGCACAAAAATGAATGATACAGAAAATGCAAAGAAAATGACCAGAGTAGTGATTGATGCACTGGAAGAAAAGAAAGCAGAAGACATCAGAATTATTGATATTTCAACTGTCAGTGTCATGGCAGACTACTTTGTCATTGCAAGCGGAAATAACCGCAATCAAATACAGGCAATGATTGATAACGTAGAAGAACAGTTACACAAAGCAGGCTTTGAAGTAAAGCAAGTGGAAGGTTATGATACAGCTAATTGGATCTTGATGGATTGCCGCGATGTCATTGTCCATGTATTCGATAAAGAGAATAGACTATTCTATGATTTGGAACGAATTTGGAGAGACGGTAAACTGATTTCAAGTGATGAAATATAAAGATACACTATAAAGATGATAGGAATAAAAAAAACTGAATTATCAAATTGATAGTTCAGTTTTTTCGTTGTGCGCCTGGCGGCGCACGTTTCTAATGGGTGAAAGTCCCTAGTCTACCCTAGTAGTGGGAAGGACATAGCCAAGACCAAGGGTGTCCACCGCGAGGTGGAATCTGAAGGAAGGTGGAGGCAAATCTCTGGTCTGACGA
>DATESB010000118.1:0-45230 GCA_035271065.1 Lachnospiraceae bacterium | reverse complement strand
GTTTTCAGACCGCAAAGGTCTTGCAACCGGACTTGCAGTAGCAGGTTTTGGTGCAGCAAAGGCAATCGCCAGCCCGATTATGCAGTCATTACTTGACTCCATTAAAGAAGGCGGTATCTACAAGATGTTCTTAATCTTGGCTGTTGTTTACTTTGTTATGATGTTTGCAGGACATTTTCTGCTTGCAAAACCGGCAGATTGGCATGAGCCTTCACAGGCAGAAAAAGGACCAAGCGCTATTCAGGTTATTAAGTCAAAACCTGTTACTTTCATCGGTATTTGGTTGATGTTCTACATTAATATTACTTGTGGTCTTGCACTTATTTCTCAGGAAAAGATGATTATCAAATGTATCGGTTTGGTTGGTGTAGTTGGTATTCTTTCATCCGTAACCGCTATCTTCAATGCAGCAGGTCGTCTCGGCTTCTCTGCATGGGCAGATTGCTTCAAGGACAGAAACAGCATTTACAAGATTATCTTCTTGCTTTCCATCGTTTCCACCGGACTTGTTATCTTGACACAGGGTATCACCAATATGGGTGGAAATGTTGTCTTCATGGTACTTGTCTTAATTCTGCTGTTTGTGGTAAATGCAGGATACGGCGGTGGTTTCTCCAATGTACCTACACTTTTGGCTGACCACTACGGCATGAGCAACATCAGCGCAATTCATGGTATTACACTTTCAGCTTGGGCAATTGCAGGTTTGTCAGGTAACCAATTAGCTTCATGGATTGTAAAGAAATTCGGAACTGAAGTGGAATTGCCTCATGTACTTGCAGACGGTACAACAGAAATGATTAAGGTCAATCCGTCCGGATATCAGATGGTTTTATATGTAACCATTGTACTCTATGTTGTTGCTGCCATTATCTGTTTAACGATGATTGGCAAGAAATCAGCAGACGCAAAAGAAGCATAAAAATATTTACATACAAAATATATAATAAGAACCGCAGGTTACTCGACAATTTCAAGTAACCTGCGGTTGTTTTTTCTGCATTTATTGATCTGCATTATTTATCTATATTATTTATCTGTATTTATTTATCTGTATTATTTATCTGCACTATTTGTCTGCATTTATTCATATGTATTACTATTTACTATATCGACCTGATTACTTCAATCCTTGTAATCACTTCGCCATGCATCTTCGCTATTCTAAGTGCAAAGTCACTGAAGTATACGCAAGAGCCTGTGGCTATCTCTTTCTCATCTTCCGTCAGTTTATTGATGACTACTTCGCCAAGTGTCTCACCGGCTTCCTCCGGAATGTTAATCCGAAACAGCCAGTTAATCATCTTGCTCTTCTGTGTTGCACGGAATATCGCTGCCGATGTCTCGTCAAATGCACAAAACAAATATTTTCTTGTTGCAAATAAACCGGCGATTGCACCAACACCTATCAGCGTATCAATTGCTGACATGTGATAAACAATCATCTGTCTTGCTGTAGCAAACAGCAACACTTCAATAATTGTCTCCGGCGTGTGCTTACAGAGCATCTTGACGAACTCGACACCAACCGCAAGATTCAGCGCCATTGTCAAATACAATGTCAAATTGTCTTGTCCGTCCACATAACTATTGGGTTCAATTACAATAAACAATAATTTAATCGATAAGATGGTCAGCATAATGACCATTAAAATAGAAATAAAAATCTCAAGATAATTAGATACATGCAACAAAGCCTCTTCAAACCGTTTCTTCATCTAACACCTCCGCCTGTGTTTTATTGGATTTAGTATAACATGAACCCCAACTGCCACTCAACGTTTTTTTCTCCGGTAACGTTTACAGTCGAAAACTTGTGTGATAAACTAAATGTTGAAGGATAAAATGAATATGGGAGGAACTTGCTATTCAATTATTTGGGAACAAAGACACAAAGGGCAATCAACAAAATGTCCTTGAACATCTTCGTAACTGGAATTTTACAGAGACTGCACCTTCGGGGGACGGCGCAGACCTTTATGAAGATTATCAAAATTATTTCACGGATTTTAAGACAGAACTATACGGTATTCGCTCTGTATCGGAACAATTAGAAGGTATCGTGGAAGGCATGGTTGAATCATCGTCAAATGTAACCAATGCCATCAAGTACATAGCCGACGGTTCCGTAAAACAGTCTCAAGACGTCAATAAATGTATTGATGTTGCCGATACGCTTGTATCACGGATTGCTTCCATGGATGAAAAATCAAAAGCCATTATCAATCAGGCATATGAAATGGGACAGCAAAGTGAAAGCGGACAACAAACTGTATTTAATCTATCCGAAAATCAAGAAACACTTAAGAATGTGATTACAAGAATTACCTCTGAAATATACAGCTTGCTTGAGAAAAACGAAAAAATCGTTGAGATTACCACGGTGCTTTATGATATTGCCAGACAAACCAATCTGCTCTCTCTCAATGCTTCTATTGAAGCAGCACGTGCCGGAGAAGCCGGAAAAGGATTTGCATTTGTAGCAGAAGAAGTGCGCAAACTCTCCGAAGAATGTCATAAGGCAAGCGAAAACATCAATTTATCGATCAAAGACATTACTTCCGCACTTTCAGAACTAAAGACCATCGCAGATAACTCTGCAGAGGCTTTCGATTCACAGAAAGTTGCCGTTGAAGAAGTTGTAAGTGCATTTGATCAAATTAATGGAAGCGTTGAAAGTTTCGTAACAACACAGAAAGCATTTTCAGAAGATTTTGCCACGATTGCCACGGATAAAGATACTCTCATGGAATCAATCAGTTCTATTGCAACCATTATTGACCAATCTACCGCTACCACAGAAAATGTTGCAACACTTGCCATGAGTCAGGCAAACACTGCCGAACTTATGACAAAAATGGCATCCCGATTACATAATCAAGTTGCTCAAATGGATCAAAAATCCGGCAAAATCAAAACTGCCGAAATCGAAATCAAGAAAAAGAAAATTGCCATGGTATGGGATTTGGATGATCCTTTCTGGTATCCGGCAACCAAAGAATCGCATCGTACTGCAAAGATGCTTGATTTTGATGTTTCTGTCTTTGCCCCTACTTCAAGAGGTGAGGCCGGCACACAGGAAATGATTGATATTTTGACAGAGATACGCGATGGTGGTTATGACGGCATTTGTATTTCACCGATTTCCGACACGCGTGTTACCGCTCTCATGAAAGAAATTGCTGATAGGGGAATTAAAGTCATCTTCATTTTATCAGTTCTTGAGGGCGTAAAATATGAATCCTTAATCGGAACCAACAGCTATAACTGCGGTAAACATTCCGGCAATGTCATCCGTCAACTCCTTGCCGACTCCGGTGAAGTTGCTGTCATCAGATGGAACAGTGGTATTATTGAAACAATCGAAGACCGGACAATGGGTGCATATGAATCACTTAAATCTTCCAACATTGTCATTCATGAATTTTCAGGACCGGGCGAGCCAACAGAGCAAGAAGCAGAAAAATGTATCTCTGATGTTCTCTCTCAGTATCCGAATATCAACGCACTTTATGCAACAAATGTCGGCTGGGGCATCGCATTTGCCAGATATATTAAGAAACATCATCCTAATCTCAAACTGGTTACCGTTGATTTCACAGACACCATTGCAGATTACATGAAGGCAGGTTGCGTCAGTGCCGCTATTGCGCAAAGACCTGAAACATGGGGCGCTATCACATTAGAAAAAATGCAGGATATATTCGAAGGCAAATCTGTACCAAATGTAATTGATACCGGTACCTACGAAGTCAATCCCGCAAATATGATGATTTATTTAAACAAATAATGATCCAAAATATTTCGTGCGTAAAGTAAATTGCTGAATTCCGGTTTAGCAGCTTAAGGTCAAGAGATAGCTTCCCCTGTCGCCAACGGTAAAATTGGGCGACAAAGAAGCTATCTCTATTCCGAACTAGTGGTAGCAGGTCTACATTGTGGTTTACATAACACCTATTTCTTGCAGAGTTTCTATAGAATGCAATTTTGACACCATTATAGAACGAAAATAGCACTATTTTCTCGATAATTGGCAGTTTTAGCGCTGTTATTGATAAAAACGTTCAAATATGGTAATATGTGGAGATATATGGTGTTTTTAGGGCTTTTTTTATCGATAATGAGACCAAATTGAGTCTTTATAGAGAAAAACGAAAATCCCATTGCCCATGCTAAATGTAAAATCGAAAATTAGTAAGAAAAAGGAATGACTTCCTTGTCGCCCAATTTTACCGTTGGCGACAGGGAAGTCATCCTTTGACCTCAAGAAGGTAAACCGGAATTTACTTTTTCATTCAACCAAAGTATTTCGTAACCAGCCGCTGCATCAAAAGATGCAGCGGTTTTATTAAGATAAACGTAATGACCAGATTGCCGACACAATGCAGCAAATCAAACGGAATCCCATTGATGATATAGGTTGCCACCATGCCGGGGCCTCCAATGAAAAAATACGGAATAGAACTAAGTGTCCCAAACAACAACCCGTACATTCCTGAAATCACCGTCCAAAAAAGAACCGACTCCATCCTTTTGAATATTAGTGTCACCAATACCAGTATCGTCCATATATACAAATAGTTAATCCACCAGATACCGAACCCATATATCAGCCCTTCCGCCAGCACAAATACATAAAGCGGATACAATGCTTTTTTCCCCAATACACGAGTGTAGATAATCAGCAGCAGAGAAACCAACTCAACATTAGGCAAAAAAGCAAGCCCTACCTGAACTGCCAGCAAAAAAGCAGACAACACCGCATATAATACCAATTCTTTTACTGAAAGGCTCTTACCACCCTGTTGTAAAGGTGAGTTCATACTGATCACCGTCCTCAATCGGTGTATCGTCTACACCAAGCATATGTGTTTCTCCGCCCTTTGTCAGGCACCACCATTCCTCATTGGCTTCGTCCACTGTTTCCCCATCTACCGTTAATACATACAGACCGAACTCCCCCTCGTTACCGGCAATCAGCCCTTCCTGTTCCAATGCACCACGCAGGTATTCCTCGTCTGTTGCTATATCAAATTCTTTACTGGAAGCATCCGCATGTACCACTGTCAAAGTAATCTCTTTACTGCCGGCAGTTGTCTGCGGTTTAAAAGTCAGATAGAGAATTCCCATGATTGCAATTAACGCAACCAATATAACGGCTCCTATTACAACTTTTTTGTTGGTACTCTTTTTCTTGTTTTCTTCGGTATTCATAATAATACCCTCCTTCTTTGGTTTGAATTGTAGTGTTCAAGCGCACAGAGAAAGAGGGTATCTATTTATAGATATACCTTCGTACGAACTCCAACTCTCGTGGCTCTTTGTACGGATATCCGGCTAGTTTTCTGACTGTAACAGTGACGGGTTCGTGAGGGACTAAATACTTAATTCTATAAGTACAACACCCTGCTTCCTTGTATCACCCAAACAAATTGGGCAACACCACCGGTATCCATCCATATTGAATTCTATATCTTAAAACTTATTGTGCATCGTTGTCGTCAAATACATCTCCACATTCCGGACAGAATTTAGGCGGTGTAGACTTATCTTCCGGCTCCCAGCCACATTTATCACATTTGTAAACCGGTGCTCCTGCAGGTTTTGATTTGCCACATTCCTGACAGAATTTTCCCTTATTCACTGCTCCGCAAGTACATGTCCAGCCATCAGCACTTGGCTGTGGTTTGCCACACTCTGCACAGAACTTTCCTGTATTGCCTGTATGACCGCATGCACATGTCCAGCCTGTAGATGCTGCTGAAGGTGCCGCTGCTGCAGGTGCTGCCGCTGCCTGTGTCTGCTGCTGTTGTGCACCCATTGCATAGAGGTTGTTTGCATTCATGCCACCTGCCATATTGGCCATATTCATACCTGCAAATGCCATCATTGGTCCGGTGCTCTCGTTGGCGGCTGCACTCTGCATAGCCTGTGCCTGTGCTGCAGTTAATGTTGCTGCTGCCATTGTCGGATCCTTCAGTGTTGCATTACGCTGCAATTCCTTAATCATCTTCTCGTCTTCTTCGGAAGCTGTTACAGAACTGATACCAAAAGATACGATTTCAATACCGCGAAGTTCTGCCCATTTCTTAGACAATACTTCATTTAACACATCAGCCATTTCCATGGTATGACCGGGAAGTGCGCTGTATCTGATACCCATATCGGAAATCTTTGCAAATGCAGGCTGCAATGCTGTCATAAGCTCTGTCTTTAACTGACTGTCAATTTCTTCTCTGACATAAATATCTTCTACATTGCCTGCAACATTAGCATAAAATGAAAGCGGGTTGGTAATCTTATAGGAATATTCACCGTGACAGCGAATTGCAATATCAATATCAAGACCGATGTTCTTGTCTACCACTCTGAACGGTACCGGATTGGGCGTGCCGTATTTATTACCCGGAAGTTCCTTGGTATTTATGTAATAAACTCTCTGGTCCTTTGCCGTATCTCCACCAAAGGTAATACGTTTGCCGAACGTCTCAAATGATTTCTTAAGATTTTCACCCAAACTACCATATAATAGAGTCGGTTCTGTAGAAGTATCATAAACGAATTCACCCGGCTCTGCCGATAATTCAACTACCTTACCTTGATCAACAATCAACATACATTGACCATCTGCAATTGCTACAATCGATCCATTACTGATGATATTGTCATTGCCGTGCGAGTTGGAACTTCTCTTTCCGTCCACACGTTTTTCGCCCTTTGTCAAAAGAACATCTGCATCCAGTGCTTCACAGTAGAAATACTCGCGCCATTGATCGCCAAGTTGTCCGCCTGCTGCGCCTTTCAGTGCTTGAATTAAACCCATTTTCATTACCTCCGTTTTTGTCTTTAAAATAGAAATGTAAGCAATTCTATGAATAATATATCACAATTACTCATATTTTGCCACTACACATTGTGGATTGTACTCACTTTTTACTTACTTTTTATTCGCTGAATGCACCCGATAAATATTGACCTCATAGGAACGAAGCATGGATGACGGTGCATCGTAATTTGATAGCAGTAATTCGTATTTTTCAACACCGTAAAACCGCTCCTTCATTCGTGTTGTTAAATTACATTCAATAAAATATTTCTCCCCCTGATAAATGCGGTAATACAGGAAAAAATCTCGCACATGCCGCTTTACAAACTCCGTATCTCCATAAGCAAACGCTTTCGTCTTCTTTCTGAGTTCTATCAGTCGCATATAGAAATTCAATACAGAATTTCCATCCCCCATTTGATCTTTTACATTACACAATTCATAATCTTCATTGCAGGCAATCCACGGTGTTCCTGTTGTGAAGCCTCCATGCTCGGCATGACTCCATTGCATCGGGCATCTTGCATGGTCCCTCGTTCCGGAAAGAACTTTCTGGAAAGCCTTTTCCTTCGTCATACCGCCTTCCTCAATCCATTCCTGATACAAATTCAACGCTTCAACATCCCGAATTTCATCAATCGACTGAAACTGTTTATTAACTGCCCCGATTTCGTCTCCCTGGAAAATAAAAGGCGTCCCCTTTGTCGTCATCTGAATTGCCGCAAGCAGTTTTGCCAATACCACTCTGTAAGTCGGATCTTCATTCACTTTAGACAAGAACTTCGGATTGTCATGATTATTATAGAACAAAGCCATATGACAATGATTGCCCAGATGTTCCGCATAATCAATCAGATACTCTTTCCAGCCGTTCAGGTCATATTGGTATTCCTGATACCGATCCTGCCCCGGTGATTCCAGATGATCAAACGAGAACATCATATCCAGTTCGCCCCTGTCATCTCCCGTCAGAAGTTTGCCCATTTCCATTCCGATACCCGGCATTTCTCCAACTGAAAATGCCTGATAAGGTTCAAATGCTTCTTTGCGGATTTGACGCAAATACTGATGCAGCTTCGGCCCATAAAAGTAATTCTCAATTCCCAGAAAGCCTACCAAATCTCCTATGGTTTTATTTCCGTCCGGTAAGCCCTCTACCTTGGAAATATAATTGATGACATCCATGCGGAAGCCGTCAACACCCTTTTCCAACCACCATTTAATCATGTCAATGATGGCAGCGCGCATCTCATCGCATTCCCAATTCAAATCCATTTGCTTTTTGGAAAATAGGTGCAACGCATATTCGTCCTTATCTTCATAATAATTCCATGCGCTTCCACCAAAGAAAGAACGCCAATTGTTCGGAGCACTTTTTCCGTCTTCTGCATCTTTCGGTTTTCTGAAATAATAGTAATCCCGATACTTTGAATCCGGGTTCTTAAGCGCCTCTTGAAACCATACATGCTCATCAGATGTATGGTTAATGACCAAATCCATAATCAAACGCATCCCCTGCTTATGTACTTCAGACAGAAGAAGATCGAAATCCTCCATTGTGCCGAATTCCTGCATGATTTTTTGATAATCTCGTATGTCATAGCCGTTATCGTCATTCGGTGAATCATAAATGGGGCACAGCCAAAGTGCATCCACGCCCAGTTCTTTCAGATAGGGCAGTTTCGAAATGATACCCTGAATATCTCCGATACCATCACCGTCACTATCCATAAAACTGCGCGGATATATCTGATAGAATACTGCTTCTTTCCACCATGCTTCTTTAGTCTCACAATCGCCTTTCGCCGGAATGTCCTGCTCATAATTAATCAAGGAAAGCATGGATTCAAAACCGCCGAAGTTCTTCTTCGTCAGTGCAGAAAGCGTCTGCAGTTTCACATTACCGACAATCGGATTGACAACAAGGCTTTCCTTCTTATTCAAAGTCGTCAGTATCCGCTTAATAATGTCATGTCCAACCGGATGTGCGTACACTTCCTTGATTTTGCTATCTAAGGTTATCGGAGTAACAACTTTTTTTTGAATTATCGTATCTTTTTTAGGATTCATATTTTCGCGTTCTTTCTCATTCTTTTTTTGCGGTATGTTCACTTCGTTCTTCTAATTCTTTGATGATTTTTTCATACATCTGTGTATCGATTTTATATTTCGAGCGATAGATAAAATAACCTATTACAATACAAATCAAAGGAAGAATTAACATCGCAGCCTTCATAATCAGCAGCCCACTCTCTGTCACATCTGCTGCACTGTCTGCTTCTTTAATACCTGAGATGATTACAGTTGCGCCAACAACACCGGTTGAAATTGCACCGCCCATCTTATTAATAAAAGGCTGAATCGAAAATGTAACACTGTCGTTCCTCTTTCCGAATTTCCAATGTCCGTATTCCACAGTATCTGCCAAGAACATCAACATCAACAGTTGGATAAATGCCTGCCCGATAAAAATCAGAATACCTGCTATTCCTATAAATGTCATGGTGTCAGTTGGAGCAAAGAAGAAAATGACATATCCAAGCAGTACTAAAACCGTTGCATATAAATAGAGTTTTTTACGTTCGAACTTCTTACTGAACAATGGGAAGATAACCAAAGCTGCAACCTGTGAAACACCAAGAATGATGGCGAAAATAGAATACATCCCCTCGTCGCCGTAGGCATATTTGAAATAATAAAGTCCAAATCCGGTTGTTGTATCATATCCAATCATGAATAATGCCATAGAAATTGCTGTAAATAACAATTGGTCATTCTTAAAGATAACCTCAACCATATTCTTAAGTGTTGTATGTTCTTGCTCAGAAGTTGCCGGCACCTTCGCTTCCTGTACACCAAACAAGGTAATACTCTGACCAATCCACATAATGACTACAATAATAACAGCAAATGCGCAGTAGCCTCTCTGCAAACTTCCGAATTGATTACCAAGAGCTGTTGTGATGGGAACAATCGCTGCCACAACGAAGAACAATCCGATATTGGCACATATTCTTGCTACCGCACCAATCTTTTCACGCTCTTTCTGGTCAAGGCTCAGCGACGGGAGCATGGACCAATATGAAATATCATTCATAGTAAATGTAATACCCCAAAACAGATAAAGTATCGCAAACATAACAAGATACGCGCCATCAATCAGGCCAAAATCCGTGAACAAAAGAATTGTTACAATACCCGATGAAAATGCTCCTACGGCAATCCACGGTTTGAACTTACCGAATTTACTGTGTGTATTGTCTACAACGACCCCCATAATCGGATCATTCAGAGCATCAAAGATCCTGCAGCAGAGCATAATCAGGGTGACCCACCAGATAGCTGAAGTCGGAAGTTCCAGCACATCCGTCAGATAGAACATCAGGTACATGCTTACCATCGTATAAAGCATGTCACGACCGATTGTTCCAAGTCCAAAAGTGTATTTGTTGCGTTTTGTTGTCATAGTGTACCCTCTCATTCGTGTTTTATTTTGTAGTACTTTGGGTAATCATGTAGAGATTAGAACCAAAATCGCCAAGCAGGCGAATATTCTCGTTATAGCCGGTTCCCATGTATTGATTATTCAGCATGACACCGCTTGCAAGCATTGCGCCGTCTCCTTCGTAACTTTCCACACAGTCCTTCATCGTATAATACTTATTGGCAGTGCGTAACACAAGTCCATCCGGATTTAACTCTACGGGAAGCAGATGTTTAACCAATCCTCCGAAACGTTTCACATAGATACTCTGTGGCTTTGTTTCGAGGCGGTATTGCGTGTCTGCCTTTAATCCAAGGACGCGCAGATAATCATACCCTTCACTTGCCTTTGCAAGCGTTTGGAAAAATCCCGTAATCGCCTTGCTGCCGTCTTTCTCCCGTACCTGCCACTGCACTTTATTGTCCTTTGGATAATCAATGCGACTGAATTCACCATACTGCAATGTGTGTCGATGCTGTTTATAGAAAGCAATTTGAGCCGCTACTTCCTCTTTTTCCACTTTTGACAGATACTTCAAATCCAGTTCATAGCCCAGACATCCAAATGCCGCTACATTAAACCGAGTAGATAACGGTGTCTGGCGCAACGTCTGCTGATGTGGTGCTGCTGATACATGCGCCCCTATAGTCGAAAGTGGATACAGATATGATAATCCTTCCTGTATCGCAAGGCGCTCTATCGGGTCAGTATCATCGGATGACCACACTTGAGGCGAATAACAAAGCATGCCAAGGTCAAATCGATTACCTCCGCTGCTGCAGCTTTCCAATAATATATGCGGACGAGGTTCAAATATGCGTTTCAAAATAGAATACAATCCCAACGTATAACGATGGAAAAACTCTCCCTGATTGGCCAGCACGTCAGAATACGCTTCCGAAATGTGGCGGTTCATGTCCCATTTTACATAGGTAATGCCTGACTCATCCAATATCTTTGTAACATGTTCCACGATATAATCCTGCACCTGTGGTTTACATAAATCAAGCACTCTCTGATTGCGTCCATAGGTTGGATTTTTACCCGGTAATGTAATGGCATATTCAGGATGTGCGCGATAGAGGTCACTGTCCTCATTGACCATTTCCGGTTCAAACCACAATCCGCATGCAAGACCTTTCGATCTGATTGCCTTTGCAAATCCTTTTATTCCACCGGGCAGTTTCTTTCGGTTTACATCATAATCGCCCAAACCTGCCTTGTCATTATTTCTGGCACCAAACCATCCGTCATCCAACACAAACAACTCAACGCCCAGTTTCTTGCCACGTTCTGCAAGCTTCAGAAGTTTACTTTCATTAAAATCAAAGAAATGCGCTTCCCAATTATTTAACAGAACCGGGCGCTCTTTTCCCTTCCAATCTCCGCGTACAATATGTTCATTGATAAAATCATGGAAATGATGACTCATACCGTTAAAGCCTGCATCTGAGCATGTCATAACTGCTTCCGGTGTCTCAAATTTCTCGCCCTGCTTCAGTTCCCATTCAAAACAATGGTCATGAATTCCGATTGATACGCGCACAATATCAGAATGGTTCATTTCAACCGAGCCATAATGATTGCCGCTGTAAATCAAATTAAAACCATATACCAAACCGGTATCCTGTGTGGCCATTTTTTCCGATAACAGAAATCCGGGATTGTGCTGATTGGAACTTCCGCCGGTTGTTGAAGAATTAATACATTTTCCGTAAGTCACTTCTCGGTCATGGCGATGTGTTTCCTTAATCCAGTTACCGTCAAAGGTCGTCATGCGATAATCTCTGCTTGGAAGGTCTAACATCATACTGAGGGCACGGCGCAGAACTGCCGTTTTCTCATGGTGGTTGATTAAGACTACACGCCTTGTAATCACATCCGTCTTTTCATATACCGTATAAATAAGATGAAGTTCCAATTGGTTTGAGACTTCCTCCATTGTAATATCAAGATAAGTGCAATCTTCCGTTGTTCCGTAGGCTCCCGGAAGTGTATCCATAGACAATACACCATTCTTTGTCGTTGCCGTTTTGAACACAAAATCATTCACAAAACTACCGTCCGGCATCTTAATCTCAAACGGGCTTTGTCTGTAATCGCCTCTGCCAATCCCTGACCATTCCAAACACATGGTATCCAAATTGTAGGCGGCCTCATCGCCTGCTTCGGTGCTGTAATCCACACAGGAACCGGTCAGTGCAGAATGCTTGTATCGCAGAGCATCCATGGGTTGTTTTGATATGTAAGGGCCATAATAAACATGTTCAAGATGTCCGAACTTAGTTACCCTAAACCAATAGCTTGTATGTGCTGTTGAAAGATAGAACTGTTGGTTACTTGATTCAATCATGGTAGCCCTCCGTTGTACGTGTGCTTCATTGTGGCAGAATACGTTGTAATGCTATATATAACATTGTTATACATCATTGTTATGTAACGGTGTTATATAATATCGTTATATATCATTGTTACATATCCGCGTTACGTATCGTTGTTATTTATCATGCTCTATTGTTGCTATTTTTTCTGCTATTTCTTTTACGCAACTTCCCATGGATTTTCGCTGCCCTCCATGAAACATTTGCAACTGCGCAGAGAATTCTCAACCATGGAGGCAATGGCATTATCCGTGTAAAATGCCATATGCGGTGTCACAATCACATTCGGGAAGTTTCTTAAGATAGAAAGTTCACGATTGGACAATACCTCTGACTTCAAATCATAATAATACATGCCGAATTCTTTTTCTACGACATCCAATCCCACGGCTCCGATTTTACCGCTTTCAATTCCCGCAATCAAAGCTTCCGAATCAATCAATCCGCCACGTGCAGTATTTACAATGATTACGTTATCTTTCATGCGTTCAATATTTGCTTGATTGATTAAGTGGTAGTTATCATCCGTAAGAGGAGTGTGTAACGTGATGATGTCACTTGTCTCTAACAACGTTTCTAGGTTTACATAACTTGCATATTGCTTTGTCTCTTCGTTCTCATAAATGTCATAAGCCTGCAGTTTACAGCCAAATCCGGATAGATGCTTGATGACTGTACGGCCAATTCTGCCAGTTCCAATCACACCCACTGTATAGTCCGGCAATTCACGCCCTTGTATTCCTGATAAAGAAAAGTCCTGTATCTCGGCACGCTGCATAATACGCTTCATTTTTCTGAGACACATCAAAATCAGCATGATTGCATAATCAGCTACACCGTTTGGTCCATACGGAGCATTGCCGACTTTAATTCCAAGTTCACATGCTTTATCAAGATTGATATGGTCATAACCAATTGTTCTCGTTGAAATGTAGCGAATACCCTGCTTATGAAATTCTTCTACCAATTCCGCAGGTATTTTGGAGGTAATAATACTCAGACAATCACAGCCTGCTGCCAGACTTGCATTTTCCATATTGGGTGCTTCGCGACATATCTTTAATTCAATCCCCAATTCCTCACTGTATTTTGTGAACCACATTGCCTCATCAAAATCCCTGTAGTTATATACCATTACTTTCATGCTGTTTCATTCCTCTCCGATTACAATATAATAGCGCATGGCACATCTGCTACAATATTTCCATAACAAACAGAACTGTGCCTTCCCGATTCATGATTTCCCATTGCTTCAATATTGCATAATGATACTGACTTGACAGTTTCGTCACCAGCGACGCATTGTGAGAATACAAAATTACTCTGCCACCCTTACGCAACAGTTGTGGTGCCTTCTCAAACAATCTGACATAGATGTCACTTATCATTTCATCTGTAGTGTGCCCTGTCTGAAACGGCATATTCGTAAATAGTTCATCAAACAAATATTCATGTGTGAAATCAAAAAAATCTTTATTGATATAATGAACAATCTGCCCTGCTGCTTCCGTATTGATCCGTGCTTTGGTAATCGCCTCAGACAGAATATCAATCCCATATGAAGTATTTGCCTTCACAACCTTCTGCCGTTCAATCAACATGGTCCCGACACCGCAAAATGGATCAAGCACCTGTGCATCTTCTGCCATATACTCTCTTGCAAGTTCTACAAGCAATGCTGCATTGACCGGTTTCATGCTTGATGAAACAACTTCCTTTCGATAGTCAAAACGCGTATCCGGTATTGTATGCAACCGAAGCAGTACATTGAAGTTGCCCTCTTTATTCTCAATCAGGCGAAGTTCCACTTCATAATTAGAAGTTGAATTCACCAACTGCCTGTCTGTTTCTCGTTCTATCTCGCTGCTTAGTTTCTTCACAAAATCGCTCTTTTCGGAAAGAGGCATTTTGCTTTTTACTTCGATACGAAAATAAAACGGTGTTGTTCCGTCATGTGTCCTCTTCAAAAATGGTAATAAATCCGATGCAGCAATTTTAGTTGCCACCGTTTTCGGATTTCTCTCACAACTTTTGATACCCTTTACAGCAAATAACAATTCACTATAGGTGCGAATTGATAGTAACTTCTCCAAATGGCTTGTCTTGACATGAACGCCTGCATGAAACGGCAACAGTTCCGCACTCTCGTCTCTCTTGGAAATCTGCTCTGCTGTCACTTCTTTATGCGCACGATTTGTCAGGAAAATACATTCAATTGCCTCATCACTGCCTGTGAAAGCATGCTTTTGAATTCCCTCAATTGCAATTGTCAACTCAGACAAAATGCGCATTTCCTCTTCCACATGCTTTTTATTCTCTGTCGTCAGCTCTGTTTTTCGTAATTCGTCCAGACGCTTCTTCAACTGTGGCATATATGCCCGATAGTCTAAGAACTTAAGCGCCGTCAAGTATGAACTCTTTACAAACAACTGCTCTTCCTTATCGTAACCTTCCCACAGCGAACTCAGAAATACAGGCAATGCCAAATCACCCATTAACAACGCGACGTTCTTACGCGTCTTGGCGTCATCGTTTCCAAGCAAGCCACATAAAGTCTCCGGCTCATCTTCCACTATCTTACTGAGGTTCTGTCTCTCATGGTCATTCTTGATGATTTGCCGTAACTGACTTAAATTCTGCCTGACATCAATTCCTTGTACAATCAATTCATATATTTCGTTCAATCCGTTACCTGCCTTATCATTTACTGCCTTATCATTTACTGCCTTATCGATTTACATCTTTACTGGTTCAGAATTCCGCTTTCTGCGATGACCTGTACTACCTTCTTCATTTCTTCAGGCGGAAGAACAAGTGCAAAACGCACATACCCTTCCCCGAGACTTCCAAATGCGGAACCCGGCGTACAAATAACGCCTGTCCGTTCCATTAGTTCCATACAAAATTCCTGTGATGACTTGAACCCCTTCGGAATTCTTGCCCATGCAAACATCGTGCCCTTACTGTCCGGCACATCCCAACCGATTGAACGAAGGCCGCCACACAGTGCATCTCTTCTGTCCTGATAATCTTTGCATTGTTTCACAACGCCATCTAAAGGTCCTCGCAGTGCTGCAATTGCTGCATGCTGAATCGGCAAAAACATCCCGAAATCATACTGGGAACGAAGCAGCTTCATAGCATCGATAACAGCTTTATTTCCGATTACGAACGAAACACGCGCGCCCGTCAAATTAAAGGATTTGGATAATGAAAAGAACTCAACACCAATCTCTTTCGCACCTTCAAACTCTAAGAACGAGCCACCGTGTACACCGTCATAAATGATATCTGAATAAGCATTGTCATGAACGACAATGATGTTATATTTCTTGGCAAATGCAATCAATTCCTTATAAAACGACTTCGGTGCAATCGCACAAACCGGATTATATGGATAGGAAACCAATATAAACTTCGCCCGTCGTGCAATGTCCTCCGGTATCTCATCCAATCGAGGCAGGAAATCATTTTCCTCTTTCAGTTCATAGAAGTACAATTCAGCATCACCCAAGAATCCACCAACCTCAAACACCGGATAACCGGGATTCGGAAGCAATACCACATCACCCGGATTGCAAAGAGCCATGCCCACATGCCCAATCCCCTCCTGTGAACCATTCACGGAAGCAATCTCATCCGTTGCAATCTCTACACCGAAACGTTTCTGATAGTAATCCTTTACTGCATCCATCAGTTCCGGAATGTCACGCAGGGAATAATGAAAATTGTCCGGATCCTTTGCCGCCTCGATTAATGCCTCCTGTATATGTTTTCCCACCGGAAAGTCAGGTGTACCGACAAACAGATTATAAACTGTCCTTCCCGATGCTATTAATTCTTCTTTCTTTTCATTCAGCGCTGCAAATATTCCTGTTTGAAAGTGTTCCAAGCGCTTAGCTGTCTTAATGTCCATGTGTTTATGCCTCCTCACTGCTTCTAATTATATGTCACCGCCACCAATAATTCAATAGCACTTCGCCTTTACTTTCACATAGAATATGTTATACTTTTTCTCGATGGATATGATTTATCACACATTTTATGGAGACCGATTATGACCACAACGATTATCAAATTAATTGCATTACTAACTATGGTTTTTGACCACATCGGAGAATTCATTCCCGGAACAAGCATCTATTTACGCTATATCGGGCGATTGTCGTTCCCTTTATTTATGTTTTGCTTTGTTTGGGGACTCCACTATACGCATGACAGAAAGCGCTATTTTCTGCGCCTATACATAGCCGGCGTCATCATGGCGGTGATGAATTTTGTCTTAAGCAACATCGTCACTACACCGTCCCACGGCATTCCCAACAATATCTTTGTGACCTTCTTACTTATGGGATTATTGATTGATTTAATTGAGAAAATACTAAGTGGTCATAAAAATGCAAGAAAATACGTACTTGCCTTTGTCGGACTTCAGATAGTTTCCTCTATCATAATTTTTGTCTTTGAAAGCCACTCTGTTGATGTCCTTGATGTCTTTTACGGGTCTCGTTTTATAGGCGCTCTGCTGCCAAATCTTCTTCAAAATGAAGGCGGACTATTCTTCATCATTTTCGGAATCGTGATCTATTTTACAAAAGAACGCAAATGGTTGATGTCGCTATGCTACTGCCTGTTTTCTTTATCATTTCTCGCAGAATGTGCACCAACATTTACTTATGAAAATGTATGGATTTACCACTATCAATGGCTTATGGTATTTTCGCTTCCCATTATGTTGTTATATAACCACAAAAAGGGAATTGGCATGAAATACTTTTTCTATATTTTTTATCCGGTACACATTGCACTTTTGTTTCTAATCGGAAGCCGTCTCATGTGAGTCATCCCGAACAACTTATAGAGCATGATATGATGATTGACAGATACAGACACGTTCCTATATAATAAAATCCGAAAGGCAGGTATCATACATATGAGTAGAAACGTAGGCACGATTTCAAGAGGAATTCGCTGCCCGATTATTCGCGAAGGCGATGATTTGGCAAGCATTGTAGTAGACAGCGTAATGGAGGCTTCCGAGAGTGATGGCTTCAAAGTGCGCGACAAAGATGTTATTGCGGTGACAGAGTCTGTAGTTGCTCGTTCACAGGGCAATTATGCAAGCGTTGATGCAATTGCTGCAGATGTACGCAAGAAACTTGGCGGTGAAACAATCGGTGTTATTTTCCCGATTTTATCCCGTAACAGATTTGCTATTTGTCTGAAGGGTATTGCAATGGGTGCCAAAAAAGTGGTACTCATGTTGAGTTATCCGTCTGACGAAGTGGGTAATGAGCTGGTTACTTTGGATCAGTTAGACGAAGCAGGCATCAATCCATATAGCGATACACTTACTTTGGAAAAATACAGAGAACTGTTTGGCGAGAATAAGCATCCGTTTACAGGTGTTGATTATGTGGATTATTACAGTGATTTAATTCGCGATACCGGTGCTGATGTTGAGATTATCTTCTCAAACAGACCGCAGACAATCCTGCAATATACTAAGAAAGTGTTAACTTGCGATATTCACACACGTTTCAGAACAAAGAAATTATTACTTGCTGCAGGCGCTGAATGCGCTCTCGGCATGGATGATATATTAACTGCTCCGGTTGACGGCAGTGGCTGCAATGAGAAATACGGACTACTCGGCTCCAACAAATCTACCGAAAGCACAATTAAACTGTTTCCGAGAGATTGCATGAACCTTGTAGAAGATATTCAGAAAACAATGAAGAATGTAACCGGTAAGCAAGTGGAAGTCATGGTATATGGTGACGGTGCTTTCAAGGATCCTGTCGGTAAGATATGGGAACTTGCAGACCCTTGCGTATCTCCTGCTTATACAGCCGGTTTGGAAGGTACTCCGAATGAATTGAAGTTAAAATACCTGGCTGACAATGATTTCAAGGATTTGTCCGGTGATGCATTAAAAGAAGCTATCTCTGACAGCATTCGTAAAAAAGACGGCAATCTGGTCGGCAACATGGCCTCACAGGGTACTACTCCTCGTAGGCTCACAGACCTGATTGGTTCGTTGTGTGATTTGACCAGCGGTTCGGGCGATAAGGGAACACCTATTGTGTATATTCAGGGGTATTTTGATAATTATACAAATTAAAATGATTTCAAAACGATATGTTTAGCAGAGCAGGTTCCGTGTTTGAGCGGAACCTGTTTATTGCTATCATTGATAGATAGGACGAAACAGCGAAAGAGGTTGACATAATGTTTGGATTAGGTACCATCGTAAATACAATCAGTATTATCATCGGAGGAATTGTAGGCTTATTTTTCAAGAAAGGATTGAAACCGCGTTTTCAGTCGATTATTACAGACGCCATTGGGCTTTCTGTCATTTTTATGGGTGTCTCCGGCGCTCTTACCGGCATGCTCAAAATTGTGAATAACGGTTTGGAGAGTTCCGGCACCATGATGATTATCTTCTCTTTGGTACTTGGTGCGATTATCGGAGAAGCCATCAATCTGGATTATCGGTTAGAACAATTCGGCGAATGGCTTAAGAAGAAGTTCAGCAGCAAATCCGATCCAAAGTTTGTGGAAGGCTTTGTAACTGCTTCCTGTACTGTATGTATTGGTGCCATGGCAATTGTCGGCTCACTGGAAGACGGCTTAACCGGCAACGCTTCCATGCTCTATGCCAAGGCAATTTTGGATGCTGTCATTATCATGGTATACGCTTCCAGTTTTGGAAAAGGTGCAATCTTCTCAGCAATTCCGGTGTTCATTTTGCAGGGCAGCGTTACACTCTTAGCAACCTTCATTGCTCCGCTGATGACGGAAATTGCAATCTCAAATCTGTCCATGGTTGGCTCTATGTTGATTTTCTGTATCGGAATTAACTTAATGTTCCATACAAAAATCAAGGTCGCAAATATGCTGCCGGCCTTGATTTTCGTTGTGATTTATGGGTTGTTTTAGAAAAGGTTGTCTATTATTAAGAGTTCACTTGTGAGTACTATACTGATAAGTTAACTCTTTTTATTTTACCAAATCAACAAATTCAGCTTGTACGTACTCACATAATACTTCCGGTGCCAGCAACACTTGAGCCCCTCGAACACCTGCACTGACCGCAATCTCTTCAAAGAGAATCGCTGTCTCATCAATATAGGTCTGAAATTTCTTCTTCATTCCGATTGGCGAGCAGCCGCCCCTCACATATCCCGTGACGCCCAACAACTCTTTCATCGGCAACATTTCTACCTTCTTATCTCCTGCTACCTTTGCAACCTTTTTTAGGTCCAGTTCCTCAGCTACAGGAATGCAGCATACCATATACCCTTGCTTTTCTCCCTGAACCACCAAAGTCTTAAACACCTGCTCTACCGGCTGTCCAAGTTGATTTGCCACATGCACTCCCGACAAATCATTCTCATTCACCTCATATTCCATTGTTCTGAATTGTATTGATGCTGCTTCCAATAATCGCATTACATTTGTTTTATTCATAGTGTCCCTCGTAATTCAAAAACCTATCCTCTTTTTCTCCGATACACAAAGACAGATATCCCTGTTGAAACAACAATGAGTACCACGGTAAGCAGCAAGGCGCCAAGAAGGAGTAAAACTTCATTACCGAAGTTCTCTAACGTCGAAGGCAGCTGATTTAGCAATGACAATCCACCAATCAAGCCAACACAAATCAAAACCATGAATACAATGCGGCCACGCTCCACGCCAAGGCGGAACATCAGCGGTAGGTTGATACATAAAAGAATAAGCGCGATACAAGCAAGTAAAAACATTTCAATAATATCAACAATACCCATTCCCGTACCTGTCACCGAGCCAATCACAAACTGCGCCACAAAAGAAATGACAACTGCAATCGCAACAGAAATCATACCAAGAATATATTTGCTTCCTACAATACTCCATGTAGAATAAGGCATCATAACTGCCAGTTCATCCCATTTTGAACGCTCATCATAGGCCAGTGCCGTAAACGGAAGCATGGCAGCATAAACAACCGCAAAGGCACTCAGCGACCCACCCGGTATACAAGCAAACAGAACCATTACTAATAACATAAACTTCATTTGCTTTGCCAGTGTATAAAAATCTTTCAATAACAATCCTCTCATGATTATCGTCCTCCCTTTGCCAAAAACAGAATAATATCTTCCAACGATGTATGTTCAAGTGTGAATGAAGGGGATACTTTAGAGCGTAACACCAAAGCTTCTGCACCGTACTCGCCCCGCTTTGTCCCGATGACTCCGTCTTCCGGCAGACTGTTTAGTTCCTGCTCTGAAAGTTTCACCATTGCATATTCCTCTAACAACCGATCCTTTTCTTCGCACAGAACCATTTTCCCCTTATGTAAAAAGGCAATGTAATCACATATTTTTTCAAGATCACTGACAATATGGGAAGAGAGCAAAATAGAATGTCCCTCATCACGCGTAAAGTCATTAAAGATATCCAGTATTTCATCTCGCACCATAGGGTCTAATCCACTGGTGGCTTCATCTAATATCAGCAATTTGGGATTATGTGAAAGTGCAACTGCAATCGCCAGTTTCATTTTCATACCACGTGAAAAGTCCTTGAAGGCTTTATCCATCGGGAGTGAAAAACGTTCTATGTAGCTCTTATAGCATACATCATCCCATCTTTTGTACGTTCTTTTCATGACCTTTGCAACATTCTTTGCTGACATTACTTCCGGAAAATATGCTTCATCCAAAACCACACCGATATCTTCCTTGGCAACAGAGAACTCAGCGCCTCTGTTATCAACCCCAAGCACCGAAATCTCACCGGCATCACGTGAAATTGCGTCCATAATCAGCTTAATTGTCGTACTTTTTCCGGCTCCGTTTTCTCCTACCAAACCCATAATGCTGCCTGAAGGAAGCACAAGGTTTATATCGTCCAACTTAAAACCGGAATATCCTTTGGTAAGTCCTTTGATTTCTATTGCGTTCATAATACACCATCCTTTTCCTGCTCACTCCACATCAGGCAGAGCATATTCATCATTTCATCCCTACTGAGTCTGCAAGAGGAAGCCAACGAAACAATTTCACGTAAATGTTCCTCAATCTGCTTCAAATGCTCCTCTCGGACAAATTCCATATTCTTTTCAGCCACATAGCAACCCTTGCCCGCGACCGTATTAACAAATCCCTCTTGTTCCAACTCATCATAAGCACGCTTGGTTGTGATGACACTAATCCGCAAATCCTTCGCCAATGCTCTGATAGAAGGCAATGCATCACCCTCGGATAACTCTCCGGAAATGATACTATTCTTTATTTGCATATAAATCTGCTCATAGATTGGTTTCCCACTGGCATTGCTGATGATAATATTCATGTTTCACCTGCTCTTCTGGTTTGTGTTTTATTCGTGTTTGCTATGCTATTTTGTGTCTACTGTGTATATCCAGTATGAACAGTATAATACTTGCTTTTCCTAATGTCAATATCTTAATTGCAATTGTCGTCGCAAAAAAGACAGCCTGTAGTGTCACAGACCGTCTTCTATATGATTCGTAATATTCCATTCTCTTTTGCTTCTTGCTGGGAAATGTAAATATAAATCTTATCGACTGGCGCCTCCGCCTCCGAAACTTCCGCCTCCGCCGGAGAAGCCACCGCCTCCGCCACCTGTGAATCCGCCGCCACCGGAAAACCAGCTACCACCGGAACGATATGATCCTCCGGGACCTGATGATGAAAAATAAGTCAAGAGGCAAATAATAAGATACGGTACAAAAGCAAGCATCCAAAACACAAAAAATCCCACAAGGATCTGTGACCACAGTGGTTCCGTATTCACTTCTACGATTGCCTCCGGAAATACAGCATCCGCCATTGTCGCTCCGGTCGTTGTTTCATTTACCAAAGTAACTGTCGATAAAGATGTAGGAACATCCAGACCATATTCTTGATAAATTTCTTCTGCAACTGCAACAAATGTATTGATTGCAGCTTCATTCCACCTGCCCTCGTCCTTCGCGTCTACAGCCCACTCGTCTAGTATACGTCCGGCTTTTGCATCCGGAAGACAGCCTTCAAGACCTTTACCGACTTCCAATCTGACATGTGGTTCGAATGTCGTAAATAAAATTAAAATGCCATTATCAAGTTTGGCATCTCCGATGCCCCACTCATTTGCCAATTTATAACTATAAACCTCCAAACTGTCTGCCTGCGTATCCGGCACCGCTACCACAACAATTTGTGCTTTCGTTGCTTCCGTCAACGCCACAGCCTGTTCCATAATATAGTTTTCTGTTTCCTCGGTAAACACACCACTGTAATCCTCAATATAGAAATTGCTGGTTGGTTCCGGATACTGTGTTGTTACGGTCTCACTCAATACGACTGTCACAAGTGCTGTGCCCAATACACTTGCAATCAAAAAACCATACAAGCATTTCTTCAGGTGTGATTTAACCGATTTCTTACTGCTCAAAGTTCACCTCCGGCACCGCTTCGGCACCTTCTGCTGCTTCAAAGAAGTCCGCTTTTTCAAACCCAAATATACCGGCAAATATGTTCCCAGGGAACTTGCGAATTGCCATATTGTATGATGTTACGGCTGCATTATATTCTGTACGTGCATATGAAATACGATTTTCTGTTCCTGCCAGTTCATCCATCAATCCCACATAAACAGTATCCGATTTTAATTCCGGATAAGCTTCTGCAACTGCAATCAGTCGATTCAATGCACCTGTCATTTCTTCATTTGCGGCTGACTTCTCTGCCATATCGCCTGCTGCCATCATATTTTCACGTGCTGATGTCACTGCATCAAACACTTCTGTCTCATGTGCGGTAAACCCTTTCACCGTCTCAACCAAGTTTGGAATCAAATCCATTCTGCGCTGCAACTGGCTATCAATATTGGCTCCCTGCTCCTCCACTGCTGTCTGCATGGAAACAAGTGAATTGTATGTTGATATCGGTACTGCAATCAAAATAATCACTACTACTAACACAATAATTCCTATAATACCTTTTTTACCCATTTCTTATTCCTCCTGAAAATTTGACTTTCCTAACATTGTACTCGTTTTTTAAGCGAATGACAATCACATTTCTAAAGAATATTACTGTTTAGTAACTCCGTTCTTGCATTTCCGGTCATCTTTTCTCTGTCTCTATAATCAAATAGTACATAAATCGGTTCCTGCTCTGCACAATTAGAATCAGATGCCCCTGCATTTTCCCATACGCGGTAGAAAAATGGTTCTATGTGTGTCATTTTCCGCTCTGCTGTTTTGCCCATTGATTTGATTGCCTCTTTGAAAGGCAGCAAATCCCTTGCAAAACTCGGACGTGTGAGCAGATTTTCCCGCAAATACAGATCATACATCATACATTCACAATAATACGCTTCTTCCTGCAATGCCTTCTGCCTGATAAATTCAAGCAGCACCTCATATCGATAGTTCCTAGCCGGCTGATGCACAAAATATCCCTGCTCCTCATAAAAGCGAGCCAACTCCTCAAACATAGCAAACGGTGAAGAGAATTCACGAACCAATGCCTGTAATGTATACGCAAACTGCCCACTGTTATAGTAAAGTTCTACCATTTCTTCAATTTGCTTCAGTTTGCAAACTTCCTCGTAAGACAAATCATTGGTGTAAAGCACCTCATACGGTGGCGTGTCTCTATAGCAAATTCCATACTTTGATGCCTCCTGCTCCATAATCGTACCATGTAATACCTTTAGAAAGCCCAACTGCAACTGCTGTGGCTGTAACTGATAAACAAAATCAAATGAGCGCGCAAAACTCTCGTACCCTTCCTGTGGCAATCCTGCGATCAAATCCAAATGCTGATGAATGTTGTTCCAACTTCGTATCTCTTGCACCACCGTGGAAAGTCGCTTTAAATCAGTCTTTCGATTGATTGCTGCAAGCGTTTCCGCATTGCTTGTCTGTACACCGATTTCCAACTGTACCAGCCCCGGACGCATCGTGCGAAGCACTTTAAGTTCCGCATCGGTAATATAGTCTGCTGCAATCTCAAAGTGAAAATTCGTAATCCCGTTATCATGCTCTTTCAAATACTCCCAAATAGCAAGTGCATGCAACTCCTTGCAGTTAAAAGTACGATCCACAAACTTAACCTGCTTCACCTTACGATCCAGAAAGACCTGCAGTTCTTTTTTGACGATATCCAAATCTCGAAACCGCAATGTCTTATCAATAGAAGAAAGACAATAACTGCAACGAAATGGGCATCCTCTTGAAGACTCATAGTAAATAATTCGATTTTCAAAACGTTCTGTATCTTCATATAAAAAGGGAAGTCGATTCAAATCAAGGGGCTCACGCTCCGTGGTTCTCCCAGTGCGGAGGCACAAACCGGCAATCTCATCCAACTGCTTCTCTCCCGAGCAGCCTTGCCCTTCCCTTGCATACGTCTCCACCAGTTCCCGAAACGTTTCCTCACCTTCACCAAGCATAACACCTGTCACTCCCGGAAACTCCTCTAACCATTTTTCTGCATTGAAACTGACTTCCGGTCCGCCCAGCCATATCGGAACATCCGGCAGAAGTTTTGGGAGTTCTTTCAGCAATTCACAAATCAAACGGATATTCCAAATATAACAGGAAAATCCAATCGCACTCGGCTTACGCTTACAGATATCCGCCAGTATATTGTCCGTATTTTGATTAATCGTATACTCCGCAATCGACACATTCGACTTCATTTTCTCATCCAAAAACCCCCGAAGGCTGTACACCGCGGGGTTGGAATGAATATATTTTGCATTAATTGCGATTAATATAAAATGCATGTTGTTTCTCCATAATCATTTTCTGTTTAAAAAGACAAATTTTCCACCAATAGTATACATGATATACAGCACTGAAACAATGACATCATCCACCTACTTTCCGGTCATGCGCTCCATGCTTTCGGCATACCTTTCTCCAACAACAGGATACATCACCAATATATCATCTAACTTCTCATAATCTTCTTCACTCATTATAACATACGCCGCACTCATATTCTCCCGCAATCGGTTTTCGGATTTCGTTCCCGGAATAGGCACAATCCATGGTTTTTGGTGTAAGAGCCATGCCAGTGAAACCTGTGCTGCCGATAACTCTCTTTCGTCTGCAAATTGATTGATTGCTGCCGCCAATGCCTGATTTGCCTTTAGATTTTCATCTTGATTAAATCTCGGAATGCTATGGCGAATATCATTCTCTGCAAAGTTCATATCCGTTCCGATTTTCCCTGTCAGAAAGCCCTTACCCAATGGACTAAACGGCACAAATCCAATTCCCAGTTCTTCCAAAAGCGGTAGGATTTCTTCTTCAGGCTTGCGATACCACATGGAATATTCACTCTGCAGTGCCGTAACCGCACATACTGCATTTGCTCGCCGAATCGTCTCTGTCCCGGCTTCTGATAATCCCCAATGCAGTATCTTTCCCTCTTCCTGCAATTCCTTCATCACACCGGCAACTTCTTCTATCGGAATTTCAGGGTCAACCCGATGTTGATAATACAAATCCACATAGTCGGTCTGCAATCTCTTCAAGGAACCTTCCACTGCTTTCCGAAGCGTTTCCGGTTTGCTATCAAGACCACATACTTTCCCGTCACGGATATCCCAGCCAAACTTTGTAGCAATCACCACATCCTTGCGATGCCCTTTCAATGCATTTCCCAGTAGTTCTTCATTGGCATACACGCCATAAACTTCCGATGTATCAAAAAAAGTCTGTCCCATGTTGACTGCCTGCTGCAGAAATCTAACGGAATCTTCTTTCGGCAAAAACGGCGGATAACTCTGGCTGAGTCCCATACATCCAAGCCCTATTGCCGATACTTCCAATTCTTCTTTTCCTAATTTTCGATATAACATCATCAATCAGCTCCTTTTTTATTTTCATATAACGCAGCTATATCATATATTCTGCGCTTCATTTCCGCGCGAACATGTACCGGCTCCAAGCACTCGCATTTATCACCAAATCCCAGAAGAATGTCGTAATAGTAATCCCTCTCAATAAACGGAAACTGAACAATATAGTATTCCTCATCATCCTTAGAGAAATCATCAAAAGTGCAATAATCAAGAACCCTGTCCATAATAGATTTATGAATACGGATTATGATTTTTGTCTGCATTGTTGCCAAAATATCATTAAACTCCAACTGCGGTTTTTGATACTCTCGTGGGATAAAAGTTTCCTCTTTCATTTGTAAATTTGTGATGCGGGATAGTCTGAATAAGCGAAAATCATTTCTTGTATAGCAATACCCTTGAAAATACCAATGACTCCCTTTTAATACCAACTGATACGGCTCGACTGTTCGTGCAGTTTCAGTTCCATGACCATCTACATATCCAAATGAAAGTAATCTGCTTTCCTGCAAAGCCATTTTAATTATTTCTAAATAAGGCTGCATGTTCCTGTTATCCATCCACGGACTCAAATCTATGTATATTTGATTTGCTTTCAACTCAATTTCTTTTGCTCTGTCGGCCGGGATAAAACTCTTAACCTTCGCAAGGGCATTGACCAGTTCATCGCCCCGCATTACATTAGAAAGTCCGGAAAGTCCCATCAAGATAGCGGAAAGGTCAGCAGTCGAAAAGACCTTTCTGTCAATCTTATATTGCTGCATAATCTCAAAACCGCCGCCCACTCCCGATGTGGAGCGAACAGGAATACCCGCCATGTTAATCGCATCTATGTCACGGTAAATTGTACGAGGAGAAACTTCAAACATATCCGCCAACTCCTGTGCGCCAATTCGCTCTTTATCAAGGAGTATCATAATAATACTAACAAGCCTGTCCACTTTCATTTGATAGCCGCCTTCCAAAATTTCTTTTTTCAATTATAGATTGTTGCCATACTGTTGTCAACAATTGTACATTATACTCAAAGAAACAAACAATCCATTTTACCATTCAGGAGAAAACAGGAGGAAATACAATGCAGAATAAAGCTTTCGTAATCATCGACATTCAAAATGACATCACAAAGAATTACAAAGACGTAATTGACAATATCAATCAAGCAATTGATTGGGCAGTCAATCATGAGATTCATGTTGTTTATATCAGACATGAGAATTTATCACCCGGCACAAGAACATTTAAGCCAAATACACGCGGAGCTGAATTGGTTTCAGACATGAAAATAGTATCAGAAAATATTTTTACTAAATGCAAAGGAAACGCATTAACCAGTGAGGCGTTTGCAGACTTTATCAACAAAAATGAAATATCCGATTTTTACATAGCCGGCGCAGATGCCGTTGCCTGTGTAAAATCAACCTGTTTCAATTTACGCAAAGCAGATTATGACGTTAAAGTCCTATCAGATTGCATTACCAGTTATGACAAAAGAAAACTGGACGAAATGCTGCACTATTATAAAAGTAAAGGCTGCAAAATCATTGATTTATCAATGCTGGGGAAATGATGCATTAGGGAGTTGTGCTGTAGCCAGCCAATGTCTCCAGCAGCCATTGTCCCTGAGGCTTCAAATCTTCCGTCTCAAACCCGCTCGTCTTTTCGCATTCCGGAACAATCAAAGCAGAGGTCTCCTTATTATTTGACAGGTTCCAGCAGATATATCCTATTCCGTATTCGTCAAGGATTGATATCCATTGATCTGCCATTTCATTGTCGGGCTCACCGGAGCCACTGTTTGCAACCGTTCCGAATTCACTGACAAGCAGCGGAACCCCCTGCTCATATGCCTTCTTTAAGTCTGCCTGTCTCGACTCTCTGTGACTTTTTGCATAAAAATGATAAGCATATACCAAATTATCATACTCTAACGGAATTCTTAACGGCTCACTTGGCGCCGCAGAATACATCGGTGTCCCTACAATGACAACTGAATAAGGTGAATTCTCTCTGATGACCGGAATAACGGCATTTGCATACTCATAAATTGGATCCCAGTTGATTCCTTCTCCATTTGGTTCGTTACAGATTTCATATAAAACATACGGATTATCAGCATATTTCTCAGAAACCATGTCAAAGAACGCGATAGCCTCATCCTGATGAATGCGAGGGTCGCCCTCTTTCATGACATGCCAGTCAATAATGACATACATTTTTGCCTCTGTTGCATAAGTAACGGCATCGTCAATCAATTGGTTCAACATTTCCTGGTCGCCGCCTGTGCAATATCCGTCAATCTCTTCCACATAATTCGCGATACGGATTACATTACAGTTCCACTCATCATGCATTTGCGTGAAAAGTTCCTGGTTAATATACTGCGGATACCACTGTATACCATGCGTGCTGACTCCGCGCAACTGGAATACATCACCATTTGCATCACAGATATTGGGGCCAATGACCTGTAAGCCATTTTCAGGAACAAAGCGAGGCTCCTCTTCAGGCTCTTCTGCAGGTTCTTCCGTTGGTTTCTCCGTTGGTTTCTCCGTTGGTTCTTCCGTGGATTCCTCCGGTTGCCCCTCTGCAAGTTCCACTACTGCTTCAGATCCAACTGTGTTCTCGTCATTCACTTGAGCATCTGTATTTCCACAACCTGAAAGTGCAAAAAACAGTGCCACAAGGCAAACTATTCTTATAATTTCAGTTTTCTTTTTCATCCTCGTCTCCCTCCTGTAAATCTATGGTTCTTGATGCATTTTCTCGCATCATTGCAGATTAGCCATGCGAAACCCAATTCCCCATACCGTTTCGATGTACTCCGTTTCTGTAATCTGCTTGATTTTATTTCGAATATTGCTGATATGTACATTAATTGTCTTATCTGCCCCGAAGTAATACTCTTCCCATGCACACTCAAAAAGTTCCTGTTTTGAAAAAACCTTCTGTGGATTTTTCAGTAAAATTTCCAATATGTTAAATTCCTGTCGTGTCAGACTAATCTCGCTTCCGCATACAGTAACCGTCCTTTGATCCACATCCAGCAACAAATCTCCTGCTTTCAGTATACGCCCTTTAGCACCCGCAGACTTTTGAAGCTGCAACCGAATTCTTGCCATAACCTCTCTTAAATCAAACGGCTTTGTAATATAATCGTCTGCACCATTTTCCAATAGCCCCACACGGCTGTCTATATCATCCTTTGCCGATATAACAATCACCGGAGTTCCGCTTTGTTTTTTGATTTCCTGCAGGATTTCTTCTCCGCTTTTTCCGGGAAGCATTAAGTCTAACAATATACAATCAAACCGCTCTTGGTTTACATAAAGCAGCCCTTCTGTTCCCGAAAAAGCACTTACTGTCCGGATTTCTTCCTTGCGAAGCATTTCGCACAATAACGCATTGATTTCATTATTGTCTTCTATCACCAGAATATTTGTCATGCCTGTTTCTCCATCTCTTCAAATGCAATCTCAATACCAAAATAATCATCTTGATAATACGCCCTGATACTCCCGTGCATCTGCTCTACTAATTCTTTTGCAATGCACAATCCCAAGCCGGAGGATTGTGTATTTCTTGCTTTATCTCCTTGAAAAAAGCGTTCAAATACCAGTTCCGGTTTTTCTGAATGCTGTTCATTTGTATGATTTCTGATATGAAGAAGAATCTTGCTACTCACCTTTTCTAAAGAAACTATAATGCGAGCATCCCCGTGTACCAATGCATTCTTTAGAATATTCTGAATCACACGCGCCATCTGCAATTCATCCAAAAGAACATAAACCGGTTCCTCCGTCAGATGAACTTCCGGCTCAATTCCCTGCTTCTTAAAATCTTCATAAAAGGAAAACAGATTTTCGCACAGGCATTGCTTGATATCACATTTTTTCATCTCTATCTGCATGGAACTGTTTTGTATATGCACATAAGTAAAAAGTTGTTCTAAAATTGCTCCCAATGCCTTAATTCTATTCTGAATAATCTCCGTATATCTTCGCTTTTCATCCTCATCCTGCGTTTCACACAGCAACTGAAAGAACCCGTCAATACTCGTAAGCGGTGTTCGGATATCATGCGATATATTTGTAATCATATCCTTCAATGTTTTGTCTGCATTTTGATACTCTGTCAAAATCTCATTGCTGCTACGATATAATTCATTAATCTCTCTTTGAAGCTGCATGATTTCACCGGAATGAACATCTATCCGAATTTCCTGATTTGAATTTTCTCTGCGATGAAACGCCAACTGGCGACAAATCTCACGGATTTGTCGCCGATAGCGTAAGTTACTGACCAGTAATCCTATCAGTAAAAGACCTACTATAATTCTTTCTGCCAATACAAACTGATTCATTTAGTATAAATCCCTCTTCTGAAAGATAAAACTGCTGAGTGCCAGATATCCGATTAATCCAACAATCCCAACTACAATTGTAACAGGAACAACTGCATTTTCCAAGGGTGAAGATATCATATTGATGCGGGTACTAATCAGGTAATCTGCAAGTGCAAGATGCAGCAGAATCTGTATCAATAGCGTCGGTAGAGCCAACACCAAATTTCCTATTTCCATATAATTCTCAAATACTGCATTGGTCACCAACATGGAAAGAAAAACTACAACTGCCTGTACCACCAGAAATCCTAACATTGATGCCATTCTCGCAACAATTAGATACCAACGTTTCTCTGTACATACACATAAATTTTTCAAAAATCCGGAGTCTCTTTCACTGCATACAAACAGAACCGTAAAGATTGCAAAAAGTAAGGTAAGTATTCCTGAATGAAAGAATTCTACTGTATAATCCGCAACCGTCGGCACTGTGTCCGTTGCAAATGTTGCACCAACTGATGTGTCTTCTTCCTCTTTAAGTTGTTCCGCCTCTTCAAGTTCCTGTACTGAAGCAGAATCATCCAACATAAGGGTTAAATTCGTAGCATTATCTGCAACAAGAACAGCACACATAAACACCGTAATCAGTGTCAAAACGTAAAGAGATTTCATATGTACAAACCTAAATAAATTCATTCTTATTAAATTGACCATTTTATTTATATCTTCTAGTAGTACTGATGCAGGGACATAATATTCATCAGCTCGTCTTAATCCAAGACAAAAGTTTACATTTCCAATTACTTTATCCGCTACCAGATAGGGTCTGCTATAATTAAAATCTCCCGCTATTTTCGTAACCTTATGTAAGTCCATCATTACTGGAAGCGCCAGTAATTTCAGATTCGTTGTCCCATTTTTCTTGAATCGAATTTCATCCTTTGCAAGCTGGTTATTCAAGCATTTAGAATAAAACAACTCCGAAACGTGTTCTCTAATATCACCATTCTCATCAATCATTTCAATTCCTGTTAAATGCTGATAATTGCCCTTTTCAAACCTAAATTCAATATCCTTAACCTGATTATCATTCCGCTCTCTATAGATAAGCATAAACTGCTTACCCAATAAATTCGTCTGGTACTGCTTAGCACATTGCATTACAATACGCCTTGCCTCTTCAATAGAATATGAGTGCATATGTGCTTTTCCTCCTAAGGAACATAAAAAAAGAGGATAGCAACACCACTGTGTTGCATAACCTCTCTTTTATGGCTAATTTTAGTGTTGTCTGCCAACATCCACTTACGTGGTCGTAGTTTCGGATTTTAGTGTTGCCCGCCAACATCCACTTGCGTGGTCGTAATTTCAGATTTTGGTGTTAGCCCACCTAAAAGGAGCACGCTCCTCTTCTAATATTATTATACTCAAAGGCTTCTTTTATGTCAATGAATATATAGCTTTTGATAAATTCTTTAATAAATTGCAAATATATTTCTCATTGGTCATTTTCCGATTCACCACATGACTCTTCATCCCACATTTCCCGATATTCATTAATATAATACGTTATCATACTCGGGTATGTATGCAAATATCTTCTGCAAAGTCTTTTATATAATTCCAGCACACGTTTATCACACGCAAAATCCAACATATAGTCCATGCAACGTTCCAATTCGGCTTTCGATGCATCTCTACTGCACAAATCATCAACAATTGGCAAATATGCTGTATATGCCTGTTGATTAATCTGATGAATACTCTCTACAATACCGGCTATGTTTTCATCCATTTTCATCCACCACTCTCGTAAACTCATTTTCTCGCTTTTTAAAAAACTCATAAAAATATCTCACATTTTCTAATTCATTCCACTCCTGTACATCGTAATCTGTAACATCCAGATTATATATCTTCGCATTAAGTGTCCCCAACATAAATGGCGAATGCGTTGCAATGATAAACTGGCAATTCAAAAACCTAGCCATTTGATTGATTTCTTGTGCCAGTTTCACTTGATTTTGCGGAGACAACGATACCTCGGGTTCGTCCAGCAAATATAATGCATCCGGAGCCAAATACTCTTCCAGATACTGTAGAGATGTCTCTCCATTTGAATACTTTTCTTGTGCAAACTCAATAAACTCCTGCTGTTGCCATCCTGCGCCACTTTGCAAAAACTCTGTTGCCCGCTCTATGCTGAAACGGCTTTGCACCAAATCGTACTTCATACCATCTCCAAGTATCTGTCGCTGTTGAACCTTCTTGATCTCATACAAAATATCTTCACTCTTAATATACCGGCTATTCACCGGAAGGTTCCTCCATTCATATCCGTTCTCATCATCCCCCAAGGTGTATCTGCATCCCTCAGAAAACATTTACCCATTCCATCACAGTTTCAGCAGATTCACTTCCGCTAAAGCGCTGACCACTTAACCAGTTACCGGTTCCTGCCACTGATTCTAATCCGCTTGCTGAAGAACCCACTCCGCTGCTTGATGAAGTACAGAATGGAACGACTGTTTTATCTGTAAAATCATAACTTTCCACAAACGTACTTAATATTCTTGGTGCTTCACCCCACCAAATCGGATAACCGATATAGACGGTGTCGTACTGCTCCATATTTTCTACGCTTCCTGAAATTGCTGGACGTGCCGAAGGATCATTCATTTCCTGAGTACTTCTGCTATTATCATCGCCATAGTCCAAATCTGCGTCTGTATAAGGAACTTCTGCAACAATCTCATAAATATCTGCGCCAAGTCCATTCGCAATACTTTCTGCAATCGCCCTTGTATTTCCGGTGTTAGAAAAATACACAACCAGCGTTTTGTTTTCTTCTTCTTCTGATACTGTATCATTCGTTTCTTCTGTAGCAGCCGGCTCCTGCGTCTCGGCCTGCTCTGTAGCATTTTCAACTACTGTCCCTGCTGTTTCACTTTGACTCGGTTCGCTTGTAACATTGTCAGCTTCAGCAGTATTACTACTTGCTTCCTGTCCACTGCCACAAGCTGCAAGGGACAAACTCAATACTGCCATAAGTAATAAAGACGTGATTTTTTTCATTCTAATTCCTCCTATATTTTTGGTAGGTACATATTCGCTCTGATGGCACAGAATAGCAAGTCCTATCGGTGAGATGTATCAGAAAGTTCAAAGTTTTTTCGTGGGATTTTCTCCCATAATATAAGAAACTTTATTGTATTTTGGGATGTTTTGTGCTATTATATGGTTTAGATTATTGTGTATTAAGGCTGGAGGCGTATTATGGCTACTTCATATAACAAACTATGGAAACTGCTCGTAGACAAGAAAATGAGCAAGGCCGACTTGCGAAAAGCGTCCGGTGTGTCTCCTAATACGATGACAAAGCTACGTCGAGACGAGCCAGTAATGCTTAGTGTGCTGGATAAGATATGTAAAGTGCTGGATGTCAACTATGGAGACATCGTTGATTATGTAGCGGATGAGGAGGACATGCAAAATGTCTGATTTTTATGATAAAGTTTTAGAGGTGCTTCAGCAGTAGGAGCGTTTCTTTTCTCCCGAAGGCAATCTTCTGTGAAATACCGTTTATGAGGCCGCTATGCAAAGGATATCGGTTTCCTGCGTCTCTTGCTCGGTAATGCAGATACAAAAAAGCGTTTTTCACCGATGTGGAAGGTGCGCTCGTCTTTGACAAGGAGAAATTTGATGGACAATCAACAACCGCCAGTTCCTGCCGGACAGTTATACACGTTTTCAAAACAAAATCGGCCTTGCCGATGAGAACAGGGATTTGCTCTCTACCGCTGGCAAAATAGAACTTGTTTTCCCTTATAAAGACTGTGTGCTTGAAGGCGGTCAGACAAAGGAAGATCAGAATCGCAGCGAGATACTTTACAATAAGATGCTCCCCGGATGAGATTGACCGGCTTCTTTATCCAAGGGTACTCGTAAATGCCGAGCGCTATACTGTTGATGGCGAAGAACCCGTTGCAAGATTTGAAATCAATGATAACCTCATAATAAATGGAAACAGTTTACTTGCGGTTTCTTCACTTCTGAAGAAATATGAGGGTATGATTAAGTGTATCTACATCGATCGTCGTATTGCTTCAATGAAAGAAAAGAGACGGATTCATTGAAATACAACTCTAATTTTAGCCTTTCGACATGGCTGGTATTTATGAAGAATCGTCTTGATGTTTCTAAAATACTACTCGCTAAGGGCGGAACTCTGTGGATATGACTCACTACGGTACTTTGTTAAAGGAGGCAATCTTAATGCGTTTCATGCTAAATCAGCCATTCAACGGGTAATTGGATAATGATTGATTGATAAGTTTATCTGACCAATACGAAAATTAACCATACATGATATAAAGGAGATGTGCATGATTAATCTACAGGACTTTAGAAAAGAAGAGTTTTTAAGAAGAGAAAAACATTTGAAACATGCAAAAAAACAGAAGCTTTATATATCAAAGATCAAACATGAACACCATCAACTTCATATCGTTTATGTGATGACGCATGTTGGAATATGCGGTGGTACAAAAATATGCTTTGAACATGTGAATCATCTTACAAGATTCAACCAGCGCGCAACGATTGTATCACATTTTGAAAAACCCACATGGTTTCCAATCCACAAGAACGTTCATTATATTCAGGTTCCATTTGAAAAGGAATTGGCGACGGGAATACCGCAGTGTGATGTTATTGTGGCAACTTATTGGAGAGAAATATATGAATGCATTGCAAGAGAAATCGCACCGGTTGTATATTTTGAACAGGGAGACCATCATCTTTTTTCATGGGATAATGTTAGTGAAAGGTTAAAAGACTATATATTAAAACAATTTCTTGTCGTTCCATTTATATTTACGGTTTCTAAGGGAGCTTCCGAAGAAATCAGGAAAATTTTTGCTCGGGACGCATCGATAATCAATAACGCCATCGACCACACAGTATTCTATCCGGATTTAGTGAATAAAAAGGATAGAAAGCGAGACTTTACAGTGACAATCATTGGCAGCGAGAGCAACGAGTTCAAAGGCATAAGTGTTATTAAACAAGCATTGTCTCTTGTAAAAAGGTCCGGTTATAAAATGAGGCTCAATTGGGTTAGCCCTGATGAACCGGTTAATCCAATTGGAACGGTCTTCGTAAACCCAAAGCAAGACCAAATAGGAAATCTGCTTAGAAAATCAGATCTTTTTATCAGCGCTTCTTTGTATGAATCCTTTTCATTACCTGTTCTAGAAGCAATGGCATCTGGGTGCACCGTAATCACAACGAAAAACAAGGGCGTTCTTGAATATGCAGTAGATAACGAAAACTGCATTATGGCTACCACGAATGACCCGATTGATCTGGCGAATAAAATCATTTGGGTATATGAAAACGAAATGTTAGCTGGCAAATTCATTTCAGCGGGGATAAAAACGGCCTCCATATATACGTGGGACAAGATAGTTCCGCAATTAATCAAGTATTATCAACAAATATCAAGCTATCGGCCAGTAAAGAGCTAAGAACATTTCCAGGTTGATTAATAGCAGACGAATTACAAGAAAGATGAGGGCAAAATGGGTAATACAAAAACAAATGTAGGAATTGGATTTGTGACCGGACGAAGGAGTTTCCAAAAGGTTTTGAAAACTAACATTTACAACTGGAGAGAAAGCGGAATGACCGGAGAGGAAAGAGCTCGCTTAAACTTATTGGTTGTATATGATTTAAAATTCAAAAACACTAAACCAACCGATTATACCAATGTAAATAAGGATCTGGCCGATCTTATTAACAATCAATATTTTATTGGAAGCCCTATGATTCAAAAAGAAATTGAGTACTTAATGCAAAATGGCGTTATAAATGAGAAAGAAGCTAAATTATTTTTTGGCACAGGATATGCAGCCAAACGCAATGCTGCGTTGTATATTGCAATGAAAAATAAAATAGATTACCTTCTTTTTCTTGATGATGATGAATACCCAGTGGCAGTTACTAAAACGCATTCCACTGCAATATGGGGCGGGCAGCATATACTGAAAACCCACTTGCAACATATCATAAACGCGGATATTACCAATGGCCATCATTGTGGCTATATATCGCCGATTCCCTATATTAAATTTAACGATAGTATGCCGGAGCATGTTTTTCGGACATTTATTGAGGCAATTAGCAATGACATCATTAACTGGGAAACTATACGTTCTGTTATGGATAACGGAGGCGTTACATATGCCGATACAAAAGTGTTAACCAGCGACAGTGCAGAAGATGTGCAACAAATCAATGGTGCTAAATTTATATCAGGTGCAAACTTGTGTATTAATTTAACTGATCCAATAAGAGTCAACCCGTTTTACAATCCTCCTGGCGCAAGGGGTGAAGATACTTTTTTAAGTACTTGCTTGGCCGACCGAAAGGTTCTGCGTGTGCCCTGCTATACCTTTCATGATGGTTTTTCCACATATAATCATCTAATGGATGGGGTTCTGCCAATCAACCTGAAATATATTAAGGCGGATTCGGAACAGATCACAAAGCGGTTTTACCAAGCCTGCATTGGTTGGATAAGATATAAACCATTGCTATTATATATTACAAACCAAGAGCATTATGAAGAAAAGATTAAGGTAATGCGAGAGCAAATTGCCTCTTCACTTCCTAGTGTCTGCACATTTTTTAAATCTCAGGATTTTATGAACATCTCAAAAGAATTTGAGCTATATAATAAAAATGTCAGAAAGCATTATCAGCAATTCATCGAAACAAAGCATATTTGGAGAAAGATATCTGAATTCATCGCGAATCAACATTCTACACGTATGGATGCATAGAGCAAAACATTGGATAGCAGACCTTTCGCGTTAACATCCAATGTATGCCTACGTGTTCTATTGTGGTAGCAGGTCTTGTTTTGTCACATAAATTCAAACACCAACCAAACACCAAAGGCTTCGTTACAGTGCCGAAAAGCCCCGTAGTATCGGGCTTTCTGCTGTATCGAAGTCTTTTTTTTCAAAAAAAATCTCAACACCAATTAACTTCAATTTTCTCACATACTCAAGACAATCGACTGTATTTCTGGCAAATCTGGATATAGACTTGGTTATAATCAAATCTATTTTTCCATTATTACAATCTTCAATCATACGATTAAATGATGTCCTGTGTTTAACATTTGTTCCACTGATACCTGCATCTGCATAAATATCTACCATTTCCCAGTCAGGATTCTCTGTGATTTTTTTACGATATTCACTTACCTGTGCATCATAACTTGCCATCTGTTCATCAGAATCTGTACTAACTCTGCAATATGCACACACCTTTCGTTTTGTCTGAACCGCTACACCAAGTTCTAAATCCACCTTAGGTTCTGGCTGTATTATCTGCACCACTTTATTCTGCAATGCTGCCATATGTTTCAATCTCCTTTTTCTCGTATTCCCATCACTACATTTTCCAGTAAGATCAACTAATGAAATAGCCGATTATCTGCATTTTCACTATAGCTTCAAGGTACATACACATTATAATTACAGGGGCTATAAGTCAACGCTTATGCCCCACTGTTTCTACTGTATCTTACACAAATTTTTGTTTTTTTAACTCAAACTTCGCACATAAATTTTAACTATGCACCTTGAAAATTCAATACCTGGCAGTTATTTAGTTGTCAATGTTTAGTGATTATGCTGCTTTGAGCTGCGTTTTCAACAATGCTGGAATTGCATTCATAAACGCATCCACCAATTCATCGATTTTTTCATCCGATAATTCGCAGTAATCAGCAAGTATAGTTCTGAACATTTGAAGCATCATTTGAAAAGCCTGTATCCATGTGATATCAGACATTTCATCAGAAAAGTGTAAAAACAGTTCCCCAAGTGAGCGGTTGTCACTTGACTCCCGGTTTTCCAGGGAAAGCATCATATAACGCGTAAAAACAACTGCTGTATGTGCAGTCATTGCATCATAGGATAGAGAATTGCATTCTTTGCTTAAACTGAGATAGCTTTTACATACCTTGAAAAAGACTTCAATATCCCAGCGCTTTCCATAGATTCTGATGATTTCAGCTTCATCCAGGCTTATATCTGTAGAAATAAGACAAAGGTATTCTTTTCGCTTATTGCGATTGCGGACATAAACTACTTTAGCCGGAATGATTTCATCATCCTTTACAACATCAACAATAACGGAGAGCAGATATTTTGATTTGCCACGTTTTTTCTTGTTTTTGCTGTAGATTGATATAAGAGACATATCCTCGCCATTGTAACGAAAGAACATTTTGGGTGTTTTCTTAACCATTCCAATGACATCAATGTCATTTAGTTAACCAATTTCAAATTAAAATCCAGTGGTTTTCTTTCAGAGAGAGCCACTGTTTTTTTTCGTCAAAAACTTAAAAAATATTACGAAAATAGTTGACAAGATAGCCAAAATATGTTGCGCGAGCCTTGATTATAAAAATTTTTCAAGGAGGCGCCCTATGGCTCAAAATTTTTTATCTGATTTAAAACTGACCCTCGACAACTGTATTGCAGACCTTGATGAGATTCACTTCATGTTCTGCCAAAATCCGGAGGCTGATTTTACAAGAAATCGTAAACTCTCTTTCCATGATTATATTCAGCTCATGCTTCAAATGCAGAGTAAGTCTGTTTCAAATGAAATCCTGGATTTCTTCGAACATTCTCTTTCAGCTCCTACAAAATCTGCTTTTACACAGCAGCGATTCAAACTTCAACCAGAAGGATGGAATTTCCTGTTCCATATATTTGTGGAACAGTGCAGGGAACTGTCTGATCAGCTCTATTGCGGCTATCGCCTTTTAGCATGCGATGGTTCTGATGTCAACATAGCACGCAACCCAGAGGATGAAAGAACTTTTATCCATGAAGGTGAAAAAGGTTACAATGCAATTCACGTCAATGCACTTTATGATATCACTAACCATACATACTGTGATTTTCTGGTTCAGGGCAAAAAGAAGCTTCATGAACGTGCTGCACTAAATTCCATGATTGACCGTTACTCCGATCCTGTACCAGCTATTTTAATGGCAGATCGGGGATATGAAAGCTTCAATGTCTTTGCTCACCTTATTCAAAAAGATATGAAATTTGTTATCCGTATGAAGGACATCAACAGTAATGGCATCCTTTCCACTTACAGTCTTCCTGACAGTGAGTTTGATACCTATATAAGAACTACGCTTACCAGACGACATACGAAGGAAACACTCGAAAATCCGAATACGTATACCATTCTTCAGCCGATTACCGATTTTGATTTCTTTGATGATGGTTGTACTTATTTTGCTATTGAATTTCGCATTGTTCGTATTCTTCTTGATAATGGAACTTACATTTGTATTGCAACCAATCTATCAGAAGAAGAATTTCCTTTGGAAGAGATTAAAAAGCTTTACAGAATGAGATGGAGCGTGGAAACAAGTTTTCGGGAACTGAAATATACGATTGGTCTCGTCAACTGGCACAGTAGCAAGTATGACGGAATTCTTCAAGAAATCAATGCGCGCATGATACTTTATAACTTCTGCGAACTTGTAATCGCTCATGCTGTAGTAAAAACAAGGGACAACACGAAACATACGTATAAAATAAATTTCGCCACTGCAGTCAACATATGCAGAGCATATCTAAAACAGGGCAGTGACGAAATAGAGACCATGCTTCTCATACAAAATCATCTGACACCAGTCAGATGCAACCGTAAATATCCTATCAACCTCCGACCAAAGAGAAATAGGGATTTCATGTATCGAGCGGCTTAAATCTCGTTACCATTATACTTCCTTTTTAGGCAGATTTGCAATCTGTCTATTTGACATACGCCAATATATTTTTGAAACCGTCAGATTTGTTTTCCTGATTCAAATCTCAACCGTTTTCACATGCCTTTTCTTAACTAAACAGATTTTTCAGAGGCTTGTAACCTGTGAGATACCTTTCCTAACAGACGAAATGCTTATCTAAATGACATTGCCAATGACATCATAACCAATAGATTTTACAGCATGCAGCGTACTTGGTGATGAAAACCAGCTATCAAAAAGAACATGTTTTGCTGGAATTGCCGCCTTCTTGGCTTCACACAGCAGTTTTAGCATAGCATGAGTTCCTTTTTCCATAGATAATTTTCGGCGTTTGTAACCAACTGTTCTTTTATCAACTTGAGCTGCTTCATTAATGCGGTTTCTTTTATTTTCCGATGAGAGAAGTATGCTGTTGATTGGAAGAAATGTACTTCCATCTGACCAACCTAATGTAAGCATTCTAAATCCGAAACGATATTTATGTTTTGCGTGATCAAACACTTTAGCAAGAAGTTCCACCTTTTTAGAACGGTTACGTTCGAACATGGAGTCATCTATGATAAGGACATTCACACGGTCTTCGGAATCCAAAGGAAGAATTGCATCCTTAATAATTCTTGATGCAAGAATAGTTGTAAAGCGGATCCAGTTAACCTGAATCATTTTCATAAAACGATATACAGTATCTTTTGCAAAATTTGGAGTATTACGACCAGTAATCAGGTTCATATACATGCTTCTGTTAGAGAAAATCAACAGAAACATATATTGAAAAATTTCGGTTACTGGAGTTCCTTTTTTCTTATAAGCATTGGATGCTTTTAAAGCTGATGAAATATGGAATCTTATAAAAAATCGTTTGATAGATTTAGAAATCTGTTTATCATTCTGTGTTGCTTGTGTTATACTTTTATTCATAGCATGAGCCTCCGGTTTTTATGATTTGGTGTGGTAACTTAATTATACCAAAACCATAGGTTTCATGCTATTCTTATGCCAGTTATTATTGAATTTTCAAGGTGCATATACACTTATTGAAGTGCGAAGTTTGAGTAAGTAAGTAGATTGCCGGTATTTTCATCTTGCTCCGCTTTTGCTACGAAAGTACGGATAGATTTTATCTTCGCAATCAATTCTTCACGCTTTTGTTTTGATATATTAGTACTCATGCTTGTTCCTCCGTTTCCTGATTGATAATTCTCATTATCTGTTCAATGCAGTTACAAATATCAATAAATTCAATATCGTCTGCATAGCTGAAATCTTTTTGATACCTATTCCAAAAGCCTTTTAGGGTATCACTATCTCGAATGTTGCCCAATATTTTCTGATAGTCGGACAGAATATGTACACTGCCACGTTTTTCGGACGTCCTTTCAATAGCATCCTTTAAGACTTTAGGATTGCACTCCTCTTTACGCAATTTGTAAATGATATAAATATCATAAAAATCTCTCGGTCTCGTGTTTGCAATACTACGAGAAAGCACAGTTTCAATTTTTTCAGACAAAATAGTTTCCAAATTATATGCCAATATACTGATTGTCCTATCGTCAAAAATAAGTTTGAACGTATATTCCATTTCTTGTGGGGTGATTTTATCACCGGTTGTCACATCAACTGATAAGGGTACGCTCAGTGGTGGATATTTTGCCGTCAACCCTACCCGAATTCCGGGATAATCATCATTTTCTCTAATATCACTTAATCCAACAATTTCAAAAGTTACGTCATCCTCAACCTGTATTTTACAGATTTCTTCAAAAATATTTTGCAAAGTTTCTTTGGTAAGGGAGAACCCTTTTATTGTTGTATCCAAATCCATGGTAGCTCTTGTATCAAGACCAACAATTGCTGAAATCAAAAATCCGCCCTTTAGTATAAAATTAGAGCGATACTTTGATAGTGAAATGCGTTCAAGCAATCGTTCAAGCATATAGTTTTGCATTACAAGCTGAGCAGAAATATTATTTTCTGCCGCCTTATTTTTGATAAAGGCTTTTAATTGCATTGGATTTTTCGTTATCATAAAAGCACCTCCATATAGTGTGCTATTTGAGATTTAACTTTTATTTGTGTTGCATACTCAAATAGTTTGTTAATATTCTTATCCTTCAATCTAATATAATTTTTCATTGCTGAATTAACAATTTGAATATCACACGCGTTATTTCCTTTGACTATATCACACAGAGTGCGTTCGACATCATAAACCCTGATTTTATTTTTACAGGGAGATTGCATTTCTATCAATCCCAACTCATAATTTTCCACATTTACAATCTTTGCAGCTACCCGATTAGTTTTAGCTGCCGTTATGTTATATCCCTTGGGGAAGGTCATCGTATAACTAAGCGGAGTTCTATCTGTTAAGCCGTGTAAATACAGCGCAGTTTCATACGAAAAGATTCCTTTAGGGTATTTATATTGCAAAATAAACATTTCATCTTCCCAAACATCTGGTAATACATATACGCCGCGACTCGCTTTATATAAAAGCTCTTTATTGACGCACTCCGTTAAACAACGTCTCGGTATTTTGGCTTCAGTCACCTGCGTTGCGGTTATCATTCCATTAAATTTTTTTGCTATATATAATATTTGTTCAACATAAGTCATTTTGAACACCACCTTGTACAAATTTGAAACTATTCACGTTTGCAGGATACATACAAGTACAATTCTTAGTGTACTTGTATGTGAATTATTATAGCATCAATTATCATATAAGTACACACAAATTTCTAAGCCATAATTAAAAATTTTTTAAAATCACTGCACACTAAATACTATTTTCGCATTTTTTCACTATTCCTGTCATTTAAAAAATCCTTTATGTCTATTTCAACTTTGTAAGCAAGGTTGAAGGCATAAAAAAACATCCTATTCACTGAGGACATTTCTCTTTCTTTGTGATATTTCTTTTGTGGTAGTGTTACTCCCTAAAAGTCTATCAACATTCGCCTTTGCATTGAGGATTTCACGCATTTCTTTTTTAGCATTACTATACCCAATATAGTCTTTTTTCTTCTCAGAAAGCAGCTCTGTATATTCGGCTTGCAAGGCTTTTACTGTAGGTAGCTTTTTCATCTGCAATTCATCGAATGCCGCCTTTGCCGCCTTATGCAAAAGTAAGTCGGCAGTATGTTCATCGTAGAATTTTTTTGAGTATCCTGCCTTGCTGTATTCGGTGTAAACATCACGGGTTTTTGCATAATTGATGATATGGGTTTTAAGGACTGTAATTTCACCCATACGCTTTTCGGTGGTCTTAATTTGAGCAGATTGAAAACGGAAAAGCCGCAATTGATATCGAAGCAGCCGAGCAGATAAAGACCTTGTTTGATTCCTATTTGTCCGGCGACTCGTTGGCAACCGCTGCAAAGAAGGCGGGTATCACAGCCTTCCACGCGGGAATCGGCAGAATGCTTCGTAATACGCGTTATCTTGGCGACGACTATTACCCCGCCATAATCGACCCGAACATGTTTACAGCAGCCAAAGCGGAGCGTATCAGGCGGGCAGAGAAACTCGGTCGTATTTATGAACCAAATGAAGAAACAATGGTCGTCTATCCTACTGCTTTTCATGTAATAGAAGGAAGAGAAGAATTCGACGACCCCTTTGCACAGGCGGAATACGCCTACAGTTTAATCGAAACGGAGGTGAACAAGAATGGCAGTAAGTAAAAGCGTTACCGTGATTCCTGCAAGGAAGCATGCACGAAAAGGTGCAGACGAAGAAAAGCCCAAACTCCGGGTTGCGGCATACTGCCGTGTTTCCACAGACAGCGATGAGCAGGCTACCAGTTATGACACGCAGATTGAACATTATACCACCTACATACAAGGTCATCCCGACTGGGTACTGGCGGGGATTTTTGCGGACGACGGCATTTCCGGTACCAATACTAAGAAACGCGAAGAATTCAACCGCATGATTGACGAGTGTATGGCCGGTAATATCGACATGATCATTACAAAATCCATCAGCCGTTTTGCCCGAAATACACTGGACTGTTTGAAATATATCCGTCAGCTCAAGGAGAAAAACATTCCCGTTTATTTCGAGAAGGAAAATATAAACACCATGGATTCCAAGGGCGAAGTCCTGCTCACAATTATGGCATCCCTCGCCCAGCAGGAAAGCCAGTCATTGAGCCAAAACGTAAAGCTGGGTCTGCAGTATCGTTATCAGCAAGGTGAAATCCAAGTCAACTGTGCTCGGTTTCTCGGTTATACAAAGGATGAAGACAAGCGCCTGGTGGTTGTACCCGAGGAAGCTGAAATCATCAAGCGCATTTACCGAGAATACCTTGAGGGTGCCAGTATGCTGAAAATCGCTCGCGGTTTGGAAGCAGACGGTATCCTTAACGGTGCGGGCAGGGAACGTTGGCATACCAGCAATATAAATCAGATCCTGCGAAATGAGAAGTACATCGGCGACGCCCTTTTACA
>DATESB010000117.1:0-6361 GCA_035271065.1 Lachnospiraceae bacterium | reverse complement strand
ATAATCATGTCATAATCCTTGGGAAGCAAATTAAAGTCAAGCAGATTCTGATAAATGGTATCTGCTGCAGCCGGAGCCATTGCCGCTCCCATATTCATGGAATCCTTAATACCGAAGTCCACTATTTTCCCAGTGGTAACACATGTTATTTTTGCCTTTGCTTCTTCACTGCCGCTTTTCTGCCCGCTTCTTTTGGGATTCTTTACACCGGATAGCACAAATGCCCCCGCACCTGTTACCGTCCATTCCGCAGACAAAGGTCTCTGATTTCCATATTCCAGCGGAAATCTGAATTGCTTCTCAGCACTTGCGAAATGACTGGAAGTTACACAAAGAACATTCTGCGCAAATCCACCTGCAATAATCATGCTGCCAAGTCCCAGCGCCTCACCGCATGTCGAACAGGCACCATACAATCCAAACATCGGAATATTGTAATTTGCTGTTCCAAAAGAGGTTGCAATCAATTGACCGAGCAAGTCACCAGCAAACAAATATCGCATATCCTTCGCATTCATGCCTGCTTTGCCAAGTGCCATTGAAATGGCTTCCTTCTGCAACGTGCTCTCTGCCTCTTCCCAAGTCTTTGAACCAAACATCGCATCCTCACAGATGACATCAAACAAGTTGCCAAGCGGTCCCTGCCCTTCTTTCTTCCCTACAATGGAAACCGAATTTATAATATAAACCGGATTTTCAAACTGTATACTCTGCTCACCAATAACTTGTGTTATCATTTATGCCACCCCCAATAGTTTCCATATATAATAGAATAATCCCAACACCCAAGAAGCAAATATACCAAACAAAATAACCGGACCGGCAATTGTAAATATCTTGGCTCCGGTACCGAATACATGCCCCTCTTTCTTAAACTCAATCGCTGCTGCTGCCACCGAATTTGCAAATCCCGTAATCGGAACCACTATTCCGGCACCTGCAAACTTCGCAATACTCGGATAAAGATTAAATCCTGTCAGCAATACACTGATTAATATCAGAATCAATGCACACCAACTACCTGCCGTATCTTTATCCAATCCACGTGCCGTGCAGAAATTCAAGATTCCCTGTCCAATGACGCAGATAATCCCTCCGACAATAAAGGCCTTCAGCATTTGCAAGCCCAGATTATGGGTTGGTGTTACCTCTTGAACCTTTTGTTGATATTGTTTATTTTCCGATTTATTCATGTACTCATCTCGCTTTCTGATTATTGTGAAAATTCATATATAAAGTAGAGTGCGGAGCCAATCATTTTCCCAATTGCCATTGCCACTACCACAATGCCTAGCCCGTGTCGAAAACCAATTCTTCTTGCGAAAATCGGAATAGTATCCAACATTTCCGCAATGGCAAGCGCCAGACATCCAACAAACACACCTGCAAATAGCCCAAACACTCCAATTATGATAATTCCCGGAAGCCCCAGATTACCGAATCGCGGTGAAAAAATCGACAACACACCTCCGATGATTGTTCCCCAAATGACCATTTCTTCATACAGGAACACCTTGTCTGCCGTGTGTGTTTTACCTGCAAATCTGGGCATTAACCCAACTGCAATCAATACTGTAAAAACGCCACCTGACACTAACATCCCGGAGCAAAGTCCAATGACTGCAAGCAGAATTTCAGTCCACATCGATTGTCTTTCCCTCCCGGTCACTTGTCTCTACAAGGGTTTTGTTGACGTCCTCTTCATACAGCCTCATTTCCACTTCAATCGGAGTCGGATCTTTTGTAATTCTCCGTCCGCCAAGGTGATTGAAGAATAGAATGATGCCCAGTGCCAGTCCAATAGAATAGGTAATCTCCAAAGTTGAGAATCCGCTCCTGAAGTCTCCCGTAATCATCCGATAGATATTGCCAAATACGATGGCAATTCCGATGTCATTGTGAAATGCCATAATTGTAAATGCAGTTCCAAAAAAGCTGACACACGCCACAAAGATAATCTTCATGATTGCGGCCAACCCTATTCCTTTATGCTGTTTTTGCTGTTGCTTCTGCTTAGCATCTGCTCCGTGAAGCAGCTCAATGACAATCTCTTTTTCACCCTCACTGCTGACCGTCACATTCGGATAGATTTCCTGTATCAGTTCAATCACCTTAAGAATGCTGACAATCACGCGTGTTTCAGCGTTTTTCTTAAACTTGTACAATTTAATCGCCTTAACGCGATTCACAATTGTTTTGTCAACACAGGTGACCTTTGCCACATCACTCAGATAAATATCGGGACCTGTTACTTCAATATTCCGTTCTGCCTTGATATACAATGTTTCATTCGCCATAATAGCAATTATGCACACGATTACAAAAAATATTCATAAATCATGATTTTAACAGAATAATTATAGCGGGGATTGTAAAATGTCGGATTATTTTGTATACTAAACTGTATGGGGATTACACGTTGTCATACGAAGGAGAAGACGCTTATGACCGGAACAAAGTTTGCAAAAGGAGATGTCATTCATCAGGAAGGCGACCGCACAACACAGCTCTGCATTATTGCAAGTGGCAGTGTTCGCGCCTCTAATTCCATATCAGAGATGACTCTTTCAAAGGGCGAGGTATTGGGTGTATGTGAATCACAGGGGATTTATTATCCATTTGAATGTACGGCATTGGAGGAAACTACCCTCTATATTTATCCATATACTGCATTTTCGGATATTGCTGCTCTGATTACCGATAATCCTGCAGCTGCAGGCATCATGACAAATGCTTTTGCTCAGAAATGCTATTCTTATTTTGAAATTTATTCATCGCTTCTGATGGATTGCCAGACACTTTATGATACTGCCTGTGAACAATACGAGGAGTATCAGCGCTTATGTGAATACTATCAGGTTCCGGCTCTTGAACTGCCCGGACTTGCTCAACTTGGCGAATTTACAATTGATTCAGTCATGGAGGATTGGCTTCTTGGTTACTATACCTCTTTGAATTCTATGAGTGCTGCACGCTGGAAGACCTTTTATGAAGGCTGCCCCGATGCATGCGCCGGATTTATTCTGAAAGCCAGTGCGGATATGTTATATGTGCTTCCGTTCTGTGAGCGATTGCACCGTTATCTGGATATGATTTATGATTTATTTTTAAGTGATTTCAATATGGATATCTTCACTTATTATCTGGAATTGTATAAATCAATTACCGCAAATTCAGACTCTGTTGATGTATCACCTGTCAGAGACCGGTTAGAGCGCATCATGCTGATGATTAATAATGAAATGCACATCGACAGAGAATTAATTGATAATCGCATGGCGGAATACAGAGAAGTTTTGCCGGACAAGAGCAAAAATGTTTCGGCATCTTCCAAAATGGATGCGGATACCATGCAGAAAATATCTGCCTCTCTGAAAGATTCCATTGACACCATCACCGGATATGCCGGTATCAACGAGCCGGATGCACGCCGCTTCCGTTCTTTGATTAAGAAGTATCATGCACTTCCCGATCAGGGTGCTTCCGATGATGAAACGAAGAATCTCAGAAAAGAGTTGACGACTCTCTTCTACGATACATACAAACAGGCATTTTTAAACAGTATCTCTGACCCTGTTCTCCCTACTGAATTAAAGATGTTCTTCTACTTTGGCTATGTGGATGAAGAATTGATTGGACTGGATAATGCAGTTTTCCTCTACTATTTGGCAGAGAAAATGCAGCCCGATCCCAAGGAAAATGTCTTTACACTCTATGAATGGTTGAAGAAAGTATATGATGGAGTAAAAGAGCCCTGCATTAACGAGTTAAACGTAGATTACACCGCTTATCTGCATAACCTGCGCGTCACCGGTAAGTTGACGGTTGAACAGGAAAATGCAGCACTGCGTGACAGTACTAAACGATTTACCTTTGAATTTGATAATATGTTCCGGTTGACCAATAAAGTCACCTATGGACGCATCTCCACTTTCTGTCCGGTATTGTCAGAACACAGCCTCTACAAGCAGATTGACGGAGCCTGCCTCACCCCGGAACGCATTCATGAAGTCCTTAACAAAATTCGTTCCGTTGACTATTCGGCATATTATCGTGAAACTGTTTATTCAGATCCCGACCATGGCATTACCAAGGAATTAGTTCAAGCTGAAGTACTTCCTGATATTATTTTGATGCCCAATATCGGTACCCGTGGTGTTATGTGGCAGGAAATTACCGGACGCAAGCGTAATTCACCTGCAAGAATGATGATTTCCATTATTTCGATGGAAGATTTGTATCCGACCATGGTTCGTTTGACTGCTGAATTCCGTTGGGAACTCTGCCGCCGTATTCAAGGGGTTCGTTGGAATGATATCTCAGAGCGTTCTTTAACCAGTGATTATTGTGAATATCTGCAGACCTATAAGAAAAACAGAGACCTCTCTCCTGAGGCAAAAGAAAAACTGAAACTAGCCATTCAAAAGGCTCGTAACAGTTCCAAGGAAATGTTTGTCCGCGATTATATTGACTATATCATGTTTGAGGGAAGTGGTTCTATTCGTATGAACAAACTATCACGCTATCTGTTATTCAACTATTGTCCGTTTGCAAAAGAAGTACGTGACGCTATGGAGAGCAATCCGCTCTACAAGGAAATTATCGAGCGATATAATAATAAGCATAAACAGGCGATGCACATCAATGATATGCTGATGCAGAAAATGTCCAACAGCAACATAGAAGTTCCGGCTGAAATGAAAGCCCACAGAATGTTCCTACAGATGTAGCCCAACACACAGATACAAAAGCAGCGAACTAACCGCAAACAGTTCCGTACAGGTCAACAATACAATGAAGCCTGCCTTCTGTTTGATTTGTTGCTCCCGGTACTCACTCAGTGTATCTGCCAAGAATCCTATAAAAAGACTTTCCGCCAATAAACTAATGGCAATATAGCGAAAATCCTGTGAACTGAAGTATTGCTGCTTAAATGCAAAACTGAAATAAACACCCAATTGTGTCAGATAAAAGATTCCCCAAAACCATTTCCCTTCAAGGGATAAAGGGGAGTCTTTTTTTGTGATAAAATAGATCGTTGCCACAAGTGCAGTTATTGCAAGAATAACACCTGTTATAAAAAGGATTACCGAAACAGGAGTTGCTAACCGATTAACACTGCTAAAGTTGTATTCGCCAAATAATGATGTCTTAATCAATGCCAAGAACACATTGTATTCATCATAACTGTCTCCGTTATTAATCATTGCCGGATAGACACTGTGCAAACGAAGATCAAACAATCTCTGCCAGCCGTTATACTGTTCCAATCCCTCTCCTACAGCCGGTGTGTAATTAAGCGGCACATTAAATAAAATCATATTACGTATCGGCGACCACAGGCCCAATGGAAAGCATACTGCAATAAATGCCACAAACTGTAGCCAATATTTCTTAATGTTATCCCACAGTTTGCCCGGTTTCAACAAACGAAACAGAAATAAAATAGCAATGGCAGGTGCCACCGTAACGCCTGAGAGTTTTGTCATCATAGAACAACCAATACAAAGTGCCAAGAAAATAATCGTTATAAACCTCGGCTCCTTGTACCATTTAATTGCAAAATAAACCGCCGCCACTTGTAATGCAACGCAAAGTGCATCATTGTTCAGACTGCCTGACATCAAAATAAACACAGGTGAGAACACCATAATCGCACATGCAATGCGCATGCCCCATTTTTTCAAATTGAATTCCTTAAAGATATAGTAAGAGAAAATCATAATAGAACTTGTATAAAATAACGTCAGCACCTGCACATTTTCCTGTGCCTGTCTGTACACAACCCCAAGCTTCACATTAATCTTCATCCAAAGTGCTGCAATGATATGATGCAGCGGCGGTTGAAAAAATGCCCATTTCTCCGTAGGATTGAAGTTCGGCAATGCCTTATGTTCAAAAATATACTCAATATATCCTGCATGCCCCTCGCCTACACCAAAATCAATGACATCATGCTGTCTGCACCAAACCGGCGTGTACAGAATATACGCCACACGCAGCAGAACGCCGACACCGACTAATATCGTCAGCCAATTAAGCGGAATGTTCTTGCGCAGTGCCCACACCATCATTAGTGTTGCAACAAGCATCATCAAATAAGTGCCTGACCACAGGTCTTCCCTGGTTCCGTCAAATGCTACACTCACGACAAAGCACACCGCCAGTAACAAGATAAAAGGTTCCCAACGTAAATCTATATTTGTTTTTTTCTGTTTTATTTTATTCTCTTTATTGAATATATTGCATATTTTCATATGATAATTCCTTTTCTCTTGTAGGGCGCTTGTCTTATAGAAACAATTCCTCTATCACTATAGCAGAATCAATCCGTAATTTCAAATATTCCGGCAAACTTCTG
>DATESB010000116.1:0-5129 GCA_035271065.1 Lachnospiraceae bacterium | reverse complement strand
ATTAGTGATTTAAAGACAAATGAGCAATCAATTATCCCAAATGCGGCAGGAATTTCAGGCGGAGGTGCCGGAATTAGTTCAGGGCAGCTTATGGTTGAAAAGAATGTAGAAGCAATTATAACCGGGAATGTCGGTCCCAATGCTATGAATGTGCTTAAGGCGGCAGGTATTGAAATTTATAGAGGTGATAACACATCTGTAAATGAAAATATTGAAAAATTCAAATCAGGGCTGCTTCAAAAAATCACTGAAACGGTACCTTCTCATTTTGGCATGGGGATCAAGGAGGATAAATAATGATAATAGCAGTTTTGAGCGGTAAGGGAGGAACAGGAAAAACAACGGTGTCGGCAAGCCTTTCTGCTGTTATTCATCCGTCCCAGTATGTGGACTGCGATGTAGAGGAACCAAACGGTTATATTTTTCTAAAACCCGAATTTAAACAGTCAATACCTGTTAAAGTAGAAATACCCTGTGTCGATGATGCAATTTGCACTGGCTGCGGAGCATGTGCAAAGGCTTGTCAATTCAATGCGCTTGCTGTTATCAAGGGAAAGGTACTTGTTTTTCCTGAGATATGCCACCATTGCGGTGCATGCTTTATTGCTTGCAAGCCCGGTGCGTTATCTGCGGAAGAAAGAACTGTTGGCGTTATCGAAATGAATCGTGACAACACCTTTGTTCAAGGTAAGCTTAATATTGGAGAACCGGTTGCTGTTCCGGTCATAAGAAAGTTAAAAGAGTACTTAAGAAAGGATATACCGGTTATTTTGGATTGCTCGCCCGGTGCATCCTGCACAGTCGTAGCGTCATTAGAGGACAGTGATTATTGCTTACTGGTTACTGAGCCAACACCCTTTGGACTGCATGATCTAAAAATTGCAGTTTCATTGGTGAGAAAGTTGTCCAAACCTTTTGGTATTGTTATAAATAAGGCGTTAGATAATAATAGCCTGATTAAAGACTTTTGTGAGGATGAGGGTATTGAAATTCTTATGGAAATACCTTATTCCAAAGAAATTGCTATAGGCTATTCGGGCGGAGTACTGCCTGTAAAAGAAAATCCGGAATGGGCAGAGAAATTCACTAAGCTGTTCTGCAGGATAAAGGAGTGTGCGGCAAAATGAAACAAATTGTGTTTATCAGCGGAAAAGGCGGAACAGGAAAATCCACGCTTGTCGCATCCTTAAGTCAGATTGTAAAGAATAAAATGCTTGCCGACTGCGATGTGGATGCTCCTAATCTTCATATTCTGCTAAGCGAAAATGTAATTGAAAAGAAAGAATATTATGGGGCAAAGGAAGCTGTTATTGATGAATCTAAATGTCTACAGTGCGGTATTTGCCGAAGAACCTGCCGATTTGGTGCTATAAATGAGGATATTAAGATACTACCTTTTAAATGTGAGGGTTGCGGTGCATGCACCTTAGTCTGCCCCGCCGATGCAATTCATCTTGAGGAAGTAAAAACAGGTAACACCTTTGTATCCGAAACGGATAGAGGAACCTTCTCTCATGCCCTTCTGGATATTGGAGCTGAAGGTTCGGGTAAATTGGTAACAGAGGTCAGAAAGAATGTCAAAAACCATATAAACGGAGAGGACTGGCTGCTGATTGATGGTTCTCCCGGGATAGGCTGTGTTGTAATTGCTTCAATAACCGGAGCTGATGCGGTTGTTGCGGTATCAGAACCGACTATGTCAGGTATAAGCGATTTACAGAGAGTCCTTGCGGTAGCAAGACATTTTGATATACCTGGTTTTGTATGTATCAATAAATATGATTTGAATTTAGAAATCACAAAGAAAATTGATGATTTCTGCAACGAAAGCGGATTTCAAGTTATAGGCAAAATCCCTTTTGAACCAAAAATTGTTCATGCATTACGGGAATTTAAAACGCCAATTGATGCCGGTCTTACAAATATTACTTTGGAAATAGAAAGCATCTGGGAAAAGCTTTCAGAACAACTTTCTATAAATAACAAATAGAGGTGAAAACAAGATGAAAATAGCAATTTCAACTGATGGCAATTCGGTATCTGCGCATTTCGGAAGATGCCCTGAATTTTTGATAGCTGAGGTACAGCAAGGCAAATTGACAAAATCAGAAAGGCTTCCAAATCCGGGGCATGCCCCCGGAGCTATTCCAGAGTTCTTACATTCTAAGGGTGCTCAGAGAATTATTTGCGGTGGCATTGGAGCAAGAGCAACAGAATTGTTTAATTCTTATGGAATACAGGTAATTGCGGGAGTTACCGGAGATGTAAACGATACACTTGATTCCTTTATGCAAGGAACCCTTATAGCAAATGGTGAAAGCCTATGTGTTCCCGGTGCGGGGCGAGGTTACGGATTGGACAAAACTGTTTGCGATCATCCGCATGACGATTAAATAATATTATTCGAGGAGGTTTTTGTTATGCCGAATAAAGATGGAACAGGTCCGTTTGGACAGGGACCGATTACAGGAAGAGAAATTGGAAGACAAGGCAAAATAGGCGGTATGCGCTCCGGACCCGGAGGCTATTGCGTATGTCCGAAATGCGGAGAAAAAATAGCACATACACCAGGAATTCCATGTACTTCTGTAAAATGCCCTAAATGCGGAACATTCATGATTAGAGGATCTTAAAAATGGATGCCGTTCAAGAATATTCAATTACTCGTTCAAAAGAAGATTATTTACGTGTAATTTTCGAACTATCAAAATCCAAGGAATCAATCCGATCATCAGATGTTGCTGAAAAGCTTGGGATTACACGAGCCAGCGTAAGCAGAATGATGACAGAACTAAAGAAGTCCGGACTGATTGAAAAAGAAAAATACGGAAGCGTTGTTTTGACAGAAAGAGGATATAAGCTTGCTGCACAAATTAAAAACAAACATGCTCTTATTAAAGTGTTTTTAACAAATGTGTTGGGAGTGAGTGAATCAATTGCCAACATAGATGCCTGTAGTATGGAACACGCTGTCAGCCATGAAACCGCAGAGAAGTTGAATAATCAATTGAGTAAATTGTTATGTTTTAAGGAATAAGGAGGGGGATTTATGCCAAAAGGAGACGGAACCGGACCTATGGGAATGGGGTCAATGACAGGGCGAGGTGCAGGTATTTGCGCAGGTTTTAAAACACCAGGATATGCGAATTTAAGAGTCGGACGTGGTATGTGGTTCGGTCGGGGACGAGGTTATAGACATATGTTTTGGATTGTAGGGTTATTGCCCGGATGTGCGTATCTGACTTATCGTTTGTTAAACCGTAACAGATTGCAAAAATAATAGTCTTTCAGGAAAGGTGGTGATATTATGCCAAGAAGAGATGGAACAGGACCTATGGGAATGGGGCCAATGACGGGACGAGGTGCAGGTATGTGCGCGGGCTTTGCAGTTCCGAGTTATGCAAATCAGGCAGGATTCGGATGTGGTCTCGGTGGAGGACGGGGTAAAAGCCGAGGCTTAAGAAGAATGTTTTATACGACCGGTTTACCGGGACGGGCACGTTTCGGAGGTCAGAGTGCAAACGGAGAATATGCATCGGATGCTGATGAAAAAGAGCTTTTGAAAAGACAGGCAAAACTGTTGGAAAATCAGCTCCACAATGTAAAAAAGCGTCTTGCGGACTTTGAAGAAAGCACGGAAGAATAATCCTGTTGGCACAGCGAAAGGCAGGCTGATTACCTGCCTTATTCGCATTATTATTCAATTATATAAGGATGATGCATATGGCTATAAGAAATATAATGAATTATAAAACAGATGATATTTTACGCAAAAAATCAAGAACAGTAGAAAAGATAGACAGCAGGATTATAATGCTCCTCAATGATATGGCAGAAACAATGTACAAAGCAAACGGTGCGGGATTGGCAGCCGTACAGGTTGGTATACTAAAACGATTGGTTGTTATTGATGTTGGAGAAGGCTTGATAAAGCTGATAAACCCGAAAATCGTAAGCTCTTTTGGTGAACAACAGGAGACTGAGGGATGTTTAAGCATCCCCGGTATTTACGGAACAGTAAAACGGCCAGAGCAAGTCGAGGTCAGCGCTTTGAATGAAAAAGGAGATTCTATTAAGCTAAAAGGAACGGGGCTGTTAGCGTGTGCTTTTTGCCACGAAATTGACCATCTTGATGGGATTTTGTTTACTGATAAAGCTTCTCCCGAATCCTTATATAATAGTGATGTTTTAACAGAAAGGAAATAATATTATGATAGTATATGGGCCTGTACCATCAAGAAGATTAGGGCAAAGCCTTGGGGTCAATAATATTCCGCCCAAGATATGTTCATATTCCTGTGTTTACTGCCAGATCGGCAGAACAAAAAGAATGCAAATACAAAGAGAAGATTTTTATAAGCCTGAAGATATATATTCTGAGGTTAAGTCTAAAGTAGATCAGCTTAAAGAAAACGGAGAACATCTGGATTACATATCCTTTGTACCGGACGGTGAACCGACTCTTGATAAGAATTTAGGCATTGAACTTAATCTCATAAAAAATCTAAATGTTAAAATAGCGGTCATAACGAATGCATCGCTTTTATGGATGGATGAGGTTAAAGAGGATTTATCAAAAGCAGATTGGGTATCCATAAAAATCGACGCTGTTAATGAAGACATCTGGCATGGAATCGACAGACCGCACGGCAATTTAAGTCATCAAAAGGTTTTAGAGGGTATGATTGATTTTTCTAAATCGTATAAAGGGACTCTTGTTACCGAGACTATGCTTGTATCAGGATTAAATGACAATACTCAACATCTTGAAAGCATAGCAGAACTAATTTCAAAAATTAATCCGCAGAAATCTTACATATTGGTTCCGACAAGACCTCCGGCAGAAAATAACATATGCAGAGCAAGCTGTGAAAGTTTAATTGAAGCTGCAGGTATAATCAACAATATTTCCGGTGTAAGTGTTGAATGTATCACTGAAGATGATACTGAACAAGGATTTTTCTTTACGGACAATATTGCGGAAGACCTCTTAAACATTACTTCAGTACATCCCATACGAGAGGATATTATTAATCATTATATCAAAGTAAAGAAAGCTGATCTCTCAATACTAAAAGAACTTATAAACCAGAATAAAATTACCGAATATACATACGAGGGTAAAAGAT
>DATESB010000115.1:0-4638 GCA_035271065.1 Lachnospiraceae bacterium | reverse complement strand
GCCTCTTCTATTTGAAAGAGACTGCCTGAAATTGCTCCGTAACTTGCATGATGGTCAAACACCGTTGTCACACCATTCTTGATACAGTCAATATAAGTTGCAAGGGCACTCTGCTTCGTCTGTTCCAATGTCAGATGCCTGTCAATTGTCCACCACATTCCGTCCAAAACATCCAGAAATCCCTTGGGATTGTAACCATTAATCGCAAGCCCGCGTGCCATTGCCGAATAAATGTGCTCATGTGTATTAATAAAGCCCGGCATAATAACGCCTCCTCTGGCATCTATCCACCGAGCTTCTTTGTATTTCTCTTTACATTCTGCTGTCGTTCCGACAAACAGTATCTGTGTGCCGTCTATTACAACGGCTCCGTTCTCTATGTACGGTTTGGTTGCATTCCGCGTGATAACCTTACCATTTCCTATCATCAGCATATGATTTTCCTCCCAACAGATGAAATCTCTTGCTTCTATTATACGTGAATACACCTGTTTTTTCAACGAATTCACAAAACAGAATCATATTTATTACAGATTTGTTAATTTTGCTAATGACTCGCCTAAATTTTTGTGTTATAATCATCGGCAGGGATAATGAAAGTCATTATTTTTTTAACAGAAAGAGAGGAATTACATTTATGAAAAAGCTAAACCTACTGCTTCTTGTTGCATTGTCATGTGGTTTAATGATAGCAGGATGCGGTAAAAAGGAAGAGGAGGCAACAACAGAACCAGCTATTGAACCGGTTATTGAAGTTGTTACCGAAGAACCTGTTGCAGAGGAACCTGCTGTAGTAGAGGAAGAAACACGCGAAGGTATGTATCGAAGCGAATTGACCAACGAATGGCTTGATGAGTCTATTAAGAACCAGAGACCTATTGCTGCTATGGTAGATAATGAAAAGACAGCTCTTCCGCATTACGGATTAACCACCAATGCAGACATCGTATATGAAATCACAAACAGTACACAGAATGACGGTGTTACACGTTTCATGGTACTTGTTAAGGATTGGGCAAAGATTGAGCAGCTCGGAAGTATCCGAAGCGTTAGACCCACAAACCTTCAGCTCATCCCTGAATGGAATGCTGTTATTTGTCATGACGGTGGTCCTTTCTATATTGATGATTATCTTGCAAAAGACTATGTTGAGAATTTCAGTGGTACTTTCTCACGTGTTGATAACGGCAAGGCAAGAGAATTTACAGAGTACATTCTCCCCGGAGACTTGGACAAGAACTTCAGTAATAAGGGCTATGATATAGAATACAACGATTACTATCCAGGTCCTCATTATCAGTTTGCATCTGAAACTGCTCCAACAGATTTATCAACCATATCAGGTGCTAAACCTTGTACACATATTGATATGCCGTTTGAGCATAATAAGCCTTATTTGGATTATAACGAAGAAGACGGCTTATATTACTACTCAGAATATGGTTCAGCACATGTTGATCCGGGCAACAACAACGCGCAGTTGGCATTTAAGAACCTATTATTACAGAATGCACGCTATGTCGTATTTGATGATCACGGATACATGATGTTCCATTCTATCGACTTTGGTCGTGACGGTTACTACATTACTAACGGACAGGCTGTTCCTGTTACCTGGTCAAAGGGTGAAGAACTTGAGCCGACTCGTTACTACTACGAAGACGGTACAGAGGTTGTCCTGAACACAGGTAAAACTTATGTAGCACTTGTACCGGATGATATTTGGGATAATTTAAGTTTTGAATAATTGTAAATGAGATAATTGATGAGAACCGCAGCCGATTAGGCTGCGGTTCTTTTTGATTTCCATTTATTATCTTTCTTACTTTCTAGGCTACCGTCTTTTGATAGTAAACAAATTCCTTATCTGTTTTTACTTTTTGATAACCAAGTTTCTGATAAAACTGATTTGTCCTGACATTCCAGAGCGGCGTATCCAAGTTATAGATATGTATATCCGGAATCAATTTCTCAATTAGACGCATTGTTTTGATTCCGTAGCCCATTCTGTGAAACTGCGGGTCAATGAAAATTCTTGCAACATACATGCTGCTGCCATCTAAAAAAAGAAGTGCGCCACCAACAATCTCTTCATTTTCAATGATGGTAAACAGATTTCCTTGCTTCATCATTTTTACATGCCATTTCTCTTTGTCGTAATTCGGTGGTCCGCCAGCTTCCTTTGCACCTACATTTACATCAGAATCAAATGCATGCTTCGACATCTGTGTCAACGTTTTTACTTCTTCTGCTATTGCTTTTCTTACTTCCATGATTGTCCTCCTTATTCACAGTTTCCTGCAGAAACTATGTTTTTTTCTGATAAATATAATTGATTTAACTTCAATTACATCTTATCACCCGAGGATTTTTCCGTTCCGACTTTTTTTACAAAACTTTTCTCTTATCTTTTTCCTGTTAATACTCAAAACTGTTTGAACGCCTCCACAAGCAGCGCCATCTCCGGCTTAATCAAAATTGGTTCACCAGCCGCCTTAATTGCATTTGCAGTATCCTTCAGTCCATTACCGGTTACAATGCTGACTACTGACGCATCTTTTGGTATCAATCCCTGCTCTACGGCTTTCTTTACACCGGCAGTTCCTGTAGCACCTGCCGGTTCAGCAAACACGCCACAGGTTGTTCCAAGCAACTTCATTGCTTCTAATATTTCTTCATCTGTTACATTCACAACAATTCCATTTGACTCTCTAATTGCATTCAAAGCCTTATCCGGGTTTCTCGGAACACCAACCGCAATACTATCCGCAATCGTATTCTCCTCCATCGGATACCAGTCCTTACCTTCTCTAATCGCACGATTCAACGGACAACACCCTTCTGCCTGTACGCTAATCAGTCGTGGTAATCTATCAATAAATCCGGAAGCATACAAATCCTTAAATCCCTTCCAAACGCCACCAATCGTACAGCCGTCTCCAACAGAAACTGCTACATAATCCGTCATTTTCCAGTTTAACTGTTCCGCAATTTCAAAAGAAACCGTCTTCTTACCTTCCATCAAATACGGATTAATCGCCGCATTACGATTATACCATCCCCACCTGTCAATTGCTTCTGCCGACAACCTGAACGTATCTTCATAAGACCCCTGCACACTAATCACATTGGCTCCAAACATCATCAACTGAGCTACTTTTCCCTTTGGTGCACGCTCCGGCACAAATATAAACGTCTTAAATCCTGCTGCCGCTGCATTTCCTGCAAGTGACGATGCTGCATTTCCTGTAGAAGAACAAGCTATCGTATCTGCTCCCGCCTCTTCTGCTTTCACCACTGCCATTGCTGATGCTCTATCTTTAAGGGAAGCCGTCGGATTAATCCCGTCATCCTTCACATACAACTTTGCAATCCCAATCCGCTCTGCCAGCCTTTCCACCTCATAAAACGGGGACCATCCAACTCTCAACTTCGGCACCTTACTATCCCCTGCCACCGGCAAAAACTCCCGATACCGCCACATGGAATTATCCTTGCGTTCTGGCAGCTCTTTTGGAGTCACCTGCCCCTTAATCCATTCATAATCATATTTAATATCCAGAATTCCGCCACATTTCTCACATGTAGTCGTATTCGGCACAGCTTCCTGCTCATGACCACAAGACACACAAACTGCTGATATCACATTCTTCATTTTCCCCATAACCTACCTCCAATTTTCATAACCTATTCTATAACGTTCTCTAACGGACGAAAGACGCAAGCACTGCCTCTGAATTCTCCGAGGCGTCGTCCCCTTCAACTCGCAAAATGATAAAAAGTGAGAGCCAGCCTCTCACTTTTTATCGCGATTTTCAGGCTCCTTTGGCTTAACCTACAAATTCAGAGGCAGTGCTTGTGTCCTTCTGTATCTACCTATCTTCTACAAACAGACAGTGGGAGCAGTGAGAGTGAGTAGTATGCTGACAGTTTCAATGGGCCAAAGGAGCGTGAAAATCGCGTTTGGAAACGAGAGCCATCCTCTCGTTTTCGAACATCTTGCGAGTTGAGGGGGACGACGCTTGAAACAGTCAGCATACTACTCACTCTCACTGTTCCCATTGTCGTCCACCTTGAATATACAACATCAATTATAAGTTCTTAAGCAGCCCCGTGCGTTCGTTGAACTCATTGATTAGGTTATCAATCGCCCCTGCTTCGTTGCGAACTGCGCCCCATGTGTTGGCTTCATCATACCAAAGTGCATTTAGTTCCTCAACAGATTTGCCCTGCTGCTCTACCCATGTATAGTACTTCAGATTATGTACACGTTTACGTGCTGTGTAGGTTAGTTCTTCCATGTTATCTGTTTTGATGGATGCAATATGTTTTGCGTAATCGACTGCTGCCATTGCAGAAGTATATGCACCGTCTTCTTCCTGAAGTTCTTTGATTCTTGAACCGTACATCACTGCTGAATCTGTCATGACTGTGGCAATGACATCATGCTCGGTTAGTTCGTAGTATTTCGCCATCTTGATTGCACATAACATATTGGCAATGCCTGATATTCCGAAATAATCAAGTAACTGCACAAATTCAGGCGCTACGCCACATTCCTTTATGAGATATTCACGGCCAATCGGTTCGTTGAAGAAGCGGATGAGTTTCTGGCTGTCTTCATCATCAATATCTATG
>DATESB010000114.1:0-6364 GCA_035271065.1 Lachnospiraceae bacterium | reverse complement strand
TTCTTTTGTTGGTAGATTGGGTAATTATCAGTTTACTGACACCCAAATTACCCAAAATAAAGGCAAGCAAGTTGAAAACATACATATGTTTCCAGGCATTCAGGTAATTGGGTAATTACCTGTCTTCAGACACCTCTAATTACCCAAAACCAAAGGCGGGCAAGTTAAAAACTTACATATGCTTCCAGCTGCTCGGATAATTGGGTAATTACCACCTCACCGACACCCCGAATTACCCAAAGGCAAAAGCACAAGAAATCTAAACCTGGAGTCAGTAAACTAAAGTCAAATGATGGCTTCCTTATTGCAGACGGTAGCGCCGGGCGACAAAGAAATTATTTTTTGCCCTTTATACGTTAAAATGGAATTTAGAATTTCACTTTACGTAATACAAGATACAAAAAATACCGATTAGGAAGTTACTTTTCTATTCTGATATGATACAATCAAGGGGAGAGTTCTCGTGAACTCGAGAGAAAAACAATACAAGAAAGAGGAAGTTATGGAAAATCAAGAAAAAAGACTGGCGGTACTCATCGATTCTGAAAATGTATCATCAAAGTATATCAAGTATATATTGGATGAAATATCGAATTACGGAGTAGCCACTTACAAAAGAATATACGGGGATTGGACGAATAAGACGGCGCCACGCTGGGAGAAGGTTGCATTGGAGAATTCGCTGACACCGATACAGCAGTATGTGTATACCAAAGGAAAGAATGCTACGGACTCCGCGATGATTATTGATGCAATGGATATTCTGTATTCCGGCAATGTGGATGGATTCTGTCTGGTGTCAAGTGACAGCGATTTCACAAGACTTGCATCCAGGCTCAGAGAGTCCGGTATGTTAGTCATCGGTATGGGTGAGCAGAAGACAAAGGAGGCTTTTATTGCATCCTGCAGTCTGTTCAGATATTTGGAGATTTTGGCGGCTGAAGAGGAGCCGGAGGAAGAGGCAGAAGAAGTAGATAGTAAAGCGAAGACCGGAGCAAGCAAAAAAGGAACACAGAAGGCGGCAAGCAAGGTAAACTTCGTAGCGAAGGAAGTCATTGAAGCCACTATTCTTAAAATCATTGCAGATAATGATGAGAGTGACCGAGTAACTACAGCGGGCGAAGTTGGCAGCAAATTAAGCAGCCGTTATCCGGACTTTGATGCCAGAAATTATGGCTATTCGCAACTGTCACAGTTCCTTAGAAGTTGCAAGAGTGTTGAAGTGAAACAGCAGGGCAAATCATTGATTGTGTGTCCGGTAACAAGCCAAATCACAATGGAAGAAATAGAAGCAACTGTTCAGGAGTTAGTGCTCGCAAGCAAAGAGAAAAAGGTCAATTTGAGTGAAATGAAGCGTCAACTTGAGAAGAAATATTTGGGCTTCAATATCAGAGATTACAAGTACAGCAAGTTTTCACAGTTCATCAAAGATATGAATTCAGTTACGGTAGACGACAACTACGTCACGACAAGCAGAGACGAATAGACAACCAAATCTCAGCGGATGCTCGCATCCGAGGAGTTTTGTTTGCCTACTCGGTGAGCAACGCGAATGAGGAAAGACGAAGTCTTTTCGAATCGCTGCTTGTAATACAGTTTGCAGCAAGGAGGTAAGTGATATGAAAATCGGAATTTTAGGAGCAGGCGGCATTGCCGTAACCATGGCCAATACATTAAACGGCATGAAGCAAAATGGCGAGGATGTGGAACTTTATGCAGTAGCGGCAAGAGATGCCGAACGTGCAGCGTCATTTGCAAAGGAACACGGATTTACAAAGTCATTTGGTTCGTACGAAGAGATGTTAAGCGATGCAGCACTTGAACTTATTTATATAGCCACCCCTCATTCACATCATTATGAACATGTGAAACTGTGTCTGGAACATGGGAAACATGTACTCTGTGAAAAGGCATTTACAGCAAATGCAAAGCAGGCAGAAGAAATTCTTGCAATGGCAGAACAGAAGAAACTTCTGTTAACAGAAGCAATTTGGACCAGATATATGCCGTCGAGAAAAATGCTTGATGATGTAGTGGCAAGTGGAGTGATTGGCAAGATTACATCTCTTTCAGCCAATCTTGGTTATGTGATTCATACGGTACCACGTATCATGCAACCGGAACTTGCTGGCGGTGCACTGCTTGACTTGACCGTTTATCCGATTAATGCGGCGCTGATGATATTCGGTGATGATATTCAGAAGATAGATGCAATGTGTGTGAAGACAGAAACAGGGGTAGACGGACAGGATACCGTTGTATTTACTTACGGTGACGGTAAAATGGCAACCATGTATACCACTATTTTTGCACAAAGTGACAGACGTGTCATGATTAATGGCGACGCGGGCTACATTCAAGTGGAAAATGTCAATAATTATGAGGCAATCAAGGTATATGATTTGGACAGGGAACTGATAGAAGAATATTCTGTGCCGAAGCAGATAACAGGCTATGAATATGAGGTGCGTGCAGCAATGAAGGCAATTCGTGAAGGCAGAATCGAATGTCCTGAGATGCCACATAGTGAAACTATTAAAGTGATGAAGATTATGGATGAAATCAGAGCAATATATGGAATAGAGTACCCGTTTGAGAAGTAGCAATGAAGCTAAGATGAATGATTATATAAGGGAGGATTATGATGCAACAGATTATTACAGAACAAATCGGATTTCGGTCAAATGACAAGAAAACAGCCGTTTTACGAGACAAAGCATCGGCAAATTTTGCCGTGAAAGATGCAAAGAGTGGTAAGGTAGTCTATACGGGAACAACGAGTGGACCGGTCAAAAATGAAAAGGCAGGAGAACTGAATTATTTTGCAGACTTTTCTGAACTGAAGACATCGGGTACCTATGTGGTGACGGCTGAAGGAATGGAGGACTCTTATCCGTTTGCAATCGGAGATACCGTTTATGACGATGTGACACACGGAATGTTGCGTTTCTTCTATTTGCAAAGGTGTGGGGTTGCACTGCCTGAGAAATACGCGGGCGATTTTGATCATGAGAGTTGTCATGATACACCAGCCTATATATATCCGACCAATGAGTCGATGGATGTCAGAGGTGGATGGCATGATGCGGGTGATTACGGACGTTATATTGTTGCAGCAGCGGTGACGGCAGCGGATTTGTTGATGGCATATGAGAATAGCCCGGCAGTATTCGGACAGGCACTCAATATTCCGGAGAGCCAGACTGCAACACCGGATTTGCTGGATGAAGTACGATTTGAATTGGAATGGATGCTTAAAATGCAGAACCCGGAAAGTGGTGTGGTTTATCATAAGGTAACCTGCGAAGGCTTCCCACCATTATCGGCATTGCCGGAGGAGGAACGTGAGATATTGGTCATTAGTCCGCCCTCCATTACAGCAACCGCAGATTTTGCAGCAATTATGGCAATGGCAAGCAGATTCTATTTGGAATATGACGAAAACTTTTCAAAGCGATGCCTGCGTGCGGCAATTAAGGCATATACTGCAATGAAGAGCATGTTCTTGCCGGGTGGATTTAAGAATCCGAAGGGAATTGTGACCGGAGAATACGGTGATCCGGATGATCAGGATGAGAAGTATTGGGCGGCAGCTGAGTTATACAAAACAACCGGCGAAGAATGTTATCATGATGATTTAAAGGAATTACTCAAGAAGGGCATGATGCATGGCTATGGCTGGAAAGAAGTCGGTTCTTTTGGTAATCAGGCATACATAACAACAACCAAGTATCCTACGGATGAAAAATTGGTCGGCCAAATCAAGGAGAGTATGTTAGAGTATGGCAGAATGATTTTGCAGAGAGCAAGCAATGACAGTTATCGCTTCTCATTGCCTGAGTATGAATGGGGTTCCAATATGTATGTGGCAAATAATGCGTATCATTTATATGATGCCTATAAAATTACAGGCGAAGAGTCATTTTTGGATTGTGCAAAAGAGCAGTTGCATTACCTGTTTGGAAAGAATGCCAATGCCATCTGTTTTGTGACAGGATATGGTGCAGTTTCACCGAAGTACCCACACCACAGACCATCAGAAGCAAAGCAAAAAACAATGCCGGGAATGTTAGTGGGTGGTCCTGATGAGGGCTATCATGACCCGAGTGTAACTGAGTTAGTAAAAGATGCGCCACCTGCAAAGGTATACATTGACGACAAAGAAAGTTACTCCACAAATGAAGTGACGATTTATTGGAACTCGGCGATAATACTTGCCCTGTCCATTCTGTAACCGGAGAACGATTGTCACACCGGTATGAGAATTAATATAAAAAGCAACCTCTGACGGTGAGGTTGCTTTTTTATGTGAAATTATATTTCAATACGATATCTTAAGCGATAGCGTTAACTGCTTTTGTGAGACAAGAAACTTTTCTTGAGGATGTGTTTTTATGATAAACACCCTTAATCGTCGCTTTGTCAATCTCAGAGATTGCTTCGAGTAAAGCAGCGTTAGCAGCTTCTTTATCTTTTGCATCTATAGCAGCATAAACTTTTTTAACATAAGTTTTAACTTTAGATTTGATTGCTTTGTTTCTGGCTGCTTTTGTTTCATTTACCAGAATTCTTTTCTTTGCTGATTTGATGTTAGCCAAGACCTACACCTCCTTCTAATAATTGTCACCAAGTGACGATGTATCCCTAATATGGAACTGACGTAGAATTCCGGACACGGACGTATCTACGCGGATACATGTACCTTATATATTCTAGTGGATTAAAACTTGGATGTCAATACCCAACTTGCGTATAATTCCGTATTTTTCTGCAAAAACTAAGGTCACTAAGAGAATTTACATCGGAAAGTGAGACATCATGGCTGAATATCGAGTGAGAACAGACCTTGCCCTAGAGGCAAAGGAAAGTGTTGAAGAGAAAAATGAGCAAATCCGCGGTGTCAATGTGGAAGAATACTATGAGCCGGATAGTGAAATCCATATTACGAAGGTGATTGTGGAAACAAAGAACGGTGCAAAGGAAATTGGGAAACCGATGGGAACTTACATTACATTAGAAGCACCGAATATGGCAGAGCCTGACGAGGGGTATCATCAGGAGATTTCTGAGGAATTGGCCAAGCATATGCGCACACTTTTACCTGATATGAAAGAAGAAAAGTCAGTCTTGATTGTCGGACTTGGCAATCGTGATGTGACGCCTGATGCACTGGGGCCGAACGTTGTCAATAATATGATGATTACCCGTCATATCATCAGGGAATACGGGGCGGCTGCTTACGGCAGCGAAAAGGTCAATCTCATCAGTTCTATTACACCGGGAGTTATGGCGCAGACCGGAATGGAAGCGTCTGAAATTGTAAAAGGAATTATCAATGAGACAAATCCTGACCTCATCATTGCAATTGATGCGCTGGCGGCGCGTAGTACCAAGCGCCTCAATCGTACCATTCAGGTAACGGATACCGGTATTCATCCGGGTTCCGGCGTTGGTAATCATCGAAGTGCCATTACAGAGGAAGTGCTTGGTGTGCCGGTGATTGCAATCGGTGTTCCTTTGGTTGTAGACGCGGGAACCATTGTCAACGATGCAATCGCGGCAATCCTACAGGAAATTGCAGTACTTTCGGGCAGTTCACCGGAGCATGTGGAGAGTTTACGCGGAACCATGACCGAACTCGGCAATTTCTATGTAACACCCAAAGACATCGATGAGACGGTAAAGCGACTGGGCTTCACCATTTCCGAAGCATTAAACATGGCTTTGGCATAGCATCCAGTATGTCATACTGCTGGAATAACTTACGGCGTGTCCGCATATATTCTCTTATGAGGCAAAATCGGCGGAACCAAAAAATCAGAGCGGTTTTGAAAGGCATCCTTTTTCTGTTAGGGTGCTTTTGTGCGATGCGCGCAATTACGTTGTTGCGCACGCCGGAGTATGCTTGGCAGTCTTTTGATTTTGCAGGTTATGCAGAAGAATTATTACAGAAAGAAATAGTGCGGACGCAGCTTCCCGGACTTTTATATGTGTTGGAGGAGGAAGCAATCAAACAACAATATGAGGCAAATGAGGAGGCTGTGTTTTCAGCACTTTGGAACAGAATTGTCAATGTAACTCCGGTGCTTGCCTATGTGGAGGATGAGGGCAGATATGAGACGCAGATAGAGGATGATCATGCCTACGAAGCCATATTGCGCAATGAAGGCGCCGATGAGGAACATAAGGATGTGGAAGATGCGCCTGTCACCATACCGAATATTTATATAACGGACAAAGCCCTTCTGGAAAATGAAGGCGCGCGCACCCAAAAGGTGCAATATGAAATGTCAGATTTAGAAGATTTTGAATATTTGTTAAACAATTTCTATACGGTGGATAAAACCACTACAATCGGGAATAA
>DATESB010000113.1:0-5770 GCA_035271065.1 Lachnospiraceae bacterium | reverse complement strand
AAGAGAGGACAGCGTTTAGGCATTATCGGTGGAAACGGTATTGGAAAGTCAACGCTCCTTAAGACATTGGTAGGACATATTGAACCATTATCCGGGTTTTATTCTTACGGTAATCATGTGGAAGTTGGATATTTTGATCAGCAGATGGCACAGTATTCGAGTGAAAAGACAGTTTTGGATGAATTCTGGGATGAGTTTCCTACGCTGTTGCAGACAGAGGTGCGGAATTGTTTGGGAGCATTTCTGTTTACGCAGGATGAGGTGTATAAGAAAGTCAGTATGCTTTCCGGTGGAGAGCGCGTAAGGCTGGCATTAGCCAAGATATTTAAGCGCAAACCCAATTTTCTCATTCTGGATGAGCCGACAAACCATATGGATATTGTCGGTAAGGAAACATTGGAATCAATGCTTAAGAACTTTCAGGGTACGGTTATCTTTGTATCTCATGATCGATATTTTATTAAACAGGTATCTGATATTTTACTTGTTATGAACGATGACGGCTGCAAAATCTATCCATATGGATATGAACAATATATGGAAGAAATGGAGCGGGTAGAACAAGCATCAAATGAAAATGAGCAACAGGGCAGGAATAGCGGTATCAAAAAGGAAGATAAGACGGTAACAAATACGCCCGGAAGTAAGTATTATAACCCCGGAAAAGAACAGGCAAAACGGGAACGGAAGATTAAAAAACTGGAAGAGCAGTTAGAGGATTGTGAAGAAAGCATTCAGAAACAAAAGGATGAACTGATGAATCCGGAACTTGCTACCGATTACATAAAACTACAGGAAATCCAGAACAGCATTGATGAACAGGAACTGCTTTTATTAGACTTAATGGCACAGTGGGATGAATTGATGGAAGATGACTAATTGACAAGAGCAGTTTGTATGCGTATACTATATTTTATTGAATGCACTTTAGTGAGTAAGCGCGTTAAAGAGACAAAGAACAGGAGAAAAGAACATGCCAATTACAGAACTTTTAGAGAGAAACAGCCGTGAATACGGTAACGATATATGTCTGGTTGAGATTAATCCGGAGATTAAAGAAGACAGAAGGGTGACATGGAAGGAATATGAACTCATGGAGCCTAATCCGAAGGAGCATTACAGACGAGAAATCACTTGGAGTGTATTTGATGAAAAGGCAAATCGCTTTGCGAATTTATTGATTTCAAGAGGCATCAGAAAAGGTGATAAAGTTGCAATTCTGATGATGAACTGTTTGGAATGGCTGCCGATTTATTTTGGTATTTTAAAGACAGGCGCACTTGCGGTGCCACTTAATTTCCGTTATTCATCAGATGAGATACTATATTGTGCAAAGTTGGCACAGGCGGATGTATTGGTATTTGGACCTGCATTTATCGGACGTATTGAAGAGATTGCAGATGAAATCAGCAAGAAGAGACTACTCATTTATGTTGGTGAGAACTGTCCTTCTTTTGCGGATGACTATAATTCATTAGCAGCAAATTGTTCTTCTCAGGCACCAAATGTTCCGATTACAGATGATGATGATGCAGCAATTTACTTTTCATCGGGAACAACCGGATTTCCAAAGGCAATTTTACATAAACATTTGAGTTTGATGCATTCTTGCAAGGTAGAGCAGAATCATCATGGACAGCAAAAAGACGATGTATTTCTTTGTATTCCGCCACTTTATCATACAGGGGCAAAGATGCATTGGTTTGGCAGTCTCTTATCAGGAAGCAAAGCGGTTCTGTTAAAGGGAACAAAACCTGAATTTATCTTGGATGCCGTATCGAAGGAAAAGTGTACGATTGTATGGCTGTTGGTTCCGTGGGCACAGGATATTTTAGAGGCAATTGAAAGTAAGCGTGTGGATTTGAGCCAATATGAATTGTCACAATGGAGACTGATGCATATCGGTGCACAGCCTGTACCACCAAGTTTGATTAAGAAATGGCTGGAGTACTTCCCAAATCATCAATATGATACGAACTATGGTTTGAGCGAGTCAATCGGACCGGGTTGTGTACATTTGGGCGTTGAGAACATCCATAAAGTCGGCACAATCGGCAAGGCCGGATATGGATGGGAAACTAAAATTGTGGATGAGAACAGACAGACCGTTGCGCGCGGTGAGGTTGGTGAATTGGCTGTCAAAGGACCGGGTGTCATGACCTGCTATTACCACGATAAGAAGGCAACGGATGAAGTGTTGGCAGACGGCTGGCTCTATACAGGAGATATGGCACGTGAGGATGAGGACGGATTTATTCTTCTGGTAGACAGAAAGAAAGATGTGATCATCAGTGGCGGCGAGAATATTTACCCGGTACAGATAGAAGACTTTATTCGTACCAATGAAGCAGTGCATGACGTTGCAGTCATTGGATTGCCGGATAAGAGACTTGGTGAAGTGAGTGCGGCAATCATTGAAACAAAGGAAGGCTATATTCTGACAGAAGAGCGCGTAGAGGAGTTCTGCAAGCAGCTACCTCGTTACAAACGTCCGCATAAGATTATCTTCGCTGACATACCGCGTAATCCAACCGGCAAGATTGAAAAGCCGAAGCTGCGTGAATTATATGGTGGTCAAGGATTGATTGAAGCACAGAATAAGGGCTGATGATATGAAATGACGAGGAAACCGGAATGAATGAAGCAATCATTGAGGCAATAGAGCGTTATACTCCGTGGAATGAACAGGAAGAAAGAGATCAAAGTTTTCTTTTGAAACAACTTCGGGAACAGGAAAATATCTTTACACGTGACAATGAAGCGATGCATATGACAGCAGCGGCTTGGGTAGTGAATCCGGAAAAGACAAAAGCGTTGATGGCATATCATAATATTTTTGATTCATGGTCATGGCTTGGTGGACACGCAGACGGTGATAGCGACTTACTTCGGGTAGCAATCAAAGAGGTGAGGGAAGAAAGCGGCGTTCAGTTGGTTAAACCGATTTCCGATGAAATTTTTTCGCTGGAAGTATTGACTGTAGACGGACATGTGAAAAAAGGAAAGTATGTATCTTCTCATTTGCATTTAAATGTTACTTATTTGTTAGAAGCTTCGGAAGCGGATGTGTTATCTATCAAAGAGGATGAAAACAGCGGTGTAGCATGGTTTACATTGGAAGAGGCAGTTAAGGCATCTTCTGAACCATGGTTTCGCGAACAAATTTATGCAAAATTAAATGCAAAAATGAAGATGTAAAGAGTCATTGTTAAATCTCTCTTTTTGATTAGTTTGATATTTGACAGGAGGAAATAAAGGATGGAAAAACCGGTATTAGTCATCATGGCAGCAGGAATGGGGAGTCGTTACGGCGGACTGAAACAAATTGATCCGGTAGACTCTGTGGGCAATAAAATCATCGATTTTTCAATTTATGACGCTATTCGTGCAGGGTTTCAGAAGGTAATCTTTATTATCAAGAAAGAAAACGAGCAGGATTTTCGTACCTGTGTCGGTGATATTGTGAAGGACAGTATTCAGGTTGAATATGTCTTTCAGGAATTAAGTGATATTCCAAAGGGTTGCAGTATCCCGGAGGGAAGAATCAAACCTTGGGGCACCGCTCATGCAATATTAAGTTGCTGTAATATCATAAACGGACCGTTTGCTGTGATTAATGCAGATGATTATTATGGCAGAGAGGCCTTTCAGGTAATCTATGATTATCTTGCAAACAATGAGGACGATACGCATTACAGATATGCGATGGTGGGCTATGAACTTGGTAATACATTGACAGAAAACGGCTACGTATCACGTGGTGTTTGTACAACAGATCAAAATGACTTTTTGACGGATATCGTTGAGCGTACACAAATTGTAAAGACAGATAGAGGCGCTGCCTATACAGAGGACGGAACAAATTATGCAGATATTGCGACAGACAGTATCGTGTCTATGAATTTGTGGGGATTTACAAAGAGTTTTCTGCCGGAAGTCGGCAAATCCTTTGAGCAGTTTTTTGAAAAGACGGTTCCAAGCAATCCGCTGAAAGCAGAATGTTACCTTCCGTTTGTAGTAGATGAATTGTTAAATGCAGACAAAGCAACTGTAAAAGTGCTGAAATCCAAAGACAAATGGTTTGGTGTAACTTATCAGGAAGATAAGCCATATGTAGTGGCATCCATTGCTAAACTGAAGGAAGAGGGCGTGTATCCTGAGAAGTTGTGGTAACATTCACAAGGAATGATGTATGACAAAAAGAACATAGTTATCAATGCTACATCATATAGTTATTGTTGACAGAGGCTTTCTTTGATTGTATAATTTAGAAAACGACAAAGAGGAGATTCTGAGAGATGATAAGAATTATAACAGACAGTTCCAGTGATATTACGCCAAAGCGTGGCGAAGAACTTCAGATTGATGTCATGCCGTTAACCGTTCGCTTTGGAGAAGAGGTCTATAGAAGCGGCGTCGATATTACCAATGACGAATATTATAAAAAGTTGATTTCTTATGACGAATTGCCGACAACAGCGCAGGTGAATCCGTTTGAATTTGAGAAGAAATATAAGGAATATTTAGATCAGGGAGATGAAATCATCAGTATTCATCTTTCAAGTGAAATCAGTGGAACCTATCAATCGGCAGTCATTGCAAAAGACAGCCTTGAGACAGATAAAATTACCATCATAGATTCCCGTAATGTATGCAGTGCACTGGGCTTGTTGGCTATCATAGCAGGTCAGATGCGAGATAAAGGTGCTTCTGTCCAAGAGATTACAGATGCAATTCAGTCTTATATTCCAAAGTTGCGTCTGTTTGTTGCATTGGAGACATTGGATTATGTAAAAAAGGGCGGACGTGTTTCCTCTACGGTTGCATTTATCGGAACCGCACTTGGATTACACCCGATTGTATCTTTGGTAGATGGCAAAATTGAAGTTGTAGATAAGGCAAAAGGCAAGAAGTCTGCAATCAAATGGCTTACAAACAAATTGGAAAAGACTCCGAATAAAAAAGGTTTGCCATTGTTAGTAGGGCATGCATTTGCAGAAGAAAAAGGAAAAATTCTAAAAGAAACATTGGAAGAACGCGGTGTGGAAAATATCATAGACAATGTATGTATGGGTCCCGTTGTCGGTACCTACAGCGGACCGGATGCAGTTGGTGTTTTCTACGTGGAAGCGTAAATAGAATAGAAGGATAGAAAGAACTTAGTGGAAGATAGCTTCATAGTCATAGGCTTTCACAAAATCATACATATTGATCAGAGTATCATAATAAGTATCCTTCGTGAGTTCATGATTACCGTCACGCATGGATTCATACATATAGTAATTGATATCCTGTGAAAAATGGGAGTAATCCCTGTAATTATCCAGATTGGTTATAATGTCTGTATCATCTTGAAAATAGAAGATACGGACATTTTCATATTCCAACAGATGCTCAAACACATAAGTCAGTGCGGTAATTTCTGCTGCAGCTTCACCACGTCTTGTACTGTCATCCCAAAACAGAATGCTGTATGGAGAAGAATAGAAATAGAAAGTGGTATCCGGATTTTCCTCAATATACGGAGTGACGGAATTCAGAAAAATATCACAGTTTTCAAGATAGGTATCATATGACTTTTCATCATAAGTCTGCACGGTACGCTGTGTATTATAGATTGCAAGAGCTGCTTCTTTGGAACATAGATAACTGTCTGCCCATACATATGCATTGTCGGCATTATAGTGGTTCCAACGGTTATTCAGAATGAATTTAGGCAGATATTCTAACAGAACATCCTTATTCCATATATAATATACATCATCAATTA
>DATESB010000112.1:0-6135 GCA_035271065.1 Lachnospiraceae bacterium | reverse complement strand
AAACCATATAGACCATTTAAACCAAGTATACCATTTGAACCATATATCTAATTCTTCGTCTCAAGCTTCGTCTTTCCACCCATATAAGGCTGTAAAACAGTCGGAATATTCACACTTCCGTCCTCATTTAGATTGTTCTCTAAAAATGCAATCAGCATTCTTGGAGGAGCAACAACTGTATTATTGAGTGTATGTGCGAAATATTTACCATTTTCACCATTTACACGAATCTTCAAGCGGCGCGCCTGTGCATCACCCAAGTTTGAGCAACTGCCGACTTCAAAGTATTTCTTCTGTCTCGGTGACCATGCCTCTACGTCAAATGATTTCACCTTCAAATCAGCAAGATCTCCGGAACAACATTCCAACGTTCTGACCGGAATATCCAAAGAACGGAACAAATCAACTGTATTCTGCCACAACTTATCAAACCACATCGGACTTTCTTCCGGCTTGCAGACAACAATCATTTCCTGCTTCTCAAACTGATGAATTCTGTATACCCCACGCTCCTCAATACCGTGAGCGCCCTTTTCTTTTCTGAAACACGGAGAATAACTGGTCAATGTCTGAGGCAGTTTCTCCTCTTCAATAATCGTATCAATGAATTTACCAATCATGGAATGCTCACTGGTTCCGATGAGATATAAGTCTTCTCCTTCTATCTTATACATCATGGCATCCATTTCGGCAAAACTCATAACACCGGTTACCACATTGCTTCTAATCATGAAAGGAGGTACGCAATAGGTAAATCCTCTGTCAATCATAAAATCTCTTGCGTAAGAAATAACCGCTGAATGCAGTCTTGCAATATCACCCATCAGATAATAGAAACCATTGCCTGCCACTTTGCCGGCTGCATCAATATCAATGCCGTCAAAACGCTCCATAATCTGTGTATGATACGGAATTTCAAAATCAGGAACCACCGGTTCGCCATATTTTGTCACTTCAACATTTTCACTGTCATCCTTACCAATCGGCACACTCGGGTCAATGATATTAGGCAGTGTCATCATAATCTTTGTAACCTGCTCCTGTAACTGACCTTCTTTTGCTTCCAGTTCGGCAAGACGCTCAGAATTGGCAGTTACCTGCTTCTTTACTTCCTCAGCTTCTTCCTTTTTACCCTGTGCCATCAAAGCACCAATCTGCTTGGAAATCTTATTTCTGTTTGCTCGCAGTTCGTCTGCCTCCTGCTGCGTTGCTCTGCTTTCGGCATCCAGTGCAATAACTTCATCTACAAGCGGAAGTTTTGCTTCTTGGAATTTCTTCTTGATATTTTCCTTCACAAGGTCAGGATTTTCTCTGACAAATTTCATATCTAACATGATATTTCCTCCTTCTAACCGGCTCTTACTGAATTGCTTTATGGAATTCCTGCAGAGACTTCACATCTCCCTTGGATTCCTTCATTGCTTTGATACCGGCAATGGATGCTTTTGCTGCTGCCATCGTCGTCACATAAGAAATACGTCCCTTAATTGCTGCTTTACGAATATAACTGTCATCAACCGCACCCTTTTTGTCATCTGGTGTATTGATGATGATATCTAACTGATTATTGGTAATAGCGTCCAAAATGTTCGGTCTTCCCTGCTGCAACTTGAAGATTTTCTCTGCAGGAATTCCGTTCTTTACAATCAAATCATAGGTGCCGCCGGTTGCAATAATCTTAAATCCGCACTCATGGAAGCCCTTTGCCACTTCAACAACTTCTGCCTTGTCTCTGTCATTGACACTGATTAATACAGAACCTGACAGCGGAAGTTTCGACTGCGTTGCTTCCTGTGCCTTGTAAAATGCTGCGCCGAAATTGTCTGCCATGCCAAGCACTTCGCCGGTAGAACGCATTTCCGGTCCCAACAGAGGATCCACTTCTTGGAACATATTGAACGGGAATACCGCTTCTTTTACACCGTAATGTGCAAATTTCTTATCCGCAAGTTCCGGAACCGGAGATTTCTTGCCGGTCAATTCTGACGTAATGATTTCAGTTGCCAGCGGAACCATTTTAATGTTGCATACCTTAGATACAAGGGGAACGGTACGGCTTGCTCTCGGATTTGCTTCAAGCACATAGACCTTATCATCCTCGATTGCATACTGCATATTCATCAAACCGCGTACATTCATTTCTTTCGCGATTTTCTTTGTATATTCTTTGATTGTCTTTACATTTTCCTCGGAAATGTTCATTGACGGAAGGATACATGCTGAGTCACCTGAATGAACACCTGCAAGCTCAATATGCTCCATAACAGCCGGAACAAATGCATGCTCGCCATCACTGATTGCATCTGCTTCGCACTCAAGTGCATTGTGCAGGAAACGGTCAATGAGAATTGGTCTGTCAGGTGTTACACCAACTGCTGCCGCCATATAGATGCGCAGTGCTTCGTCATCATGAACAACTTCCATACCACGTCCGCCAAGTACATAAGAAGGTCTAACCATAACCGGATATCCGATTCTCTTGGCAATGGCAAGTGCCTCGTCAATGTTAACAGCCATACCTGACTCAGGCATCGGAATATCCAATTTATCCATCATTTCACGGAATAAATCTCTATCTTCTGCAAGGTCAATTGTCTCAGGTGTTGTTCCTAAGATGTTAACGCCATATTTCTTCAGGTCTGCTGCCAGATTCAGAGGTGTCTGTCCACCAAACTGTGCAATGACTCCAACCGGTTTTTCTTTATCGTGAATACTGAGTACATCTTCCAATGTAAGCGGTTCAAAATACAATCTGTCTGAAGTATCATAATCTGTAGATACTGTCTCGGGATTACAGTTGACGATAATTGTCTCAAAACCAAGTTTCTTCAGTGCCATTGCTGCATGAACACAGCAATAATCAAACTCGATACCCTGACCGATACGATTCGGTCCACCACCAAGAATCATGATTTTCTGCTTACCACTATCAACTTCAACTACATCTGCACTCTTCGGAATATTGTAAGAAGAATAGTAATATGCACTATCCGGAGTACCACTTACATGTACCCCTTCCCATACTTCCTCAATGCCTGCACTCAGTCTTGCTTCTCTGATTGCCTGCTCTGTAACTCCGAGTAATCCACTCAAATATCTGTCTGAGAAACCGTCCTTCTTTGCTGCCTGCAACACATCTGTAGGCGGAACAGTGCCCTTATATGCTTTGATTGCTTCCTCTTCCAATACAAGTTGTTCCATCTGCTCAATGAAATATGGTTTAATCTTAGTTAACTCAAACAATTCATCTACAGTAGCACCTTTTCTGAGTGCCTCATACATAATAAATTGACGTTCACTTGTCGGAATATGCAATTTATCAAGCAGTTCTTTCTTTGATAATTCTGCAAAATTCTTTGCACCGCCCAGGCCATAGCGTCCTATTTCAAGACTTCTGATTGCCTTTTGGAATGCTTCTTTATAAGTCTTACCGATACTCATAACTTCACCGACTGCGCGCATCTGTGTACCGAGTTTATCCTCAGCACCTTTGAACTTCTCAAATGCCCAGCGTGCAAATTTGATAACGATGTAGTCACCGTCCGGTTTGTATTTATCAAGTGTTCCGTATTTACCACACGGAATATCACTCAGGTCAAGTCCTGCTGCCAACATGGAAGAAACAAGCGCAATCGGGAACCCTGTTGCCTTTGAAGCAAGTGCTGAAGAACGAGATGTTCTCGGATTAATTTCGATAACAATAATTCTTCCTGTCTCTGTATTACGTGCAAATTGAACATTGGTTCCGCCGATTACCTGAATGGCATCTACAATCTTATATGCCTGTCTCTGCAATTCATCCTGTGCTTCCTGCGGAACGGTCAGCATCGGAGCACTACAGAAAGAGTCTCCTGTATGCACACCCAAGGGATCAATATTTTCAATGAAGCAAACCGTAATCATCTTACCTGTTGCATCACGTACGACTTCTAATTCAAGTTCTTCCCAACCAAGTACTGACTCTTCTACAAGTACCTGACCAACAAGACTCGCCTGCAAACCACGCTCACAAACTGTCTTTAACTCTTCTGTATTATAGACAAGTCCGCCGCCTGCACCGCCCATGGTGTATGCCGGACGCAACACGACAGGATATCCGAGTTCACCCGCAATTGCGAGTGCTTCATCAACCGTATAGGCAACTTCACTTCTTGCCATTTCGATTCCGAGAGAATTCATTGTTTTCTTAAATTCGATTCTATCCTCACCACGTTCAATCGCATCTACCTGTACGCCGATGACTTTGACGTTGTATTTATCAAGAATACCTGCACTGTAGAGTTCCGAGCAAAGATTAAGACCTGACTGTCCGCCTAAATTCGGCAATAATCCATCCGGTCTCTCCTTCGCAATAATTTGTTCCAATCTCTCTACGTTCAATGGTTCAATATAGGTCACGTCTGCCGTGTCCGGGTCTGTCATAATCGTTGCAGGGTTGGAATTAACCAATACAATCTCATAGCCCAACTTGCGAAGTGCCTTACATGCCTGCGTACCTGAGTAATCAAATTCACATGCCTGCCCGATGATAATCGGACCTGACCCAATGATTAGTATTTTGTGGATGTCTTCTCGTTTCTTCATATTATATATATTCTCCCTTCGTTTGTGTTCGTTTATTCGCTATTTTATTTTGTAAAGAGTTCCGTACTGAAATATCGCTCGCCTGTATCCGGTAAAACTGTGACAACTGTCTTTCCTTTGCCTAGCATCTTTGCCATCTTAATTGCTGCTGCAACATTGGAACCGCTTGAAATACCGCACATGATACCTTCTTCCCTCATCAAGCGTCTTGCTGTCGTTAGTGCCTCTTCATCTGTCACAATACAAATATTTTCATATATCTTTGTATTCAAATTCTGCGGGATTAATCCGTCACCAATTCCCATTTGCAAATGAGTCCCGATGCTTCCGCCTGAAAGAATTGCTGCATTTTCAGGTTCTACTGCCCATATCTTGATGTCCGGATTCTGACTCTTTAATACTTCTCCGATTCCCGATATCGTTCCGCCGGTACCTACACCTGAGCAGAAACCGTCAATCGGCCCCTCTACCTGCTCTAATATCTCAACGCCGGTGTGGTATTTGTGAACCTTGGGATTATTCTCATTGGTAAACTGCTGTGGCACAAACACATGTGGGTCTTCACTTTCCATGCGCAGTGCTGTATTCAAACATTCTTCAATACAGGCACCGATATCGCCTGCGTCATGTATCTTGATTACTTCTGCACCATATGCCTCAACTAATTTTGTTCGTTCTTCGCTGACGGAATCCGGCATAATAATCTTGACCTTATAGCCCTTAACCGCACCCACAAGCGCAAGTCCGATTCCCTGATTACCGCTGGTCGGCTCTACAATAATGGTATCCTCGTTAATCAGTCCCTGCTTCTCAGCCTTACGCAGCATATTGTATGCTGTTCTTGTCTTAATTGAACCGCCGACATTGAGCCCCTCGTATTTCACCAATATCTCTGCCGATTGTGGCTCTGTCATATGGTTCAGTCGTATCATCGGTGTGTGTCCGATTGCCTCTAAAATATCATTATAAACCACGTTCATTCACCTATTTTTCCGCATAAAAAAATATCCTTATGCACACTCGGTCTATATTATAGCAGAAATGATTTCATTATTCCACGAAAATTTAATAAAATATTGTTATTTTGAAATTGTTTTGCTATAATGGTAAAGGTTTTGAACCAATTTACATTTAAGAAGAGAAAGGAAGAATTCTATCATGGGAAAATTCAGTAACAAGTGGACCAGAGCCGCAATACCTGCGCTTCTTCTTCACTGCAGTATCGGAACGGTTTACTGCTGGTCTATTTTCAGTCAGGAAATCGCTGACTATATCGGCTTTTCAAAGGGGGCAACAGAATGGGCGTTTAGTTTCGCCATCTTCTTCCTCGGTATGTCTGCCGCATTCCTTGGCAATATCGTAGAAAAAGATATCCATAAATCTTCACTCCTTGCCACTATCTGCTTTACAGTCGGTATGGCAGGAACAGGTTTCTTCATTTATTATGGCGGTATGCACAAAGGAAGCCTCGTATCATTAATCGGTATTTACGTATGCTATGGTTTTATCATGGGTATCGGTCTCGGAACCGGATATCTGTCACCTGTAAAG